>DATLOY010000001.1:0-8281 GCA_035536015.1 Sphingomicrobium sp.
GAGGGCTGAGCGGCCCTTACGTTCACTAAAGTCACGCGATGAGCGCCTTTTTCGGCGTTCCTAGAGCCTGCGGATTCGGGGCGGGGCGGAGATCGACAGGGGCGTCGGTTTTGCGCGCTCGGCCTCGATACGATCGAGCACCTGTCGGATAAAATTCGGACTGGATCTGAAGCAAGTCCGGGATGGAGCCGAGTCATTGCCGGCCCCTCACCCCAACCCTCTCCCACGAGGGGAGAGGGAGATAGATTATTTGACGCGCTCGACCTGCTCGAACTCGAGCTCGACCGGGGTCGCGCGGCCGAAGATGCTGACGCTGACCTTCACCCGGCCGCGGTCGAAATCGAGCTCTTCGACTACGCCATTGAATGACGCGAACGGGCCGTCGAGGACCTTCACCGCATCGCCGATCTCATAATCGACGCTGATCTTCTGCTTGGCGCCGTGGGCCGCCGCCTCTTCCTTCGTGTCGAGCATGCGCGAGGCCTGCGCGTCGGGGATCGGCTGCGGCTTGCCGTTGGGGCCCAGAAAGCCCGTCACCTTCGGAGTGTTCTTGACGAGGTGATAGACCTCATCGTTCAGCTCGAGCTTGGCAAGGACGTAGCCGGGCATGAACTTGCGGTCGGTCTGGACCTTCTTGCCGCGCTTGATCTCGGTCACGGTTTCGGTCGGGACCTCGATCGCCTCGACAAAATTGGTGAGGCCGAGGCGGTTCGCCTCGCTCATGATCGCATCGCGGACCTTGTTCTCGAATCCGGAATAAGCGTGGATGATGTACCAGCGGGACATAGTTGAACCTTTAAAACCCCTCGCCCAAACCTCTCCCGCTTCGGGGAGAGGAAGAGCCTTATTTGTTGGCCAGAAGGCCGAGCAGATATTTGACGATCGTCGAGAAGAATGCGTCGGTGCCGAAGAAGAAGAAGGCGAGCAGGGTGGTCATGATCATGACCATGATCGCGGTCGCGATCGTCTCCTTGCGGGTCGGCCAATGGACGCGCTGGATCGCCTCAACGCGCACCTGCCTTACGAATTCGCCGGGGGAGACTCTCGCCACTTCGTAGTTCACCTTCACTAGTCAGCAGTCACGGGAGTGAATCCCGTGACGTCGATCCTCGCTACGCGAGGTCGGCCGGCCCTGCGGCGTCTCTTCGCATAGCTCGCTCCGCTGCCGCTCGCTTCGCTAATGCTCGGCGCCTTCGGCTCGCGGATAAAAAACCGCCCCGCGGACCTGAGCGGCCGGCGGGGCTGCGGGTCACTTAGCGAGGCGGAAGTGAGTCTTCAAGGTTGCGAACGCGCGTTCGCGTGGTTACCTCGCGCGCCAGGCCTAGGAGTGTAGCTCAGCTGGTAGAGCATCGGTCTCCAAAACCGAGGGCCGGGGGTTCGAATCCCTCCACTCCTGCCATTCATTTCACCACAGGTAATCCGATCCAGCTCCCATTGGGGCCGGTGAACACCTTCTGAGTCGCCGCGCGATAGTCGCCGGGCCGGGCGTAAAAGATGCTCGGCACGAACGTCTGCGGATTGCGGTCGTAAAGCGGGAACCAGCTCGACTGGACCTGGATCATCAGGCGGTGGCCGGGCTGGACGACGTAATCGACCGTCGGAAGCGCGAACTCATAGGTCACGGGCTGGTTGGCGGGCACCGCCGTGGGGTGGGCCGGGTCGTTTCGGTAACGGCCACGCATGACGTCCATTGCGATCGCGAATTCGTAGCCGCCGAGCTGCGGGTTGCCGGGATTCTGCTCGGGGTAGACGTCAATCAGCTTGACGACCCAGTCGCTGTCCGTGCCGCTGGTCGAAGCAACGAGGTGGACGAGCGGGGTTCCGGCGAGGCGGAGGGGCTGGGCGAGCGGATCGCTGGCGTAGGCGAGCACGTCCGGACGGGCGTCCGCGAAGCGCTGGTCGTCGACGAGCCAGAAGCGCCAGGTCGATCCGGCCGCCCAGGGCGAGAGGTTGGGCCGGGCGCGGTAGGTGACGGGCTTCGCCGGATCGGAAATGTAGGAGTCAAAATCCGGGGCTGACGGTGCGTCGAAGGCGACGCGGCCGTTCGCGGCGAGATAGAGCGGCGTCAGGTTCGCCGGGCAGCTGGACGCGCAGGCCTGGGGCCAGTCGGCGAGGCGCTGCCACTGGTTTTCGCCGGCCTCGAACGCCGTCACCCGCGCGATGTTCGCTGGCGGACCGCCCTTCAGCTGTTCATTGAGGAACGGGATCATCACGTTCTGGCGGAACCACTTGCCGGTGTCCGAACCCCAATCGATGGGCCCGAGCGATTGGGCGGCGGCGTTGGCCTGTCCGTGGTGCCATGGGCCGAGCGCGAGATGGGCGTTGGGGCTGGCCTTCGTGGCGTTGAAGACGGCGGGCGCACCGTAAATGTCCTCCTGGTCCCAGAGGCTGCCGACGAAGAGGGTCGGGACGGCCAGCGGCGCCCTGGCGAGGATCTTGTCGACCGCCTGCTCCCGCCAATATTCGTCATAGTCGGGATGCTGGAGGAGCCTCACCCAGAAGGGCAGTTGCTCCATCCGCATCGCGTGGCCGTAGGCCGCCGCCGAGCCGTAACGCAGATAGGTCGAATAATCGTCGTAGCCGCCGGTGAACCATTCCTCGTCGGACTTCTTGTCCGCGGTCTGGCCGTAGACGTAGCTGATCATTTCCTGCCGGAAAGCGCCGTTGTGGAACCAGTCGTCGCCCTTCCACACGTCGACCATCGGGTTGATTGGGACCGAGGCCTTGAGCGCAGGGTGCGGGTTCACGAGGCTCATCAGCGCGGTGAATCCATCGTAGCTGGTGCCGATCGTCCCGACGCGCCCGTTAGATTCCGGCGTGTTCTTCACCAGCCAGTCGATGGTGTCGTACGCGTCGGTCGAATGATCGACCGCGGTATGGTTGAGCGGCCCGCGCAACGGGCGGTTCATCACATAGTCGCCCTCCGACCTGTACTTGCCGCGGACGTCCTGGACCGCGACGATGTAGCCCGCGCGAACGAGCTCGGCATAAGCGGTCGACAGGATGTTCTCGGGCCAGGGGCCGACGGTGTTATTGCGTGAGGTCGCCTTGTCCGCAGAATAAGGCGTGCGGTCGAGCATGATCGGGAACTTGCCGACCCCCCTGGGGATGATCAGCACGGTGTACAGCTTCGCGCCGTCGCGCATCGGGATCATGGCGGTCCGGCGCGTGAACTGAAAGTCGCCGCGCGGCGCGGTAAACGTGGTCGGGATGTCACCGCCCGGCGGGATCGGCGGAATATACGGAGGCTTGAAGTCCGGCGGAATGTCGCCGCCCGGCTGAACCGCGGGCTGGACATGCGTTTCCGCAGCGATCGGCGACGCCAGCGCCAACGCAGCTGCGAAAAACGCGAACCTTTTGAACGCCATGCGACTCTCTCTCCGGGCGCGCTCATGGCAGAGGCGTGTCGGGCTACGCAAGGGCGCCCGGGCCTGTTGCGAATCGCTTGCAATAGCGCCCGTCTCGGATATCGGGGCGTTAGGGGCCCGAACGAGAGGATAAGGATGGACGACAGGACAGGTTTCGATGTCGCGACGCGCATCGCCGCGGGCGATGACGGAACGACGTATGACGGGGTCGCGATCACCTTGCACTGGGCGACGGCGTTGCTGGTCGTCATTCAGTTCGCCCTCGGCGAAACCTGGGACTGGTTTGCCAAGCCGACACGCGAGACGATGCAGAGCGTTCACGTTTCGTTCGGGATGCTGCTCGCTGCGCTGATCGTCGCGCGACTGGTCTGGCGCTGGATTCCCGGCCACCAGTTGTCACCGCTCGAGGCGGGTTGGATCAAGATCGCCTCCAAGTCCCTGCACTATCTGCTTTACGTACTGCTGGTGACGCAGGCCGCGACCGGCTTCGCCTGGCGCTGGGCGCAAGGGCATGCGGTCGAATTCTTCGGGCTGTTCGGAATACCCGGACCCTATGGTGCCGCGGACAAGGCGACCCGGCACCTGCTCCACGACGTGCACGGGAAAGTGGGCTGGGCGATCATCGTTCTCGCCTTAGGCCATGCGCTGGCGGCGCTATACCATCATTATGTCCTGAAGGATCGAGTCCTCGGCCGGATGCTCCCGTTCGCCCGGCGAAGCGAGGCA
Organism: Sphingomicrobium sp.; assembly: GCA_035536015.1. Classification (GTDB taxonomy): domain Bacteria; phylum Pseudomonadota; class Alphaproteobacteria; order Sphingomonadales; family Sphingomonadaceae; genus Sphingomicrobium. The sequence goes on from DATLOY010000001.1 coordinate 4,095, forward strand.
GGGTGGTGACTCTCGCGAGATCGATCGGCTAACCCCGCGGCGAAGGAGAACAAGGATGCCGAACCTTTCAGCTTTCTCTCCACGGGCCCTTGCGGTCCTGCGGATCATGGCGGGGCTGCTCTTCGTGGAGCATGGGACGAGCAAGTTCTTCGCATTCCCGGTACCATTCCCGATGCAAGGGCCGTTGCCGACATTGTTCATGATCGCGGGCACGATCGAGATTATCGGCGGCGCGCTGATTGCATTGGGGCTGTTCACGCGCTTCGCCGCCTTCATCGCCTCCGGCGAGATGGCTGCCGCTTATTTCATTCAGCATGCGCCGAAGGGCTTCTGGCCGATCGGAAACATGGGCGACGCCGCAGTCCTATACTGCTTCATATTCCTCTATCTTGTGTTTGCCGGCCCTGGGTCCTGGGCGCTCGATCACGTCGTCAGGAGAGGTGGCGCGCCTCGATGACAGGAGTTGCGCGACTCAGCGGTTGGTGATTGGGTCACCGTCCTCCATCAGCGGGAGGACAATCAGATGCTGTATCTGCAAAGAGGAATCGCCCTGCTTGGTGCGTCGGCACTGGCATTCGGCCTGACCGGCTGCGCGAAATATGAGCATCGCGAAGGCCAACATCAGAAGGTCGACAGGTCGGCGATCGCGGACACGATCAAGGCCGATGAGAAGGCCTGGAGCGACCAATTCCAGGCAAAACCCGCAAGCGTCGATGCGCTAACCTCGCATTACGCCAATGATGCGGACTTCATCGCTCCGGGTCTCAAGGCCAGCGGCATTAGCGATATCCGCAAGGCCTATGAGGAAGGGCTGAAGGATCCGAACTTCAACATCAGCTTTGGCGCGGACAAGGTCGAGGTTGCGGAAGCCGGCGACATGGCGGTTGCGAGCGGCAAGTTCACGGAGAGCTACACCGATCCCGCGACGAAAAAGGCCAAGACTGAAAACGGCACTTTCGTGACCGTTTACAAGAAGCAGGACGACGGCGGCTGGAAAGCCATCCAGGACTGGGCGGTGGTGGATCCAGCGCCTCCCCCGCAATAGGAGTTTTCGCCTCTTACTTCGCGGGCCCGGCGCGGCTTTCCATGATGGCGCTCGTTTCGCGGATCTGGCGAACGTAGGCGTCGGCAACGCAGGAACTTGAACGGCAGGCCTTGCGATCGGCCGTGAACCGGTCGCGAGCCGCCAGCAGCAGCTCCTTCTTGGCATCGGTCGCGTGCACCATCGACTGACTGAAAAAGCCCGCCGAGATCCGGTCGAGGGTCGCCACCCTTTCCGCCAGGCGTGGATCGGTCGCGGCCGCAGTCGATTTCTCGGCTACGCGGATCGGTGCCGGTTTCGCAGCCTGTTTCGGCTTCACCATTGCCGCGGGCTTCATTCGAGCCACTGGTTTTTCAACGATGGAAAGGGGCGGTGCCGGTTCGGCTTCGATCGCGGGGACTGTGTCTTCCACCGGGGGAGCAACCGGCGGCGAGGGATCGGTTTCGCCGTTAAGGCGGGCGAGACGATTCGCCTCGGGCTGCAATGGCTCGATAGCCACGCTGGGGGGCGGGACGAACGCTGGCTTCAGTTTCTCGACCGGGGCTGACCTTTCCGCCTTGCCCACTGGCGGGCCGTTGCGCGGCAAAGCCCAAAGCGCACCGACAAGCACGAGGGCGACGAGTGCCGACGCAATTCCTGCCGCGCGCAATGGCGGCGCCTTCGACGGTTCGTCTTCCTCGGCCCACAGAGCCTGGTCCGAAACTCTGACGGCATCATATTCGGCGCGCTTCGCCGGGTCCCGGAGCACGGCATAAGCCGCCGTGATCTCGCGGACGCGCGCCTGGGCATTCGGGTCGGGGTTCGTATCGGGGTGATAGTGACGCATCAGGGCGCGATATGCCGCGCCGATGACGACGTCCTCCGCCGCCGGAGTGACTCCCAAAATTGAATAATAGTCGGAGGTCACGGCACCGCGCGCGCCAAGTTTCAACTCCGCAGCCTATTCACGACTGCGAGGCGAATCTCAACCGGGCGCGCGACGCCGAAGCCGAAATTCTTCAGGCGTTTTCGGATTCCGCCTGCTGCTGCTGCGATTCTTGCGCGAGACCGGGTTGACGCACCCGACGGAGGTACGGCAGGTCGCTCGTCCAGCCTTCAGGGAATTGCGTGCGAGCCTCCTCGTCGGAAACCGACGGGACGATGATGCAATCCTCGCCCTGTTTCCAGTTCACTGGCGTTGCGACCTTGTGCTTCGCGGTGAGCTGGATGGAATCGAGCAGGCGGAGAACCTCGTCGAAGTTGCGGCCGCTCGACATCGGATAGATGAGCATCGCCTTGATGAGCTTGTCCGGGCCGATCATGTAGACCGTGCGAACGGTTGCATTGGTTGTCGCGGTGCGGCCCTGCGACGAACCCTCCTCCTCTTCGGGAAGCATATTGTAGAGCTTCGACACATTGAGGTCGTGGTCCGCGATGATCGGATAATTCACCTTCGCGCCGCCGTGGCTTTCGACGTCCTTCAGCCAGCGCCCGTGGTCGTCGACCGGATCGACCGACAGGCCGATGATCTTCGTGTTGCGCTTCTCGAACTCGGGCTCGAGCTTGGCGAGATAGCCGAGCTCGGTCGTGCAAACGGGGGTGAAGTCCTTCGGGTGCGAGAAGAGGATGCCCCAGCTGTCGCCCAGCCAATCGTGAAAGCGGATACGGCCCTGCGTGGTGTCAGCCTCGAAGTCCGGCGCCTTCGATCCAATGCGTAAAGTCATGTGCTGTCTCCCGGGGAAAGGATTGGAATGCCGCCCTACAAGATGGGGCGCGACATATCAGAAACAACGGCGAGTCGATATGCGGACGTCAGGACGTCTCCAGCGCCACGAAATCCGGCTCGGCGTGCTCCTTCCGGTCGAGCCATGAGGGCACCGGCAGGCCCTTCGAGCGCAGGAAGTCGGCGTTGAACAGCTTCGACTGATAGCGATTGCCGTAATCGGCGAGGATGGTGACGATCGTGCGCCCGGGGCCCAGCTCGCGCGCCAGGCGGATTGCGCCGGCAACATTCACGCCCGATGACGGACCCATGCAGAGGCCCTCATGTTCGAGGAGATCGAAGCAGACCTGCACGGATTCCGGATCAGGGATCTGAAAGGCGTGGTCGATGGTCAGGCCTTCGAGATTCGCGGTAATCCGGCCCTGGCCAATGCCCTCGGTGATCGAACTGCCCTCGGCCTTGAGCTCGCCCGTCGTATAATAATTGAACAGGGCTGCTCCAGGCGGGTCGGCGAGGCCGATAGCGATGCCGGGGTTGCGCTCTCGCAAGGCGGTCGCGACGCCGGCCAAAGTCCCGCCAGTCCCGACCGCGCATATGAAGCCGTCGACCTTGCCCGAGGTCTGCTCCCAAATCTCGGGACCGGTCGTTTCGATATGCGCCTGACGATTGGCGACATTGTCGAACTGATTGGCCCAGATCGCGCCGTTCGGCTCGGTTCGAGCGAGCTTCTCGGCCATTCGGCCGGACACCTTCACGTAATTGTTGGGGTTGCGATACGGGACGGCAGGGACCTCGACGAGATCGGCGCCGAGCGCACGGAGCGTGTCCTTCTTCTCCTGCGTCTGGGTCTCCGGAATGACGATCACCGTGCGCAGCCCAAGCGCATTGGCGACCATCGCCAGGCCGATCCCGGTATTGCCAGCGGTTCCATCGACCACGACTCCGCCAGGCTTCAGCTCACCTCGCCGCATCGCGTCGCGGATGATGAAGAGAGCCGCGCGGTCCTTCACCGACTGGCCGGGATTGAGGAATTCGCACTTGCCGAGGATCTCGCAGCCGGTCTCGTCGGACGCCTTGCGCAGGCGGATCAGCGGCGTGTTGCCGATGAGGTCGAGGACGTCGTCGAACAGCTGCATGGCAGCGCCCTTTAACGTGTGGCCACGGTCATTGCGAGGTGGATAGCGACGCGGCAACCCAGCCTGGATTGCTTCGCCAACGCTCGCAACGACCGCGATTTAGGCGGCGATGTCGTAAGGCTGGATTTCGCCGGAAAGGTAAAGATGGCGCGCCTTGGTGCGCGACAGCTTGCCCGAACTGGTGCGGGGCAGGGTGCGCGGTGGAACCAGCTCGACGACCGGCGTGATGCCGGTGATCGCCCGGACGCGCTCGCGGATGTCGTCGCGGAGGCGGCCCCGTTCGTGCGGGTCGGAAACGCGGCAATGG
>DATLOY010000002.1:0-14097 GCA_035536015.1 Sphingomicrobium sp.
GAGGATGTCGTCCTTTACGTAGCCGTCGTGTGTCGAGCGGATGAGCGAGACGCCGGCAGCGAGGCCATCCGTCAGCGGGCCGGAGAGCGATCCCTTGAGCTCGAATTGATCATACGAGCCCACCGCGAGGCTGGCGTTGGCACGCAACGTGTCGCCCGGCCGCCGGCTGACGAACTTGATCGCGCCGCCGATCGTGTTCTTGCCGTAGAGCGTGCCTTGCGGACCGCGCAGGACCTCGATGCGATCCACGTCAAGGAGGTCGAGCTGGTTGCCGCGAATACGGGAAAGATAGACGTCGTCGACATAGACGCCGACGGCAGGGTCGAAAGTCTGGAGTGCGTCGGGCTGGCCGATGCCGCGAATGTAGATGTTCGTCGCGTTCGAAGAGCCACGGCCCTGGACGATGTTGAGGTTCGGAACCGCGCCCTGAAGGCCGGTCGTGTCCGTTGCCTGGATCCGGTCGAGAGCGCGCTCATTGAAAGCGGAGACCGAAGCCGGAACGCGCTGCAGGCGCTCCTCGGTTCGGCGGGCGGTAATGACGATCGGCGCGGTTGCGCTGTCCTGCCCTCCATTGTCCGCAGCTGTAGTCGCCTGCGGAGCCGGCGGCTTCGGCGCCGTTTCGGCGGTCGTTTGAGCTGCGGTCTGCGCAATGGCCGGAGTGGCGGCGAGTGCGGCTGCGGCGACTGTGCCGAACAGAGCGGCACGTGCGATGGAAACGCGCATTTGAAATTCTCCCCCTGGCAGCGCGACCCTTTTGCGCCTGCCGTCGAGAATCAGTCATACTGAAAGTTGAAACAGCTTTCAACTTGCGAATAAGCGAGTTACAAAGCTATCGCGACGGAATGGGGGAAACCGTGGATCAAGAGGTGCAGTCAAGCGCCGCCAGCGACGGGAAGGCACCGCGTACCGCGCGTGGCGAGCGCACGCTGCGCAAGATCCTGGACGCGGCGCGTGACGAGTTCGGCGAGCAGGGATTCTCCGATAGCTCGATCGTCGGCATCACCCAGCGCGCCGGCGTCGCCCTCGGCACTTTCTATACCTACTTCGATTCGAAAGAGGCCGTGTTTCAGGCACTCGTCAGGGACATGTCGGCGCAGGTTCGCGACCATGTCGCCCCTGCACTGCAGGATGCGAAGGACGCGATTGACGGTGAACGGCTGGCACTCGAATCCTTTCTTCAATTCGCGCGCACCCACCGCGATGTTTACCGGATTATCGATGAAGCCGAATTCGTCGAACCGGCGGCGTATCGCGAACATTATGAAACGACCGCGAAGCGCATCGCGGCCCGACTGAAGGGCGCGCGCGAAAAAGGCGAAATCGTAGAGGAGCTTTCCGACAAGGACCTCGACATGATCTCGTGGGGAATGATGGGCGCCAATGTGTTCCTCGGCCTGAAATTCGCAGTGTGGTCGAGCGCAGACCCGAAGCGGGTGGCGGAGGTCACCAGCCGCCTTCTGCGCAAGGGCCTCGGTGCATGAGCGAGGATGCCGGCGTCGAGGCTCGATACGAAGATCGTTACTTCACCGTTCGCGACGGACTGCGCCTTCATTATCGCGACTATCCCGGAAGCAGCGACAAGCCGCCTTTGCTCTGCCTTCCGGGACTTACGCGCAACGTGCGGGACTTCGTAGAGTTGGCTGAGCGCTATTCGCCCCGATTTCGAGTGCTGGCGGTCGATTTCCGGGGCCGCGGCCAAAGCGATAATGATCCTGTCCCGGCCCGCTATCTGCCGGCGACCTATATGTTCGACGTTTTCGAGCTGCTCGATCAGCTCGGGATGCCAGAAGCGATATTTGTCGGCACTTCGCTTGGCGGCCTCGTGACGATGTTGATCGCCGTCACACAGCCGCACCGGATCGCGGCGTCCATCATCAACGATGTCGGTCCCGACGTTAGCCAGGAAGGCATCGACCGGATCAAGACCTACGTCGGAAAGGACGTGCGCTTCGCCGGCTGGGATGATGCCGCCGCGGCGATCTCGACAAACTTCTCGGGCGCCTTCGACAGTTACCGGCACGAAGACTGGGTCCGAATGGCCAAGCGCACCTGCCGCGAAGAGGACGGCGAGGTCCGGTTCGACTACGACATGGCGATCGCGGTTCCGTTCAATGCGGGCGTCGAAACCCCGCAAGTCGATCTATGGCCATTGTTCATGGCTCTCGCACAGAAGCCCCTGCTGGTGATTCGCGGCGCCAAGAGCGACCTCCTGACGATCGAGACTGCAGCCAGGATGCAGGCCCTGGCACCCGACATGAAGCTCGCGACCGTTCCCGGGGTCGGCCATGCGCCCGACCTCAACGAGCCAGAAGCGGTGACCGCGATCGACGCTTTCCTCGACGAAATCGAGCGGCGCTAGTCTAACGCTTCCAGCCCAACGAGAAGGGCTGCGAACAGGCCGACGACAACCATGGCGAAGATCGTCAGCAGCGTCGTTCGCCAAAGCGCTCCCCATCGGCTGAGCGAGTAGGCGCTCTTCAACTGACGGTAGATGTGGAAGGGCGGGATCAGCCAAAGCAGCCCGGCCACGGTCGTCAGTCCGACCGATTGGAACACGACTCCCGCCACGACCAGCAAGCTCATGAAACAAAGCGAATAAGTGACGAAAACCGTGTGATCGTAAGGCCGGAATCGCCGGCTGAACGGAAAGAGCAGCCAGACGAACGGCACGGAAAGCGGAATGATCAGCCAGCTGAACTTGGACGCGTTGTTCTGAAGCTTGTAGAAGGTCAGGTCAGGGTTCTTGGCGGCCGCCTGGACGCTATCGCTCAGCCAACGCGGCGCCTGCTCCTTGCCGTCGAACGAAAATTGAGTCGCAGGAAGGTTCTTGTCCTTCACCGCGTTAATCGCCGTCATCTCCGACCTGAGGTCGGCGATCTTCTCGTCGAACCTGTTTGTCGGCTTCCCCGCCCGCGCCGCGGCGGCTCGGTCAGATTCGAGCTTGGCTAGCTTTTGCCCGTCATTCTTCAGTTCCGCGACCATGCCCTGCTTCACTGCCGCGGGCGCATGCCCCCTGCCGACATCGGTCGTCTCGACCGCCGCGAACATCAGGAAGACGCTGAACAGGAAGAGCGCGATCGGCGACACAAAGGTCGCGCGCTGACCCTCGATATAACGGCGGGTGAGTTCACCGGGCTTCCAGGCAAGAAGCGGGAGCGTTCGCCAGATCTTCCCCTCAAAGTTCATCAGGCCATTCAGAAAATCATGGATCAGGGACCGGAGGGTCCGGCGGACGTGCGCATGCTGCCCGCAGGCGTGACAATATTCGCCGACCAATTTGGTGCCGCAATTGAGGCAATGGGTCTCGTGTGTGCGTCCGTCAGCTCCGACTTCTCCGGCGCTCGGCTCGACGGCCCGGCCGAGCAGACCGCCCGTCACGGCATCGCCAAACGCCTCAAGCTCGCCCATGCCCTTCCCCCTTATCCGAGACATTAGGCGCGCATCCGCGCCCATGCTAGCTGCCGCTCATGGCCCGCATCGGTCTCCTTGGCGGATCCTTCAACCCCGCGCACAGGGGACATCGCCACATCAGCCTTGCCGCGATGCGCGCTTTGGGGCTCGACGAGGTGTGGTGGCTGGTCTCGCCGGGAAATCCACTGAAGGAAGGCGCCAAAGACATGGCCCCGTTCGATGCGCGTCTTGCTTCGGCGAGGATGCAGGCTCGGCGGGCTCGAATTCGCGCGAGCGACTTCGAGCGGCAAGAGCGCACTCGCTACAGCATCGATACCGTCAAAAAGATCAAGGAACGGTACCCCAATGACCAGTTCATCTGGTTGCTTGGGAGCGACACTCTGCCAAATTTTCACAACTGGCGTAATTGGAGGGGCTTAGCCCGCGAAGTGCCGATTGCGGTGATTCCCCGGCCCGGCTATGATTCCCTTGCCCACGCGGCGCGCGCGATGGGCTGGCTTCGAAGGTTCGTCCGGCCTTCGGGCCAGGCGCGAAACTGGACGGAGTGGAGTGCACCGGCGATCTTTCTACTTCGCCTGCCGCGAGATCCCACCTCCGCAACCGCCATTCGTGCGCACACACCCAACTGGCATCGTCGAACCCGAAAGCACGCCACGCGCGTTCCAAGGATTGCAATGCCACTTTCCGCCAGGAGACACCTTGACCGAACGTCCCGCTGAGACCGCCGCCGACAAAGGCCGCACTCCCACCGACGTCGAAGAGCTCCATCGTCTCGTTCTTCAATCCCTTGACGACGACCAGGCGCAGGAAGTCGTGAGCATCCCGCTCGTCGGCAAATCGAATATCGCGGACCACATGGTGGTCGCATCGGGCAGATCGACCCGGCAGGTCGCTTCGATGGCCGTTAAGCTTGCCGACAAGATCAAGGAGCGATTTGGGAAGAATGTCCGGATCGAGGGGCTGCCGGCGGCAGACTGGGTGCTGATCGATGCGGACGATGTGATCGTCCATTTATTTCGTCCCGAAGTAAGAAGTTTTTACAATTTGGAACGAATGTGGGCATTTGGCGATGATTCCGGCGTGAGCGCTGCTGCTCGCGGGTGAGGGCAAGACAATGCGGGTAACGGCATTCCTGCTATCGCTATTGGCGTTGGTCGCGCAGCCTGCTGCTGCGGCCTCTTCGCCGAGCCTGTCGAACCTGGAGCAGCAGCTCGGCTATCTCGTGGCCGGCAAGTCGAGCGACGTCGGAATTGCGGCGCTCGACCTCAACACCGGCGACGCGGTCAGCATCAAGGGCGACCAGGCGTTTCCGATGGCAAGCACGGTGAAGGTGGCAGTCGGAGCGCTTTATCTCGCGCAGGTCGATCACGGTCGCCGCTCGTTGGACGACACGATCAACGGCACACCGGTCCGCACCCTGATGGCTCGGATGATGATCCACAGCGACAATCACGCGACCGACATCTTGTTGAAGGACCTGGGCGGCCCACGCACACTTCACGACTGGCTTCGCGACAATGGCGTCAGCGGCCTTCGCGTCGACCGCACGATCGCCCAACTGCTCGCCGACAAACGCGACCTTTGGGATACGCGCGACTCGAGCACGCCAAAGGCGATGGTCGACCTCCTTCGCCGAATTTACAAAGCCGAGCTGATCAAGCCTGAAAGCCGCGACTATCTGCTCCGCCTGATGGCCCAGTGCGAGACTGGCAAGAACAGGATGAAGGCGCTGCTTCCGGGAATCCCGATCGAACACAAGACCGGGACACTCGACGGCCTGTCTGACGACGTCGGTTTCATCACCATGCCCGATGGCCACCGGATCGCGGTAGCGATCTTCACCCGCGGCGGTGCCAATCGCCCGCGGACGATCGCGGAAGCCGCGCGGACGATCTACGACGGCTTCACCCGCGTCCTGACATGGCCGTTCGGCGCCGCTGTCTCGACGCGTTAGTGCTTCTTCACATCGTTGCTCGCGGAAAGATCGGCCGCTCTCCGGAGGCCGGGCTGGTCGACCGCTATCTCAAGCGAATTTCCTGGCCCACAAAAGTCACCGAGCTGCCGGACAAAGGCGGAAGCGTTCCGCCCATCCCGAACAACAGCGTCACCGTTGTCCTGGATGAACGGGGCTCGGCGATAACCTCCGTCGAGTTTGCCACGAGACTCGAGCGATGGCGCGACGACGGAAAACGCGAGGCGCGATTCCTGATCGGCGCCGCGGACGGCCACGAGGATCGGCAACGGGCGTCCGCCGATCTCCTGTTATCCTTCGGACCCGCGACCTGGCCGCACTTGCTGGTTCGGGCAATGCTCGCCGAGCAACTGTTCCGGGCGACGTCGATCCTTGCGAACCACCCTTATCATCGCGAAGGATAGGGCTATGCACCGGTTCGCTCCTGCCCTGTTCGCCGCTCCGTTGCTTCTCGCGGCAAGCGCTCCAGTTCCGGTGCAAAGCAATCCGCTGGGCGATACCGTCAGGGCAGCGCGCGCCGAGCAAGCCTCCGCGGAAGCTGAAGCGGCGCGCCTCGAGAAGGTCGCCGACAGTGCGCAGGGCCAGGCGGCGAGACTTCACGCCCAACAGGCGGCCGCCGCGCAAGGGATCGAGGCAGCCGAAGCAAGGATCACCGCCGCGGACGCGGAGCTCCGGTTGTTATCGGCGACCCTGGCGAGCCGCCGGGCCGACCTGCAACGACAGCAGCTGCCGATCGCCTCGCTCCTTGCCGGCCTGGCGATGATGGGACGTCGGCCGCCGCTTCTCGCCATCGCCAGCGAAGGAAGTACCGACGACTTCGTGAAGGTCCGGGTCCTTCTGGATTCCACCCTGCCCGTGATCCGTCAACGAACCGCAGCGCTGTCGGGCGAGCTGGCCGAAGGACAAAAGCTCGAGCTCGCGGCCGTCGCCGCACGACAGGAGCTGATCCACAGTCGCGCGAATCTCGTCGGCAAGCGGCAGCAATTCGCATCGCTCGAGCAGCGGGCAATTCAAGCTGCGACGGCGGCGGGCGGACAAGCACTGGGGGCTGGCGACGTCGCCCTCGCGGCTGGCGAGCAGGCCGAGAAGTTGCAGGAGGCCGAGCGCGGGGCGCGTTCGGCCTGGGCTCTGGCATCCGAGGTCGAGGCGCTCGATCCCGCCCCACCGCGTCCGGTCAATGGAGAAGGCGGCAGCCGGACACCGCTCCTGCGCTATGAGCTGCCGGCAAGCGCGCCGGTCACCGACGGCCTTGGCGAGGTCAATTTGAGCGGAGTCCAATCGCGCGGGGTAACGCTGGCGACCGGTCGCGGAACTCCTGTCACCGCGCCCGCAACGGGAGTGATCCGCTTCGCCGGTCCCTACGGCACCCACGATGGAGTGATCATCATCGACCACGGAAACGGCTGGAAGAGCCTCCTCGTGAATGTCGCATCATCGCTGAAGGTCGGCGATCGAGTGGCAATGGGCGATCCGATCGGCCTGGCGCTGGGGCCAATTTCCGTCGAATTGTCCCAAAATGGGCACAGAGTCTCCGCGGCCCTCATCGCAGGTTCATCTGAAAGTCTGTCAAATAAAGGGAAAGGCGGCTAAACGCGTGGGCCGCCCCAAAGGACGAGTATCATGACGAAATTCCGCAAGCTTCTTCCACCGCTGGCGCTGGTCAGTGCGCTCGCTCTGGTCCCGGTCACCGCAAGCTCCTTCGCAGCTGCGGATACGACCAATTACCAGGAGCTCGAGAAGTTCATGAGCGTCTATCAGCAGGTGAAGCAGCACTATGTGGTGCCGGTCGACGACCATACGTTGATCAAGGGTGCGATCGACGGAATGCTCTCTGCCCTCGACCCGCATTCGAGCTATGCGGAAGGCGCCGACTATGACGCCCTGAAGACGCTGATCGACGGAAGCTACGGCGGACTTGGCCTGTCGGTCGGGATGGAAGACGGCACGATCAAGGTGATCACTCCGACGGAGGACACTCCCGCGTGGAAGGCCGGGATCAAGGCCGGCGATTACATCACCCACATCAACGGCGAGCTGATGTACGGCTACACGCTGGACGAAGCGGTCGAGAAGATGCGCGGCAAGCCGGGAAGCCCGATCAAGCTGACGATCGTCCGCAAGGGCCGCGACAAACCCTTCGACGTCACCCTGGTCCGCGAGGAAATCCAGCTGCGTCCGGTCAAGTGGGAGATCAAGGACGGCATCGGGTACATCAACATCAATCAGTTCGCGAACGGAACCGGCGCTGCGACGGAAGCGGCTCTCACCGCAATCGACAAGGCGACCGGCGGACATCCGCTCGGCTATATCGTCGACCTGCGGTCCAACCCCGGCGGTTCGCTGGACGAGGCGATCCGGGTCAGCGACGCTTTCCTGGACAGCGGCGAGGTCGTCTCGCAGCGCGGCCGCGACAAGGATGACATCCAGCGTTACTATGCGAAGCCGGGCGACATGGCTCACGGCCTTCCGGTGATCGTACTTACCGACGTCGGTAGCGCTTCGGCGTCAGAGATCGTTGCCGGAGCCCTCCAGGATCACAAGCGCGCGCTCATCATGGGCCAGCGCACGTTCGGCAAGGGCTCGGTTCAGTCGATCGCGATGCTTGGCGACCGTACGGCCCTGCGCCTGACGACGGCTCGCTATTACACGCCCTCAGGTCACTCGGTGCAGGAGGGCGGGATCGATCCGGACATCAGCGTTCCGCAGCTGTCCGACGCCGATTACAAGGATGCCCGGGTTACTCGCGAAGCCGACCTGCGCCACCATTTGCTCAACCAGGCCAAGGTGGACGACAAACTGCTCGAAAGCGACGATACCCAGGATCCTCGCTTCACGATGACGGCTGCCGAACTCGAGAAGAAGGGCGTCAAGGATTTCCAGCTGGATTATGCTGTGAAGACCCTGAAGCGGCTCGCAGGCCCGGTCGCCTCGCCACCGCAGATCGCGCAGAAGAAGGCTCGCTAAGGGCCGGATGACGGACGCCGCCGTCGCTCAGCCGAGCAATCCCGGGTCGCATTACGCGGCCGTGACCGCGAGGTTGATTGCATTGCTGCTCCCGCTGGCGTTGCTCGCCGGCGCCTTCGGTTCGCAATATCTTGGCGGTCTTATCCCGTGCGAGATGTGCTGGTGGCAGCGTGAAGCCCATATGGCCGCGGTCATCGCCGCAGCTCTCGCCTTCACGGCTCCGGCGGTTTCGCAAAGGTCACGAATCTTCACCTTGCTGGCCGCACTGGCGATCGCCGTCTCGGGCGCGATCGGCGTCTATCATGCGGGCGTCGAGCTCCACATTTTCCAGGGGTTCACGACCTGCACCGCGACAGCTTCGGGCGGGTCAACGGCAGACCTGTTCAAGCAAATCGCCGGAGCGCCCCTGATCCGCTGCGACCAGGTGCAATGGTCCTTCCTCGGGATCTCGATGGCCGGCTGGAACGCGATCATCTCGCTCTTCGGAGCAGCCGCCATTGCGTGGAGAGTCTTTCACGGAGCACGCGGATGAGCGCGTGGCGTCCCGGAGACCGGCGCGCGGACACCGCATCCATGCTGCGCGTCGACCAGGCGGGCGAATATGGAGCGACGCGCATCTACGCAGGCCAATTGGCGGTTCTTCGCCGCAATTGCCCGGAAGCCAAGCTCATCGCGCGAATGGCGGCGCAGGAAGAGCGCCACCTCGCTCGCTTCGATCATTTGATCGCGGAACGCCGCGTTCGGCCAACCGCGCTCCAGCCGCTATGGAATGTGGCCGGGTTCGCGCTCGGCGCCGTCACCGCCATGATTTCGGAACGGGCGGCATTGGCCTGTACCGACGCGATCGAAACCGAAATCGACCGGCACTACGGCCAGCAACTCGATGAACTCGGTCAGGATGATCCGGAACTCACATCCGACATCGAGGAATTCCGTGCAGACGAGCTCGAGCATCGCGACGCGGCCCGTGCCGCGGGCGCAACGAACGCCATCGGCTATCCGGTGCTGACTGCGGCGATCCGTGCCGGCTGCAGGGCGGCCATCGCCTTGTCGAAAAGGATTTGAGGAACCAGCGGCAGCCTTGCCCGCTGAACCATTTGGAAGGATAGGGTCACCATGACCAGGCTCATCATGGCGCTCGGCGCGGCGTCGACAATCGCGACCGGACTGACGGTTCTTCCGGCTCCGGCTTTCGCGCAGAATCGGATCAGCGAGATCATCGTCTACGGCAACGATCCCTGCCCCCGCTCGACGGACGACCAGGTCGTCGTTTGCGCGCGGCGGCCGGAAGCGGATCGCTACCGAATCCCCGAGAAATTCCGTCCAAGCGGCCCGCCGCAGGCCCGCGAATCCTGGGCCAACAAGGCGAAATCGCTGGAAACGGCGGGCGCGACCGGCACGTTCAGTTGCTCGCCGGTTGGGCCCGGCGGCTATACCGGTTGCCTGACCCAGGTCATCAACCAGGCGAAGCGCGAACGGCAGCAGGAGGCCGAAGAGGGCACCGCGCCGGAGCAGTAATTCGCAGGTATAACTGGCGCGTTCGCCGGAAGTCTTCTTGCCGACTGGCATTACTCTGTTAGCAGTTCTCGGCCTGCTGATGGGGAGAGGCGATTGAGCACCGTTGAAGCCGCTGCGCCGTTCGATGCGCACGAGAGCGACGGAACCTTCCTGGGCCACCCGAAGGGCCTCGCCTATCTCGCCTTCACCGAAGCCTGGGAGCGTTTCTCTTATTACGGCATGAGCGCCTTGCTCGTGCTGTACATGGTGAACCAGCTGCTTCTGCCGGGCCACGTCGAGCATGTCGCCGGATTCGCCACCTTCCGAGCAATCATCGAAGGCACGTTCGGGTCGCTTTCGACCCAGGCGCTCGCGTCGCAGATTTTCGGACTCTACTCGGGATTCGTTTATTTCACGCCGGTCATCGGCGGCTGGCTAGGCGACCGAATCGGCCAGCGGGCGGCGGTCGTGATTGGCGGACTGTCGATGAGCGGCGGCCATCTCGCAATGGCGTTCGACCAGAGCTTCCTGCTCGCGCTTTTCCTCCTCATCATCGGATCGGGCCTGCTGAAGGGCAACATTTCCGCGCAGGTTGGCGGACTCTATCCGGTCGAGGATGAGGAGCGCAGATCCCGCGGCTTCGCCATCTTCAGCACGGCGATCAATTTCGGCGCGGTCGTGGGCCCGCTGCTCTGCGGATATCTCGGCGAGCGCTACGGCTGGCACATCGGATTCGGCGCGGCGGCCCTTTTCATGCTCGCCGGCGTCGGCACCTATCTCACCGGCTATCGCTACTTGCCTTCGCGCATCGAGCGAAAGGCGGCAGCCGCCGTGGCGATGTCCGCCAACGACCGGAAGGTCGTAGCCGTCCTGCTGGGCGTGATGGTCATCATCATCTTCCCGCACATCGCCTACTACCAGCTGTCCAATGTTCTTCCCGTCTGGCTCGAGGAGCATGCCAATATGGGCGCGAGCGGGTTCCAGGTCCCAATTCCCTGGTTCCAGTCGATCGACCCCTTGTTCAGCATCCTCTGCGTCCCCTTGCTGTTCCGGCTTTGGCAATGGCAGGGCCGGGGAAGCGGAAACGAACCGTCGGAGCTGAGGAAGATCGGCGCCGGAGCATTGATCTGCGGCGGAGCGAACCTGGTTCTTGTCGCAGCAATCCTCCTGTCCCCGGGCCGCGTGTCCTGGGTGTGGCCGTTCCTCTACTGCGCGATCCAGGGCGTCGGGTTCATGTATTTCTGGCCGCCATTCCTAGCGCTCGTGTCGCGCACGGCGCCGCCCAAGATCAACGCGACGATGATGGGAGGCGCCTTCATGGTGCTGTTCGTCGCGAACAATTTCATCGGCTGGATCGGCACTTTCTACGAGCGGATGGGACCCCTGGCATTCTGGAGCCTCCACGCGGGCATTGGAGCCGCGGGGGGCTTGTTGGCGTTCCTGTACAGCCGTACCGCGGGTCGGTTGCTGGAGCCACAGCCGTGAATTGAGCGTTAGGAGCGCCGAAATGAGCGTCGCCGAAGCCACTCCCGACCTCGAACACGTCGATCGATCCGACCGCGCCTTTCTCGGCCATCCGAAGGGGCTCGGCTTCCTCGGCTTCACCGAGGCGTGCGAGCGCTTCTCTTATTATTCCATGCAGACGTTGCTCACGCTCTACATGGTCAACTACCTGCTGCTCGCGGGGCATATCGAAAAGGTCACCGGTCTCGCCTGGTTGAGAGGCTGGCATTATCCAGGTCTCGAAGCGCAGCCGCTCTCCTCGGCGATCTTCGGCGATTACACGTCGCTCGTTTACCTGATGCCGATCCTCGGCGGGATCATCGCCGACAAGCTCACCGGTCGGCGCATCGCGCTGATCGCCGGCGCTTTGGTGATGGCGTTAGGCCATTTCCTGATGGCATTCGAGGGCGCGTTCCTGTTCGCGCTGCTTGCGCTCATCGTCGGTGTCGGCCTGTTCAAGGGGAATATCGCGACCCAGGTCGGTGAGCTTTATTCCGAGAGCGACCTTCGTCGCGCGATGGCGTTCCAGATCTTCTACATTTTCATCAATGTCAGCGTGATCGTGGCTCCGCTGATCTCGGGTACGCTTGGTCAGAAGGTCGGCTGGCATTACGGCTTCGGCTGCGCCGGCATTGTCATGGTGCTGGGCTTGTTCATCTATTTGTCCGGCCGGAGGTGGCTCCCGGCCGACCTCAGCGTCGCGAACCGTGACGGCAGTCAGCTGGTCGGCCGCGTCATCGCCGGCGCGATCGGCATCGCAGCGCTTGTCATTATCTGGCTGCTGATCTCTGGCGTCTTGTTTTCGAGCTGGATTGTCGGAACCATCTCCGCCGCCGTCATGGTCGGTGCACTCTATTGGTTCCTAACCAGGAACCTCGATCGCGAAGACAGGCTCCGGGTTCTATCGCTCTGCATTCTGATTCCGGTCATGGCGATTTCGCTGCTCACCAACCAGGAGATCTTCAACGCCTATCTCGTCTGGGGCGACAAGCAGTTCAACCTGACCTTCATGGGTACCACGCTGCCCTCGAGCTGGTTGATCACGCTCGACGCCGCCCTGAGTTTTTCGATGCTCGTCGCGGTCGCCGCCTTCTGGAAGTGGTGGAGCCTCAAGCGTCGCGAACCTGACGAGATCAGCAAGATGATCATCGGCAGCTTCTTCACGATCGCGGGCGGCGCCTGCCTGTTCATGGCTGCGCTGACCCAGCCAGCGGGCGGCAAGATCGGCATCTTCTGGCCGTTCATGTTCCACCTGCTGAACAGCATCGGCTTCGCGCACATCCTGCCGATCAGCCTCGCCTTGTTCACCAAGATCGCGCCCAAGCAAATCACCGCGACGGTGATCGGGCTCTACTATCTGGCGTTCTTCGCCGCGAACAAGATGGTCGGCTATGTCGGCGGTCTCTATTCGAGCCTGCCGACGACGACCTTCTGGCTGATCCACATCGCCAGCGCCGTCTTTGGCCTCGTCGCCTTTGCGGCATTCAAGATGGTGCTTGGCAAGCGCATGGCCGGCACCGGCGTGCGGGAGCAGGCGGCGGCACTCAGCTAGCGCAACGCCGCGGCGCTTTGCTCGTTTGAAGCGCGATGGCAGACGTCGCCGAGGAAGGCTTGCGCCACGCCCTAAAGGCCGAGCGCTCGATTGCGCCGAAGAGCAATGTCCGAGCGGCCTGGGAAGCGATCCTCAAGGATGCGCGCGACTGCACCCGCTGCGACCTCTACAAATTCGCGACGCAAACGGTGTTTGGCGAAGGTCCGCTGGATGCATCGATCGTCTTTGTCGGCGAACAGCCGGGCGACCAGGAAGATCTCGCCGGACGACCTTTCGTCGGACCCGCCGGAGCGGTGTTCGACGACGCTCTCAAAAAGGCCGGAATCGACCGCTCAACCGTCTATGTCACCAATGCGGTAAAGCATTTCAAATTCATCCAGCGCGGCAAGCGCCGGATCCACAACAAACCGGACTCGGGCGAGATCACCGCTTGCCGCTGGTGGATCGACCAGGAACGTGAGCTGATCAAACCCGCCGTGACGGTGGCGCTCGGCGCAACCGCGGCACGATCGCTTGTCGGCAAGGTCGTGACGATCGGCAAGGTCCGGGGCGCCCCATTGAAGCTCCACGACGGCAGCGAATGCTGGGTCACCGTGCATCCGAGTTCGATACTGAGGATGCCCGACCAGGATGCGCGCCACGAGGCTCGCCTCTTGTTCGTCCGCGATCTCAAGCGGATCCGGGAACGCGTGGCCGAGCTGGCGGATTAAAAACGGTAGCCCAGGGTCGCCTTCACCGCGCGCGGTGCACCAGGCGCGATATTGTTGTCGCTGTTGGCTGTCGGGAAATAATGGGCGCCGAAGATATTCTCGACATTGACCTGCGTCTCGATCCCGTGCGGCAACTTGTAGTAGAGCGCTCCGTCGACGCGGGCGTACCCGGGCAGTTTCACCAGATTGCTGATCGTCGCATAGGATTTCGATCGCGCGATGACGCCCAGGCCGACGCCGAACTGGCTGGTGAAATCGTAGCGATTCCATAGCGAGAAACTGTGGCGCGGGACGAGTGGAACATCTCGGCCCGCTGGCGCGGCGCTCGTGGTTTTGGTGATCTCGGCCTTTTGTAGCGTGTAACCGGCCGAAATCAGCCAGCGGTTGGTCAGGCTGCGCTCGAGGCCCAGCTCGATCCCCCGGCTGCGCTGGGCGCCGGTCAGCACCGTCAATTGAGTCTGCGGATCGGTTGCCCGGGTGTTGGTGCG
>DATLOY010000003.1:0-55111 GCA_035536015.1 Sphingomicrobium sp.
GGTCAGCGTCGACAGGCGCTTGCCCGGCGGCTGGGCCATGATTTCGAGGCCCGCCTCAAGCGGATCGTCGCTTTCGACCAGCTCGAGATGCGCCTGGCCTCCTTCGAACAGGGTCGTGAAGAGCCTGCGGAAATGCGCGTCGACCTTTTCGTAGGCGTCGAGGAGCCGCACACGGCCTTCGCGATTGAGGTTGCCGATGGAGCCGCGCAGGCGGTGGATGGCCTGGGTCAGTTCTTCGGCCTCTTCGGCCCCTTTGGTGCGTGACTGGTCGAGCTCGGACAGCTCCTGCTCCGCCACAAGATTGACTGGGCCGATGCGTTCACGCTCGGCGGTCAGCCGCTCCAGCGAAGCCGCTTCCTCGTCGGCGTTGCGGACTTCGCCGGGATCGAACGAGAGTTTCTCGGGAAGGCGCTGCGGCAAACATTCGAACTTTTCGGCGCAGGTCCGCGCGAACTCCGCGCTTCGGGCCTGCTGTGCTTCGGCGCGAGCCAGCGCGCCCGCCCGGCGCTCGCGTGCGCCCGCGAAGCGTTCGCCAGCGGATTGAACCTCGGCTGCGGCCCCTGCGAGCGCTCGCTCCGCCTCTTGCTCTGCGGACGACGCCTCCCCGATCTTCACCTGGCTCTCCGAATTGGCGCGTTCGAAGTCGGCGATCTGGCGATCCAGCTCGGCAGGTTCGCTTTCCAGCTCCTTGCGCTCTGCTGCTTGCTCAGCCTGCCGCTGCCTGGCTTCGCCCAGCCGCCGCTCGGCATCATTCTGGCGACGGCGCCATTCGGCCTGCTCGCGCGCTGCGGTGCTGAGCCGTTCGCGATCGGCGGCCGTCTCGCGGGCTTTGGTGGCGGCTTCGGCCCGCTTGTCCGCAACGGCGGTCGCAGCGACAGCCGCCGAAGCACGTGCGGTTTCCACGCTAGCTTCGAGACCCGCCGGATCGGGAAGCGCGGACAGCGCCCGCTCGGCCGCGGCGAGCGAATCCCTCGCCGCATCCAGCACCGGGTCGAGATCGGTCTGCCGCTGAGCGAGCGCCGAGCGCTGAGCATCGATCCGTTCGAGCGCGGCAGACGCCGCATCGATCGCACGTGCGGCATCGCGTGCCTCATGCTCGGCCTGGGCCGATGCGGAACGCGCCTGTTCGGATTCCGTCCGAAGGCGCTGCATCTCCGCGAGTGATTTGTCGCGCTCCTTGGTCGCGCTGGCCACCGACCCCTCGAGCCCCGGGATCTCGTCCGCCAGCTCCGCAAGGCGATTGGCGCGCAGCAATCGCTCAGCCGCCGCGGCGCCTGAACCGGCCGCAATGAATCCATCCCAACGACGCAGCCGTCCGTCGCGGGTCACCAGCCGCTGGCCGACGGCAAGCGATTGCCCCGAATCTTCGTCAACGACTGCGATCTGCCGCAGACGCCGGGCCAGCTCGTCCGGCGCGCTCACATGGTCGGCAAGGCATTCCGTTCCAGCCGGAAGCGGGGGATCGTCGGCCGAGACATCGCTTCCCTGCCAGCGGCGCGGCGAGTCTCCACCGATTGCGGCGTCGGCATCCTCGCCAAGCGCGGCGGCGAGCGCGCGCTCATATCCTGGTTCGGCTTTGAGGCTGGCGATCGCCGCACCACCGCCATGCTCGAGGGCCCGGGCAAGCGCGTCATGCTCGGACCTTGCGGCTGAAAGCGCCGCTCGGATCGAAGCGAGTTGGCTTTCGGCGGCGTCGCGCCGGTCTGCCGCAGCCGACCGTCCCTGCTCCGCCTGCACCCGCTGAGCCTCGGCCTCCTCCAGCGCGGATGCCGCGGCCGCTGCGCGCTGTTCGGCATCTTTCCGGGTGGCTCTTTGCTCGCTTCCGTCGCCGAGCGCGCCGAGCTGCTGCTTAAGCCTGTCGCGTTCCTGCTCGGTCCGGCCCAGCTGAGCACGTGCTGCTTCGAGCGCGGCATCGGCCACGCGCCGCTCGGCCCGCATTGCCGCCTGACGCGCGAGAATTTCGGCGAGCGCGGCTTCCGCTTCCCGCGACGCAGCCTCGGCGGTCGTCAGCTCGCCTGCGATGCGGCCCGATTGGGCTTCGGCGTCGGCAAGCCGCCGTTCGATGACCGACCGCTCTTCATCGAGCTGGGCGATCGCGCGTTCGGCGTCGCTGTGCAGTGCCTGTTCCCTGGCGACATCGGTTTCGAGTGCCGCGTCGAGCCGGTCGAGTTCGGCCAGGCGACGGGACACCGTATCGCGGCGTGCCCGCGCAGTTGCCAGCTCGTGTGCCAGCTCGTGACCAGCCTCGCGCGCTTGCGCCAACGCATTGCGTCGTTCCGCAAGCTCGGTTCCGGCCCGCTCCTGCGCAGCCTGGAGTTCGGCCATCGCCGTTTGAAAGCCTGCAACTTCCGCCTCGGCCGCGCGCGCGTCCGCAGTCGCGGCTTCGGCCGCGCGTTCCGCTTCGGCCCAGCGCGCATGAAGCAAGCGCGCTTCAACCAGCCGGATCTGATCGGTGACCTTGCGATAGCGTTCGGCTGCGCGGGCCTGACGGCGAAGCTGGGCCGCGCGCTGCTCCTGTTCGGACAGGATTTCGCTCAGCCGGGTGAGGTTGGCCTCCGTCGCACGCAGCTTCTGCTCGGCGTCCTTGCGTCGGGCGTGCAGGCCGGAAATACCTGCCGCTTCCTCCAGGAGCAGCCGCCGCTCCACGGGTTTGGCGGAGATGATCGAGCTGATCTTGCCCTGGCTGACCAGCGCCGGTGAGTGAGCCCCCGTCGCCGCATCGGCAAACAGCAGCGCCACGTCCTTCGCCCGAACGTCACGGCCATCGATCCGGTAGGCAGAACCCGCATTGCGCTCGATTCGGCGAGTGATCTCGCTTTCTCCCGCGCCGCCGTCATCGCCGGAGTCGCGTTCGATCAGGATCGAAACCTCCGCGAAGTCGCGCGGGGGCCGGGACGCCGTGCCGGTGAAGATCACATCCTCCATCCCGCCGCCGCGCAGCGACTTGGGGCTGGATTCGCCCATCGTCCAGCGGATCGCTTCCAGGAGGTTGGACTTGCCGCAGCCGTTCGGGCCGACGACGCCGGTTAGGCCAGGTTCAATGCGCAGCTCAGTAGGCTCGACGAAGCTCTTGAAACCGCTGAGCTTGAGCCGCCTTATCCTCAACCCAGGTTCCCCCGCTTCATCCGCTAGCCCTTCTCGCCGACCGCCTTGCGAAGCTTCGGCTCGAGCGTCTCCCAATCATAAGTGTCGTCCAGCATTTTCCCATTGATGATGAATGCGGGGACGCCCTTGAAATTGGGATATTTGGCGTTCGCATCGGCGGCCATCTTGACCAATCCGTTCACTTCCGCCGCGTTCGCGAGGCACTGCCGACTCTTTTCCGCCGGCAACCCCTGGGCCGTCGCCCATTCCTGAAAGCCGGCGAATTTCGCAGCCTGCACGGCGATCTGGTCCGGACCGGTCGAAAAGGCCTGCTGGAGTTGGTCCTCCGGGACAGATCGCGCTTTGTCCTCCCAGCTCTCCTGCTCCCTGAACAGCGCCTGCGTCAGCGGGAAAAAGGTCTTCGGGCCATTGCACCGCGCGACGACCGCGGCCGCGAGGTCGAAAGGATCGCGTACGTAATTTCGAAATTCAAAGCTGACTTTTCCGGTCTTCACATATTTGTCGATCAGCTTCGGCGCACCGGCCTCGTCGAAGTCGCGGCAATGCGGACAGCTCATCGAGCCATATTCGACGAGTTTCACTTTCGCCTTGGGATTGCCCATCTGGAACCCGCCCGCCGCTGTCTTGACGACGGTCTTCGTCCAGTCGGTCGCCCTGCCGGCGGCGCTAGCGCCTGCCGACGATCCCAAGGCAGCCAACGCAAGGGCAGCAGCGGCTAGCTTCAACGCAGCGCCTCTTTCAGCTTGGGCTCGAGCGCGGCCCAGGTGGCCGTTTCGTCGAGCAACTTCCCGTTGATCACGAAGCCGGGCGTTCCCTTGAAGTCCGGATAGTCGTTCGTCACGTTGCCCGTAATTTCAACGAGCTTGTTCACCGTATCGGCATTGCCGAGGCACTGATTGCTCTTCGCCGGCGCGAGGCCGCGAAGTGACGCCCAATCCTGCAGCCCGGCGAACTTTCCTGACTGGACCGCGATCTGGTTCGGCGGAAGATTCTGGAGCTGTTCAAGCTGATCCTGGGGAACGGTCTGGACCTTGCCGACCCAGTTCATCTGGTCCTTGTACAGGGCCCGCATCACCGGGAAGAAACTCTGGGCGCCGTTGCAGCGCGCGATCAGCGAAGCCGCAAGATCGAAGGGATCGCGCACATAGTTGCGGAATTCCCAGCTCACCTGGCCGTTCTTCACATAGTTCGCCATCAAGGAGGGAACGCCCTCATCGTCGAAAGCCTTGCAGTGCGGGCAGGTCAGCGAGCCGAACTCGATCAAATGCACCTTCGCATTGGGGTTCCCCATCATGAAACCGCCGCCGGTCGTTTCACTCGTGACCGTCGTCCAGTCGCCGTTCGCCGGAGGTTGCACGGGTCTTACGGGCACGGAGGCCGTTCCGCCGCCGGTTGCGCTTGTGTTGTTGGCGGTGCCGCCTTTGTTGCAGGCCGCGAGCGCGATGGCTGCCGCTGCCCACAGGATCGTTCTTGCCTTCATCGGTTCATTTGCTCCGGATCATCTCGGGGAGAGGTCCGTCGTCGGGGGGGCCGATCGACGGCGGCCCGCTCGTAGCGGCAATTCGCGCCGCAAGCGACTCCAGACAGGTGCGCAGCTCCGGGTCGGCGATTTCGCGCAAACCGTCGCCCAATTCCTTCGGCACGGGCCGAAGCTCCGGTCGAACTGGCCTCGGGGGGTCGGTCGCGGGTCGTCCCTGGCGAAACACGACGCGGTTGATCGCCTCATAGCCGAAGAAGCGGTTGACGCGCTCCATGATCATCGGTGCCAGATGCTGGATCAGCGGTGCATGCGCGCCGTCGACCAGCAAGGTCAGCGCACCGCCTCCCTTCCTGCCGGTCGGGAAGCGGATCGATTCGGGCGATGAAACCCTGGCGTAACGATCGCCCACAATCTCCTTCCAGCGGCTGACGATCGAGCTCTGGATAAAGCCGAACCGCCGGAAGGATCGATCTCCGATCGCGCCCACGAGCTCACCCGCCGCGCGGGGACGGCAGCTGCGCTTGGATTCCTGGTCAGCCTTTCGCTTCGACATCGCCCTGGACCATGCCATAGCGGTGTCGTGACCGCCAATGCCGCAGCGCTCTTGATCCAACATTATGTGGATAACTTCCGTGCGTTACCATGGCGTTCGCCGCCGGGTAGGCCGCGCGCGGACCCGTACCGGGTCTGGCTTAGCGAAGTGATGCTTCAGCAGACGACGGTGGCAGCAGTGACGCCACGTTTCGAACGGTTCGTGGCGCGCTGGCCGACCATCGATTCGCTGGCATCGGCCAGGGACGAGGACATTCTCTCCGAATGGGCCGGTCTCGGCTATTATGCGCGGGCCAGAAACCTCATCGCTTGCGCCCGTGACGTGGCTGCCCGAGGCGGATTCCCAACGACGGCGGAAGAGCTTCGGAAGCTGCCCGGCCTTGGCGATTATACGGCGGCAGCGGTTGCGGCGATCGCGTTCGGCGAGCGCGCCGCGGCGGTGGACACCAACGTCGAGCGGGTGATTTCCCGCCTCGAGGCGATCACGGCGCCCGACAGGGCTCGAATCAAGCGGCTGATGCTCGACATGATGCCGGCCGATCGGCCCGGCGACTTCGTCCAGGCGATGATGGACCTGGGCGCGACGATCTGCCGGCCCAGATCTCCCAATTGCACCGCCTGCCCGCTTGCGGGTTGCTGCAAGGCGTTCGCGACCGGCAAGCCGGCAGAATATCCCGCGCCCAGACGCAAGCCTGCCCGACCGCAGCGTTATGGCATCGCGTGGTGGATCGAGCGCGATGGTCATGTCTGGCTTGTCCGGCGACCGGAAAAAGGGATGCTCGGGGGAATGGCGGCCTTGCCCGGGCCGGACTGGACGGATGAGCGTCAGGGCTCGGTCGAATCCATCGGAAAGGTGCGTCATGTCTTCACGCATTTCGCGCTGGAGCTTCAGGTCGAGCGTCGCGCCGATCCGACAAGGGAGGGTTGGTGGCACCCAATCGAACGGCTGGATGATGCGGGTCTTCCGACGCTCTACCGGCGCGCCGCCGAGCTGGCTTTGGCTGACCGGCCGCCGCGCCGCGCTGCCGCTTGAAGTAGGCCAAGCTCGACCGTAAGAGGCGCCGGAAATCCAATCACGTCGCTTCCGAAAAAATCAGGGAAAATTCATGGACGATCGCTTCAACACCATCGCCGGCTGGGTGCTGTTCGCAGGCATTGTCGCGCTCGGCTCATCGATCGTCGCGAGCGAGGCTTTCCACAGCGAGAAGCCGGAAAAGCCGGGCTATCCCATCGAAGGCGCCGAGACGGAAGGCGCCGGCGGAGCCGAGGCCGAGCAGCCGATCGAGGCTTATCTCGCCAAGGCCGATCCGGCGAAGGGCGGCGACGTCTTCAAGAAGTGCATGGCTTGCCATAATGCCGACAAGGGCGGTCCGAACCAGCTCGGTCCGAACCTTTGGGGCGTGCTCGGTGAGCCGATCGGCCAGGGCAAAGGCTTTGCCTTCTCCGACGCCCTCTCGAAGAAGGGCGGAAACTGGGATTGGGACAGCCTCGGCCAGTGGCTGAAGAGCCCGAAGGCCTTTGCTCCGGGAACCAAGATGACCTTCGCGGGCCTCGGCAACCCGCAGGATCGCGCCAACGTCATCGCATTCCTGAACCAGCATAGCGATGGGCCGAAACCGCTTCCCGCCGCCCCTGCCGCAGCTGCACCCGCGGCAGCCGGCAAGGCGCCCGGCACCGGCCCGAACAACGGCCCGCAGGTTGCCGGCAAGGAGCCGGTCCTGACGGAGCAGCAGGTCGGCAAGAACCCGAAGAATGTCGGCGGGGAGGGCGCTCCGAAAGTCGCCGGTCCGGCAGGCGCCAAGACGCCCTAACTGCCGTCCGATCCATGGTTTAGGGCGCAGGGCGACCGCTCATCGCGGTCGTAGAAGCGGCAGACGAAGTCCCACGCCTCCTCGGCTTCTTCGCACCAATGGAAAAGGTCGAGGTCGTGCGGAGCGATCACGCCTTCTTCGACCAGCGCATCGAAATTGACCACTTTCGTCCAGAATTCGCGGCCGAACAGCAGGATCGGCAACGGGCGCACTTTTCCGGTCTGGACCAGAGTCAGAAGCTCGAAAAATTCGTCGAACGTGCCGTAGCCGCCCGGGAAAACCGCGACTGCGCGGGCGCGGAGAAGGAAGTGCATCTTCCTCAGCGCGAAATAGTGGAACTGAAAGCTGAGGTCGGGCGTGACGTAACGGTTCGGGAGCTGCTCGTGCGGAAGCACGATGTTCAACCCTATCGTCTCGACGCCCTCCTCGATCGCTCCGCGGTTGGCCGCTTCCATGATCGACGGTCCGCCGCCCGAACAGACGACAAAATGGCGATTGCCTTCATCGTCGAGAGCCGTGCGGCTGGCGATCTTCGCAAGTTCTCGCGCGACCTCATAATATTTGGACTTGGCCTTCAACCGCTCGGCAATCTCTTCCTGCTGCGGATTGGTTGCCGCGGCGACCAACGCGTCAGCCTTTTCAGGCGCCGGTATCCTCGCCGAGCCATAGAAGACCATGGTCGAGGCGATCTTGGCTTCGTTGAGCAGCAGCTCCGGCTTCAGCAGCTCGAGCTGGAAACGCACGGGACGCAAATCTTCCCGGAGAAGAAAGTCGATATCCTGGAAGGCGAGCTTGTAGGCTGCGCTCTCCGTCTGCGGCGTGGAAGGAACGTGGCTGGCGGCGTGCGCGTCGACTTTTGACGTCGGGAAAATGCGCTTCGGCGGTACTGCATCAGTCATGACGCAGCACCGCCTAGCGGCATTAAGCTACAGCGTCACGCTGCTTCCGCTCTCGCCTTGGCGCCCCAGTCGATGCGCCGGGTCGCGTACATCACCCCGGCAAGCGCGGCGAAGAGCAGCAGCGATCCGATCAGCAGCGAGAAGGCCTCGAGGCTGAGCAGGATGTAGAGGACGGCGTAGAGTCCAATCAGAAGGCCGCCGATGAAGGCTGCTCGCCTCCAGCTTGAGAGCACCGCGGCCGAATAAGCCGTGTTGAGGCCGGCGATGGCAGCGGACGCCAGGATGTAGGCTGGCGTGAAGCCGATGATCTCCGCGAATGCCAGAAGGAGCACGAAGAACAGAATCAAGGCCGCGCCCATCAGCAAATATTCGACCGCCGACACGCGCACTCCGCCGATCACGTCGAACATCAGCAGCGCGAGGAAAGTGAAGCCGATGAAGAGGAAGCCGTATTTGGTCGCGCGGTCGACCTGGGAATAGAGGTCGACAGGCTGCATCAGGCTGATCTGGGCCGTGAGAAGAGGGCCTTCGTTCGTGCCACTCTCCCGCGCGTCAGGCGAAGGAGAGGAGATTCGCTGAATGATATTGGACTCGCTGTCGCTGCCAGCCAGCGAGCGGCCGAGGGCCAGATTGCCGACACGATAGGTGGCAGCGAACCCCTGATCGCCGATCTTTCGCTCGATCGGGAGGAAGCCGCCTCCGAAGCTCGGATGCGGCCAGGACGAGCGCACAGTCCATCGCGTGTCGCCGGCGTGTGGGGCGAGGGCGAGCGTGGCGTTTCCGCGAAAGTCGTAGGCGAAATCGACGATGAGCGGTTGGCTGCCGAGGTCGCGCACATCCAACCAGGTGAAGAAGCCCCGCCCATCGGCACTGCCGCTGCCGCCACCCGGCTCAAGCTGCAGCGCACGGCCATTTGCCGATACCTGCGGGTTGGCACCAAGACCCCGCGGATCGCTTAGCCCGAAGCGCAGCTCGCCGCGCGCCTGGTTTTGATCGGAGGGATCGATGCCGGAATCGGGTGGCAAGACGAAGCGAGCGCGCCCGTGCACGCGCGCATCGTAGACCACTCCTTCGTAGATCGATCGCTTACGCACTTCGGGCCGGACATCGGTTGAAAGGTCGACCTGCTCGGGGGCGAGAGTCAGTTCATGGCGCGCCTGCTTCGTGCGAACGACGCTTTGCCCATTTACGACGACCGTCTCTGTCTCGTCCGTGTAATAAGGGATGACGAGCAGGGGCCCTGCCATCGTCTGGGGTCCACCCCAGCCCTCCGTGATTGACCGCGAGGCCTCCTCCGATTGGCTTTGCCGGTCGTAGACGAGCAGCCACACCGAAAAGAGTGGGATCGTCAGTACCAAGCCCACCAGAATTGTCAGGAATAGCTTGGACGCCGGAGTTCGCTCGCCTTCTATTTTGTACACGATCTCAATCTCCCTGTTTGGTCGGCACAGACTTTCGCAGGAAGCCATGATCGTCATGAGGGGGGTGTGAGGAATTCGTGATGAGCGCGCGTTTTACCTCAGCGGCTTGCAATAATGGTTTCGCTCAACAGGCGAGGAACGCAGCCGAGTGCTCAGATAATAATCCGCGGCTTCCCGGGCATAGTCGCGATGCGCGTCGTCGATGAACCGGGCGTCGTCCTTCATCCAACCGTCCACGCACTGTTGCTTCGCGGCAGTTGAATGACCACAATCGACAAAGTTCTCGTAAGCCTTCTTCCAGGCCCGAAAGCCGTCTCGGTTCATGACTGGGCCGTGACCCGGGATCAGACGTTGGAAAGGCGCCCGTTCGATTTCGCCGAGGGCCTTGCGCCATCCTTCCGCACAGGCGGTATCCATGAAGGGTACGATATCGACGACGAGGTCGCCAACAATCGCGACGCGGGTCGCTGGATCGTAAAGCCAGACGTCGCCTTCGGTCGCAGCGAACCTGGCAAGATGCACATCCAACACCCGCCCGGCGATCGTCATTCGCCCGGACTTGGTGACCACATGGTTTGGACGAATGCGATCCGGATGATCGATGACCGAACGCCCGCGCGCAAGCTCGGCTTTCACCGTTTCAGGAACCTTGGGATCGGCGAGCATCTTGTCGCCCTCCTCTCGTCCCTGCTTGAGAAACGTCGCGAGGGCACCCTCGAGTGCGTTGCTGGCATAGACTGCGACGCGCGGATAGGCCTGCCTTATGTCCCAATTGCCGGTCGTGTGATCGAGATGCCAATGGCTGTTGACGATTGCCGCGATCGGCCGTCCCCGCTCCTTCGCATAAGCGAGGATCGCCCGCGCATGTTCGGGGTGCCGGCCCGTATCGATCACGATCAGGCCCTTCGGCGCATCAAGGATGATCGTGTTTCCGTCGGGACCTTTGTTCGCGGAGACCTGGCCGGGGATGAGGTGAAACGGTTCGCGAGATTGCGCCGCGCCCGCAAACAGCAATGCCACAGCCAAGGTTGACGCTCGAAGCACGCCTTCGAGCAGGCGAATTGTCGCAGCTTTCGTCAATCAAAGCGCATCGAACGACCGCCGATCAGCGGTGAACGGCAGCGATCAGGTAATTGAGACGCAAGTCGTCACTGAGGTGCAGGCCGCGCGCCGGCGACCAGGCAATGCCTTCCACGTCGAGGCATTTGAGGCCGGCCTCGGCGAGCAGGACCTTCATCCGATCCGGCGCGATGAATTTGTCGAAATCGTGCGTGCCTTTGGGGATCCGTCCCAGACCCTCGCCGATCGTGATCATCATGAGCCTGGACCAGCCTGTCGCGTTTGGCGTCGACATGATCAGCAATCCGTTGGGCGCAAGCCGAGACGCAAGTGACTTCAAAAACGCCGCGGGATCAGCGACGTGCTCGATGACTTCCATCGATGTGACCAGATCGAACTGGCCTTCGAGCGACTCCACCGCGCCCGCGCGATAGTCGATTGGCAAGCCGATTTTGGCGGCATGGCCCCGCGCGACTTCGATCAGTTCCGGTGCGGCATCTATTCCCACAACGCGGGCCCCGAGGCGCGCCAGCGGCTCGGCCAGCAGCCCAGCCCCGCAGCCGGCGTCGAGCGCCGTCTTCCCTTCGAGCGGGGTCCGAACGTGTTCGTCGCACTGCCAATGCTGGTCGATCATGTCGCGGATGTATTTGAGGCGCACAGGGTTGAGCTTGTGCAGCATCGCCTCGGACCCGTTCGGGTCCCACCAGTCGCCGGCATGGCTGGCGAACTGTTCGATCTCGTCGGCGACGATGCTTGTTTCCGTCATTGGCGCCTCCTAACAGGCCGCGATCTTCGACCCAAGGAGTAAGGGCCTGGAAGTGCTATCGGCGAGGCCGCGATGGAGACGATAAAGTGTTCTGGGAGTGAGCGAGTGAAGCGGAATAGCAAAAGCTATTTAGCGAGCGAGCAAGCGCTCCAGGGCGCTTTTGCGTCCCACCCGAAGGGCATGGCTCCGCCGGCGCCGGATCGTCGTCCATCATCCGGCAGGAGCCATGTCACGGCTCTCGCTGGTAGCGCTTCCAGGCCCTAATGCCCCGCATCGTGATGAAATTCGGCGGAACGTCGATGGCGGGCATCGAGCGCATCCGCCACGTCGCGGAGCGCGTGCGGCGCGAGGCCGATACCGGCAATGAGGTGCTGGTCGTCGTCTCGGCAATGGCCGGTGAGACGGATCGCCTCGTCCAGCTATGCCGCGAGGCCGCGGCCCTCCACGATCCCAAGGAATATGATGTGGTCGTGGCGAGCGGTGAGCAGGTGACCGCGGGACTGCTGGCCATGACCTTGCAGAACATGGGCCTCAACGCGCGCAGCTTCATGGGCTGGCAGCTGGTGAAGGCATCAGGCGTGCATGGCAATGCGCGCGTCGAGGCCGTCGAATCGGCAACATTGGATGAAGCGCTGAGCGGCGGGACGGTGGCGGTGATTCCCGGCTTCCAGGGAATGTCGACCGATGGGAGATTGGCGACTCTCGGACGCGGGGGATCGGATACATCGGCCGTCGCGATCGCGGCCGGCGTGAAGGCCGACCGCTGCGACATCTACACCGATGTTGACGGCGTCTACACGACGGATCCGCGCATTGTGCCGAACGCCCGCAAGCTCGATCAGGTGACGTTCGAGGAAATGCTCGAACTCGCCGGCGTCGGCGCCAAAGTGTTGCAGGTTCGCTCCGTCGGGCTTGCCATGCGCGAGAATTTGCCATTGCGCGTATTGTCGGCGTTCGAGGACAAGCCGGGTACGGACATTGTCGCCGAGCTTTCAGGAGATGAAATGGAAAGAAACCTGATTGCCGGTATTGCGGCCGACCGCAACGAGGCGCGGGTTACGCTGACCGGCGTTCCTGACCAGCCGGGCACGGTGGCGCAAGTCATCGCTCCGCTGGCTGAGGCTGGACTTCAGGTCGACATGATCGTCCACGCGGCAACTCCCAACACCGGCGCGTCGGACCTCACCTTCACGGTTCCGCGCGCCAGCCTTGCCCAGGCGATGTCGGTGATCGAACAGCGGAAGGGCGAGATCGGCTATGCCGGCCTGATCCACGACGATGCCGTGGCAAAGGTCAGCATCGTCGGTGTCGGCATCCGATCGAACCCTCAGCTCGCCGCGAAAATGTTCGAAGTGCTCGCCGAACGAAAGATCAACCTGCTCGCGGTTTCGTCGAGCGAGATCAAGGTGAGTGCACTCATCTCCGAATCCGAGCTCGAACTCGCGGTTCGCGTGCTTCACTCGGCCTTCGGCCTCGACGCGGAGCAGGCAGCATGAGCGGCGAAGGCCTGATCGCCGAACCCCGTGCAGTTCACGCCAGCGCCGGCCATGCTCGGCTCAAGGAGCTGATGCATCGCGGCACCGAGTTCCTCGGCTGCGACGTCGCGATCATGGGCGGCGCGATGAGCTGGATTTCCGAACGCCACCTCGTCGCGGCCATTTCGGACGCGGGCGGCTTCGGAGTGATCGCCTGCGGGGCCAT
Source organism: Sphingomicrobium sp. (assembly GCA_035536015.1). Lineage (GTDB taxonomy): Bacteria > Pseudomonadota > Alphaproteobacteria > Sphingomonadales > Sphingomonadaceae > Sphingomicrobium. The sequence goes on from DATLOY010000003.1 coordinate 12,795, forward strand.
GAGTCCCGAACTGCTCGAGACGGAAATCGCCGAGACTAAGAAGCGCACCGGCCGGCCATTCGGCGTCAACCTCATCACCATGCACCCGCAGCTCTCCGAGCTGATCGACACTTGCGCCAGGCAGGGCGTGAGCCATGTGGTACTCGCCGGTGGACTTCCACCGGGCGGTGCAATCGAGCGGATCAAGGCAAGCGGTGCAAAGCTGGTCTGCTTCGCGCCCGCGCTCGCGCTGGCGAAGAAGCTGATGCGATCGGGTGCGGATGCGCTCGTCATCGAGGGCATGGAGGCCGGCGGACATATTGGACCGGTGTCGACCTCAGTGCTCGCGCAGGAGATCCTGCCTGTCGTGAGCAAGGACATCCCCGTGTTCGTTGCCGGCGGCATCGGCCGCGGGGAAGCCATCGCGGCCTATCTGGAAATGGGCGCGGTCGGCGTCCAGCTCGGCACCCGTTTCGTCTGCGCCCACGAATGCATCGCCCATCCGAACTTCAAGAAGGCTTTCATCCGGGCTTCGGCGCGCGATGCCATCCCCTCCGTGCAGATCGACCCGCGATTGCCCGTCATTCCGGTGCGCGCCCTCAAGAATCAGGAGATGGTCAATTTCGCGGCCAAGCAGCGCGAGGTCGCCGACCTGCTCGACAAGGGCTCGGTCGAGATGGCCGAGGCGCAGCTCCAGATCGAGCATTATTGGGCCGGAGCCTTGCGCCGCGCCGTGATCGATGGCGATGTCGAGTCGGGCTCCGTCATGGCTGGCCAGTCGGTGGGCATGGTCAACCGGGAAGAGCCCGTCGCCGCGATCATCCAGGAGCTGATCGACGAAGCGGCCGCAGCGCTCGAAAGCCGCGGTTAGGCTGATGGCGCGTCGCGCCGCCATCTGATAGCGCTCGGCCATGCCGACCTCCGCTGCCGTTTCCGCCAGAGAGATCCTGACCGGTCTCCATGACGTGATGGGTGCTCGCGGTTCGGTGCAATCCAAGCTCGACCGTGTCGTCGACCTCATCGCCGACAAGATGCAAAGCGAGGTTTGCTCCATCTATCTCCTGCGCGACAACAAGCTCGAGCTGTTCGCGACACACGGCCTGCGCAAGGAAGCGGTTCACATCACGCGGCTGCGGATGGGCGAAGGTTTGGTGGGCACGATCGCCGCCGAAGGCCGGATCCTCAATTTGGCCGAAGCCGCAGACCATCCGGCCTTCGCTTACCGGCCCGAAACCGGCGAAGAGCGCTTTCACAGCTTCGCCGGCGTGCCCATCGTCCGGCTCGAAAGCCCGATCGGAGTGCTCGCCGTCCAGCATGCGGAGCCGCGCCGCTACGAGGACGTCGAAATCGAGGCATTGCAGACCGTTGCGATGGTCCTGTCGGAGATGATCGCGGGCGCGCGACTTGTCGACGGAGCTCGCCGCGGACGCCTGCGCAGCGCGGGGCCTCTTCGTCTTTCGGGTCTCAAGCTGGTCGCTGGCATGGCGAAGGGCCACGCCGTGTTCCACGAGCCCAGGGTCATTGTCGAACACACAGTCGCCGACGACATCGAGGCCGAGCGCGACCGGGTCTATTCGGCCTTCCGCAAGATGCGCGAGCAGATCGACAATATGGCAAAGGAGGCCGAGTTCGGCACTGCCGGCGAACATCAGGAGATCCTCGAGACCTACCGCATGTTTGCCTATGACGAGGGATGGTCGCGGCGGATCAACGAAGCGATCGACAGCGGACTCACAGCCGAGGCGGCGATCGAACGGGTCCAGCAGCGCACCCGGGCTCGCATGCGCGAGATCGACGATCCCTTGCTCCAGGAGCGGATGCACGACCTGGAGGACCTCTCGAACCGGCTGCTTCGAATCGTCTCGGGCCGGATGGGCACCGCGGCGCAGACCGGCCTGGCGCACGATACCGTGCTGATCGCTCGCAACCTCGGGCCGGCCGAGCTTCTCGAATATGATCGCCGACGGCTGAAAGGCGTCCTGCTCGAGGAAGGCTCCCTCACCTCCCACATGGTGATCGTCGCAAGGGCCATTGGAGTACCGGTGATCGGACGCCTCGCGGACATCCGGCACAGCGTCGAGGAAGGTGAAGCGATCCTCGTCGACGGCGACAACGGCAGCATCATCATCCGTCCGAACCGCCAGCTGCTATCCAATTTCGAACACCGGATGACCTTGAGCCAGAAGCGCCGCGCCGAGTTCGCGGCGGTGAAGGCGCTCCCGGCCGTGACGAAGGATGGGCTGAAGGTCAGCGTGATGGTCAATGCGGGCCTCGCCGAGGACGCGGCTGCTCTTCCGATGACCGGCGCCGACGGGATCGGCCTGTTCCGCACAGAATTCCAGTTCCTCGTCTCGGCGACGTTGCCCGGACGCGAACGCCAGCACCGGCTCTACACGAAGGTCCTCAAGGCCGCGGGCAAGCGGCCGGTCGTGTTCCGGACGGTGGACATCGGCGGGGACAAGGCCCTGCCCTATCTGGCCGACGTCCATGAGGAGGCCGAAAACCCGGCGATGGGCTGGCGGGCGCTCCGCCTCTCGCTGGAACGCTCGACGCTGATGCGGGCGCAGGCGAGAGCGCTCATTGACGCTTCCGGGGGCATGGTTCTGAGGGTCATGTTCCCCATGGTTTCCGAGCCTTGGGAATATGAAGAAGCGCGGGCCTTGTTCGAAGAACAGGTGGAATGGTCGCGGAAGAGCCACAGGAAGCTTCCGACACGAATCGAATATGGCGCCATGTTGGAAGTCCCGGCCCTTGCAGAGGCGCTGGATCAGCTCCTCCCGCGCGTCGATTTCCTCTCGATCGGAACGAACGACCTGACGCAGTTCCTATTCGCGGCCGATCGTTCGGATCCCCGGCTCGCGCTTCGCTACGACTGGCTGAGTCCCGCGATCCTGCGTTTCCTGAAGCGCGTGCTGGACGCCTGCAGGAAAGCTGATGTCCCGGCGCGAATCTGCGGAGAAATGGCGGGGCGGCCGTTGGAGGCGATGGCGCTGATCGGCATTGGCGCCGAGAATTTCTCGATCACACCGGCGGGCGTTGGTCCGGTGAAAGCCATGGTTCGTTCGCTCGACGCGGGAGCGGCGAAGGCGCGCCTCGACCAGCTTCTGTCCAAGCCGCCAAAGGACATTCGCAAGGCGCTGATGGACTGGGCACGACGCCACTCGGTCACAATCGGTTGACAGCGGCACCGCAGCCTTCAATCAGGGAACTCCAAGGGGAAGGTAAGGCCTGTCGATGGACGAAGAGGTTTTCGAACAGACGGACGTTCCGACCGTTGGCGACCAGCTACGATCTGCGCGCGAGGGAAAAGGCCTGAGCCTCGAGGACATCGCAGCCCAGACTCGCATCCCTCGCCGACACCTTGAGAGCCTGGAAACCGGCGACTGGGACAAGCTTCCCGCCCCCACCTATACGATCGGGTTCGCCAAGAGCTACGCTTCGGCGGTCGGTCTCGATCGCGTGGACATCGGAGAGCAGCTTCGGGCCGAGATGGGCGGCTATCGCAGTGCTGCGACCACCGCCGAAGTCTTCGAACCGGCCGATCCGGCGCGCACCATGCCGAAGGGCCTGGTTCTCGGTGCGATCGCCGCTGTGCTGGTGCTGATCGGCCTCATGACATGGCTCAGCAACCGTTCGCTCGAGCAGCCGGACGAGAACAACAATGTGGCAGCAGCCGCGCCCGTCCCGGAACCGTCCGCGCCCGCGGCACCTGCTCAGGCGACGCCGGCGGCGGCGGTCGGTCAACCGGTGGTCCTCAATGCGATCGAGCCAGTGTGGCTGCAGGTTTCGGAAAAGGGCGGAGCGACACTGTTCTCCGGCATGCTGCAGCCCGGGCAAAACTTTGCCGTCCCAACGACTGCGACCGCGCCCGTTCTGAAGACAGGAAAGCCCGAAGCGCTCCGTGTTACCATCGGCAATCAGGTCGCACCGCCGGTTGGACCGCCGGCGACGACGGTCAGCAACGTCAGCCTGCTCGCGGCCGACCTGATGAGCCGGGGGCAATCAACCCAAAATGCGGCGGCATCGGTTCCTTCGCGTCCGACAGCTCGGCCTGTTCGCGAGCCCGCCGCAACGATTTCCCCTGCCCAGGCGCCCGCCACTCCGCCCGCCGGGAATCCTGCACCGACCACCAACACCGGCGAATAGGATTCATCGACGGCTAAGCCGCGAGGGAGCATGGCGGTCATCTCGCAAGCGTGGGGAATCAAAGTGAAGTCATTGCGTAGAAATGCCGTCGTCCTGGCGTGCACCGGAGCGGCGCTTGTCTCGGTCCAGGCGCTCGCCCAGCGCCCGCAACCGTCTCCCGAACAACGGATCGAGCGCCTCGAAAAGCAATTGCAGCAGGTTCAAAGACAGGTGTTTCCGCGCGGGCGGCCGGCAGACACGGCCGGTTTCTCCGACGAGCCCGCGGCAACTCAGTCGTCAGTGACCACGCTCGACCAGCGGCTGGATTCGCTGGAGCGCCAGATGAGCGACCTCATCCGTCAGTCAGAAGAGAACGGACACCGCCTGCAGACGATGGAAAGCGATCTCGCCAAGTCTCGATCCGACCAGGACCAGCGCATTGCGACACTGGAACAGCGCGTGAGCGACGCAGCGGCCGCGTCCGCGGTGCCGACACAGGGACCGTCGCCGACTACGATCCCTCCGCCCAGGGCTGCGCCCACCAAATCCGTCGCGATCAAGGCGCCGCAGACTGCCGCACCGGCAACCGATGAGGCGGCTGCAGATGCGGGCGAAATTGCCTACACGGATGCTTTCCACCTGTGGGAATCTGGTCAATTCGACCAGGCGATCAGCTCGCTGAGGGCGTTCACTTCCGCTTACCCGGGCCATCGGCGGGTCAGCTACGCCAATAATCTGATCGGCCGTTCGCTGATCGAGAAGGGCCAGCTGGAGAAGGCCGCCGCAGTTCTCCTCGCCAATTATCGTTCCAACCCGCAGGGCGAGCGAGCCGCGGACAGCCTCTATTATCTGGGCCAGGCGGAAATGAAGCTCGGCCAGCCGGGCCAGGCGTGCAAGGCCTATGCCGAGCTCGACGCAGTGTATGGTGCGAAGACGCGCGCTGATCTCAAGAAGCTGCTGACGGACGCCAAAACACAGGCTCAGTGCAGCTGATGTGCTAGGGGTTGGGGCATGGTCCCCGAGCCCACCCTCGTCGAACGCTTTCGCCGCGACCTCGATGCGTTGATCGACCGCGGCGCGCGTATCGGCGTCGCCGTGTCCGGCGGGCCCGACAGCATGGCCCTCCTGTTGCTCTGTGCGGCGGCGCGGCCCGGTAAGATCGAAGCGGCGACCGTCGACCATGCGCTTCGGCCTGAAAGCCGTGGCGAGGCGGAGATGGTCTCCGCGGTCTGCCGCCAGCTCCAGGTCCCGCACGCAATCCTCACCGTCGAGTGGGATGAAATTCCATCGAGCGCCATTCAGGAGCGGGCGCGGGACGTCCGCTATCGGCTGCTCGGCGCATGGATGAAGCGCCAAGGCCTGGCCGCACTCCTTACCGCGCACCATGCCGACGACCAGGCCGAAACCCTCTTGATGCGGATGAACCGCGGCTCGGGAACGCGCGGCCTTGCCGGAATGCGTCCGGCGGCAATCATTCCAGGTGCCAACCTGCCGTTGATCCGTCCGCTACTCGGATGGCGCCGCACCGAGCTCAAGGCTATTTGCACCCACGCGGGGGTGAAGACCGTCGTCGACCCGAGCAATTCCGACGGGCAATTCGAACGCGTTCAGGTCAGGCAAGCGCTCGCTGGTGCGAATTGGCTGGACGCCTCGGCGCTGGCTCGAAGCGCAGCCAATCTCGCTTCGGCGGACGAGGCGCTCGATTGGATGGCAAGCAGCCTCGCGCTGGTTCGCGTTACGGATGATGCGGAGGGCCTGAGAGTTGATCCAGAAGGTCTCCCCTCGGAGATCAAAAGGCGACTCCTACTGATCGCTTTCGCGCGGTTCGAGGCTCCAGAGCCTCGCGGCCCTGAGCTTTCCCGCGCGATCGACGCGCTCGAACTCGGCCGCACGATCACTCTTTCGGGCCTCAAGCTCGAGGGCGGACCCGTGTGGCGCGCGACGAAGGCCCCCGCGCGAAGCCGAGTTCGAAACGGCGCCGTCACAGACTCGACGCACGGATAACTTACGTTAAACTTCCGTTTAACGACTCGGGGAGTCGTTTCCCATTCCGGAGGGGGAAGCACATGGAATCCGATGCGCGCTTCTACAAGCGACGGGCCAGCGAGGAGATGGCTGCCGCCGGCCGGGCGGTAACGGAGGCTGCGCGCCAACGACGAATTATCCTGGCCGAGGCCTTTCTCGCGCGCTTGAAGACGCTAGACGACGGAAGCGGGATCACTTTCGGGTCGGAAGAATCTCCGGCATTCGGCTGGTCGGCCCGAGGCAAGATCGACGCCTGATTCGAAATCCGCCGCAAACTCCCGGCGCCGCGTCGTTCACCACTCCCTAAGCCCCACATTGTTATTGGTCCGCATGAGCCTATTTTAGGGCCACGGGCGTTTTGCCCGCGGAAGAGAGCAATGAACGACAAAGACAAGAAGCCCGGTAACTCATGGACCAGGAACTTGCTGATCTGGGTCGGCATCCTGTTCGCACTGGTCTTGTTCGTTCAGATGATCGACGGCGGCTCCCGCAGCACGACCGGCGAGCAGATGGCCTATTCGGAGTTCGTCCGGCAGGTCGACGAAGGCAATGTCCGCGGCGTCACGATGGCGACGAGCTCGACGGGCAATTCGGCGATCAGCGGCAAGCTCGAAAGCGGCGAGGCCTTCCATACCGTCGCGCCCGCGGGGTCGAACGTCGCCGACAAGATGATTGCAAAGGGCGTCGGCGTCCAGGTTAAGGCCGAGGAGCAAGGCAGCATCTGGCTGTACATGCTCTACAACAGCCTGCCCTTCCTGCTGATCCTGGGGATCAGCTTCTTCGTGATGCGTCAGATGCAGAAGAACGCCGGCTCCGGAGCAATGGGCTTCGGCAAGAGCCGCGCGCGCATGCTGACCGAGAAGCAGGGCCGCGTGACCTTCGCCGACGTGGCCGGCATCGACGAGGCCCGTGAGGAGCTTCAGGAAATCGTCGAATACCTCAAGGACCCGGGCAAGTTCGCACGCCTTGGCGGAAAGATCCCCAAGGGCGCTTTGCTCGTCGGCCCACCAGGCACCGGCAAGACGTTGCTGGCTCGCGCCATCGCTGGCGAAGCAGGGGTGCCCTTCTTCACAATCTCCGGCTCGGACTTCGTCGAGATGTTCGTCGGCGTCGGCGCGAGTCGCGTTCGCGACATGTTCGACCAGGCCAAGAAATCGGCCCCGTGCATCGTCTTTATCGATGAAATCGACGCCGTCGGCCGCCATCGCGGCGCGGGCCTCGGCAACGGCAATGACGAGCGCGAGCAAACTCTGAACCAGCTCTTGGTCGAGATGGACGGGTTTGAGGCCAATGAAGGCATCATCATCATCGCCGCCACCAACCGTCCTGACGTCCTCGACCCGGCGCTTCTGCGTCCCGGCCGTTTCGATCGCCAGGTCGTCGTGCCGCGACCCGACATCGACGGCCGCGAGCAGATCCTTGGCGTTCACATGAAGAAGGTGCCGCTGGCGCCGGACGTCGATCCGCGAGTGATTGCCCGTGGGACTCCGGGATTCTCGGGCGCCGATCTCGCCAATCTGGTCAATGAAGCCGCGTTGCTCGCTGCGCGCCGGGGCAAGCGACTGGTCGCAATGAAGGAATTCGAGGAAGCGAAGGACAAGGTGCTGATGGGCACCGAGCGCAAGTCCATGGTCATGACCGAGGACGAAAAGCGCATGACCGCCTATCACGAGGCCGGCCACGCGGTGGTCGCTCTTCACGAGCCCGCTTCGGATCCCATCCATAAGGCGACGATCATTCCGCGCGGCCGCGCGCTCGGCATGGTGATGCGGCTGCCGGAGCGCGATAGCTACAGCTATCACCGCGACAAGATGTACGCGAATTTGGCAGTCTCAATGGGCGGCCGCGTCGCCGAGGAGGTGATCTTCGGCTATGACAAAGTGTCTTCCGGCGCCTCTTCCGATATCCAGTACGCGACGCAGCTGGCCCGAGACATGGTGACCCGTTGGGGCATGTCGGATGCGCTTGGCCCGCTGCAATATGCGGAGCCGGACGAAGAGGTCTTCCTCGGCTATTCGGTCAACCGCCAGCGCAACATGTCGAACGAGACGGCGCAGGCGATCGACAAGGAAATCCGCAGGATCGTCGAGGAAGGCTATGAGCGCGCCAAGCATCTGCTCGACGAGCATCGCCAGGAGCTCGAGACCTTGGCCAAGGCTCTGCTCGAATATGAGACGCTCAGCGGCGACGAGATCAAGAAGGTCCTTGCGGGCGAAACGATCGATCGCGGCGGAGTCAGCGGCCCGGCAATTCCTTCTGCGGGTTCATCGATCCCGAAGGCGAAAAGGCCGAAGCCCGGCGCCATTGGCGGCCCAGCAACCGCCGGCGTCTAGCGGCTGTTCCAGCTCGTAGACGCGAGGCGCGCGACCAGCGGCGAGAGCCCGCGGTGCGATGAGGCGTGATAGATGGAATTCGCCTCCAGTTCCTTGCACAGGCGCCGATGCGCCTCACCGAGCGCATGGTAGGGCAAGCCTGGAAGCAGGTGATGCAGTGCGTGGTAACGCAGGCCAACCGGCGCCCAGAACATGGGCAGGGTTGCCGGTGGCGGGACGTTGACGCTGTCGAGATATTGAGCGGTGACGCTCATCGGCTCGCCTTCATTCTCCCAAAGGTGCGCGACGAGCGTGCGGATCTGGTTGAGGAACATCACGCCGGAGGCGACGCCGAGGAAAATTAGGAAATCGCGCAGGGGAACCACGCCGCCTGCCACCAGCGCAACCAGCGTGATCGCCCAAATGCTGCAAGCAGTTTCCTGCCATGCCCAATCGCGAGCGAACTCGCCTTCGGGCGCGGGACGGACGAACCTGGGATTGATCTGCAGCCCGGAATATTTGCCGACGACTGCCGCGCGCAGCTTTGGAAACAGCATCGACAAAGGCGCCAGGACCCCAAAGCGGATCAACATGCCGATCGGCGCCAATGCGGCAGCGATCAGGAACACCGGCAGGGTCCACGGGTGCATGAGTGCCAACGGCAGATATTCGGGATCGTTGGCCGTGCCGTAATAGGTCTTGGCATGGTGCTGGTTGTGCACGCCTTCGTACATGAATGAGGGCACGAGCAGCGGCACTCCGATGATGACGTTCCAAACGAAGCGGAAACCGCGAACTGCGCCTTTCTTGATGTGGGTCAGCTCGTGGATGAAGCTTCCGGCCCGATAGAGCGCAAGCACCCCGACGAGCGCGGCGAGAAGGGCCGGAACCGTCCCGCGCAAGGCCATCGCGCCGAACAACCCTGCATAACCGATCACGGCAGAGCCGATCAGATCGGCCCAGTAGATGCGCGAGTCCGGCGCGTTGAGATCGCGCGTCAGCCTCGCCGCGGCCTTCAGCATCGTCATGTCGTCTTTGACGCGCGCGGAGACAGGCTGCCGCTGGGCAGCGTCGGTCGACTTGCGCTCGAGGGTCGCCATATCGGTCATAAGTCTTTGCTGAATTTGCAGTCTTGCACGGAGATAATGGCTGGAGTGGGGCGGGACAATGGACGCTGCTGGCAAGAGCCGCTAGCGCTGGGCGGATGAACTCCGCGCCCGTAACCATCCGCCAGGTCGAAACCAAACAGGACCGCAAAGCCTTCGTCGACTTCGCGTGGGAGGTTTACAAGGACGATCCCGCTTGGGTCCCGCCACTGAAGGATGAAGTCCACGGACTGATTACGCCAGGCAAGAATCCGTGGTTTGAGCATGCGCGGGCGCAGCTTTGGCTGGCTGAGCGCGGAGGCAAGATCGTCGGCCGCATCAGCGCCCAAGTGGACGATCTGGTGCAGGAACATATGGGCCAGGGCACCGGCCAATGGGGCTTCTTCGATGCACTCGACGGTCAGGCGGCTGCGGCCCTTATCGGCAAGGCCGAAGACTGGCTCCGCGCACAAGGAATGACCCGCGCACTGGGGCCGATCAGCCTTTCGATCTGGGACGAGCCGGGCCTGGAGATCGAGGGCTACAACGAGCCGCCCACGGTGATGATGGGCCACCACAAGCCCGAATATCACGCCTGGATCCAGGCGGCCGGCTACGCCAAGGCCAAGGACCTCCTCACTTACGAGGTCAATATTGAGCATTGGGACGACCCGATGATCAACCGGCTGATCGCGATGGGCGAGCGCAATCCGCACATCAAGATTCGCATGGTCGACAAGTCGAAGTTCAATGAGGAAGCGCGGATCATCCTCAACCTGTTGAACGACGCCTGGTCGAACAATTGGGGTTACGTTCCGCTGACCGAGGCGGAAATCGCCTATGCCGGCAAGAAGCTGAAGCCGATCATCTACAATGAGCTGGTGCGGATCGCGGAAATCGACGGCGAACCGGTCGCCTTCATGATCACGCTTCCTGACATCAACGAGATGATCAAGGACCTTAACGGTGAGCTGTTCCCGTTCGGCTGGGCCAAGCTGCTGTGGCGGCTGCACAAACCGCGCACTCGCCGTTCGCGCGTGCCGCTAATGGGTGTCGCGAAAAAGCTTCATCAGTCGAGGCTCGCGAGCCAGCTCGCTTTCATGCTGATCGAATATACGCGCCGCGATTGCGTAGGAAAATTCGGCATCAAGGTCGGTGAATTCGGCTGGATCCTGGAGGACAACAAGGGGATGCTGTCCATCGCCCAGCTCCCCAGCGCGAAGGTCAATCACCGCTACCGGATTTTCGAGAAGAAGCTTTAGCTGAGCTCGATCCACGTCGGCGCGTGGTCACTCGCTTTCTCCTGACCTCGAGCCCATTTGTCGACGCCGGCGCCTTCGAGGCGGTCAGCCGCTTCGGGTGAACAGAGCAGATGATCGAGCCGGAAGCCCAAATCGCGCTGCCAGCATCCGGCAGTGTAGTCCCAGAAGGTGTAGAGCTTTTCTTCGTAGGGGTGCAGAGCGCGCAAGGCGTCGGTCCAGCCCTGGTGGAGGATTCGGCGCCACGCCTGGCGCGTCTCCGGCTGCATCACCGCGTCCTTGGCCGTGGCTCGCGCCGAGAATACGTCGCGATCTTCCGGAACGACATTCCAGTCGCCGCACAGGACGACCGGACGCTCTTCCTTGAGAAGCTCAGCTGCGCGGGCTTCGAGCCGATCCATCCACCTTAGCTTATAGTCGAACTTCTCAGTCCCGATCGGATTACCGTTCGGTAGGTAAAGAGACCCGACTACCAGCCCTTTTATCTCAGCTTCGATGTAACGGCTGTGCGTGTCATCGGGATCTCCTGGAAGGCCGACGTGCCGCAGCTCCGGACTGTCGCCCTTCGCAAGGATCGCAACGCCGTTGAATCCTTTCTGCCCATGCCACACAGCGCCATATCCCGCTGCCTCGATATCGGCGATCGGAAGCGCTTCGTCGGCACATTTCAGCTCCTGGAGACAGGCAATGTCGGGCTGCTCGCGCTCGAGCCATTCGACGAGGCGCGGCATGCGCGCGCGGATACCGTTGATATTGAACGTGGCGAGCTTCATGGCGCTCGCCCTAGCCGCTCGGCGTCAGACCGAGAAGCTGCTTCCGCAGCCGCAGCCCGATTGCGCGTTCGGATTGGTCACGCGGAAAGTTGCGCCCCCCAGATCCTCGACGAAATCCACCGCAGATCCTTTGACCAGCTCAAGGCTGACCGGATCCACCACCAGCTGCACACCGTCAGTCTCGACGACGGTGTCGTCGGTCTCGGGAGTGCCCAGCTCGAACTTGTAGGTGAACCCCGCACAACCGCCGCCGTCAATCGCAAGCCGGAGAATGGCTGGTTTCGACTGCCGCTCGGCAATCCATGCGACGCGCTTCGCAGCGCTCGCGGTCAGGATGATGTCGGCTTCCACCCAGTCGAGATAGGAAGCGCGAAGAGGGACAACAAGATTATTTGCCGCCGGTCGGTCCGCCGATCGCCAGCGATTCCATCGGCGCGGCATTGGCGCGCTTCTGCATGGCGAGGACATAGTCGGTCGAGCGCATGAACGGGATCGGGTTCACCGGGCGCCCGTCAATACGCACTTCATAGTGAAGGTGATTGCCGGTCGAACGGCCGGTCGATCCCATGCGCCCGATCAGCTGCCCGCGCGTAATGCGGTCGCCGGCGTGGATCAGGATCGCCGAAAGGTGGCCGAAGCGTGTGGTGATCCCGCGGCCATGGTCGATCTCGATCAAATTGCCGTAGCCGCCGTTATTCCAACCAGCACGAAGGACGGTGCCGTCGGCGGTCGCATAAATCGGCGTGCCATAGGAACCAGCCAGATCGATGCCCGGGTGCATCGCGGCCCCGGCGTGGAACGGATCGGCGCGAACGCCGAATCCGCTGGTAAAGGAAACGTCGGCCTTGATCGGCTTGTCGGACGGGATCGCGATCACTCCGCCCTGCAGCTGGTCGAGCTTCTTCCAGCTATTGAACAGAGCCTTGAAGGTCGGGTTGCCGGCGCTTTCGAACGGACCGCCGCGGCCTTCCTGGCCAGCCTTGGCCGGATAGAAGCCGAGACGCTTGAGGGTCGCCTGGTCGATATCCTGTCCCTGAAGGGCGGCAGCGAGCGCTATCTGGCGCTGCTCGACGGCTTGAACCCGGCGCTCGGTCTCGGCGGCAAGTTGAGCGACCTGGGCCGAATAATCATCGCTGGAAAGCGTTGGGGCCACTGGCGCCGTCGGCGACATCATGCGCGCCGTTGCATAGCTGGCCCAAGCGACCAGCCCCATCAGCACCAAAAAAAAGACCGCCTGGACTGGGGCGGAAATGCGGAAGCGGCGGAGCTTCGACCCATCATGAATGAAAAAGTCGCGGTCACGGAACAACGCGCCCGTCGCAGCCAATACCTGGGTCATCTAGTCCCCGCTCCCAAAAAGCTCCCATGCGGCGCGAACACGCTCCGCACGGTTTACCTGCCTGCCAGGAGCTCCCCAGCCCCCTCGTCGAGTCCGCGGAATTTTGCCCACCGCGAGCTGACGACGTTCGGACTGTCCCCGATTGGTTAACGATTTCAACCTCGGGTCTCGATTCAAGGGATGAAGCGCGGGGTAACTGCGATGAGTCGTTTCGGCACGGTCGTTTCGGGCCCGTCCCCCAGCAAATTCAGTCTGTTGTGCAGTGCATCACGATTCGAGAGAGCGAATCTTTCGCGCTGCCTTGCCGATGCCGCATTGCGGCTTAGAAATGGCGTTGGGCCACGCCGTCCCAACGCGGCGCGAGCTCTCTGGAAGGAGAGTCTTTGATGAATCGTCCTGGCGCCAAACCGGCGCGTCCTTATTTTTCGTCCGGCCCTTGCGCCAAGCCGCCCGGATGGAGTCCGGACCATCTTCGTACCGATGCGCTCGGACGGTCCCACCGCGGAACGATCGGCAAGGCGCGGTTGCAGGACGCGATCGAACGCACTCACGCGCTCCTTCAGCTCCCCGACGACTATCGGCTTGGGATCGTGCCCGCATCCGATACGGGTGCCATGGAACTGGCCATCTGGTCGCTGCTCGGTTCACGGCCGGTCACGATGCTCGCATGGGAGAGCTTCGGAGCTGGATGGGTAACCGACGTCGCGAAACAGCTGAAGCTCGACGCTGACATTCGAACCGCGGACTATGGCCAGATCGCGGATTTGAGCGGAATCGATCCGGCGGGCGACGTCGTTTTCACCTGGAACGGCACGACGAGCGGCGTTCGGGTACCCGACGCGGACTGGATCGCGGCTGACCGCGTCGGGCTCAGCATTTGCGATGCGACGTCGGCTGCGTTCGCCCAGGACATCGATTGGGCGAAGATCGATGTCGGCACCTTCAGCTGGCAGAAGGCGCTGGGCGGCGAAGCGGCCCATGGAATGCTGGTGCTTTCCCCCCGCGCCGTCGAGCGGCTCGAGAGCGAGCCGGCGCCGCGTCCGCTCCCCAAGATTTTCCGCCTGACCAAGAACGGCAAGCTGATCGAGGGGATCTTCAAGGGGGAGACGATCAACACGCCCTCCATGCTCTGCGTCGAAGACTGGTTGTTCGCGATCGACTGGGCCGAGCGGATCGGCGGATTGTCCGCGCTCATCGGCCGCGCTGACGCCAATGCCTCAGCCCTGGACCGCTGGGCGCAGTCGGCGGATTGGATCGAGCATCTGGCGACGGAGCCGGCGATCCGCTCGAACACCTCGGTCTGCCTCCAGTTCGCGGATCGGTCCGACGACGAAGCCAATCGCGTCCGGCAAAAGGCGATCGCCAGGCTGCTGGAGGCTGAAGACGCAGCGTATGACGTCGGGGCCTATCGCGACGCTCCTCCTGGGCTGCGCGTGTGGTGCGGAGCGACCGTCGAAACCGCAGACATTGAAGCGCTCGGGCCGTGGCTCAATTGGGCTTGGGAGCAGACAAAATGACGGACGCAGTACGCGTGCTCATCGCCGACAAGATGGATCCGAAGGCAGCCGCGATTTTTCGTGAGCGGGGGATCGAAATCGACGAGAAGCCGGGACTGTCGCCGGAAGAGTTGGCTGCAGTCATCGGGAAGTACGACGGTCTCGCAGTCCGCAGCTCGACCAAGGTCGGCGCGGCGGCGATGGATGCGGCTTTGCCTCGGCTGAAGGTCATCGGCCGTGCCGGGATCGGCGTCGACACGATCGACGTGCCGGCAGCATCGGCGCGCGGGATCGTCGTGATGAACACGCCCTTCGGCAATTCGATCACGACCGCGGAGCATGCGATCGCGATGCTCTTCGCACTCGCGCGCGAAATCCCGCAGGCCGACCAATCCACCCAGTCCGGCAAGTGGGAGAAGAACCGCTTCATGGGGGTGGAGCTCGCCGGCAAGACGCTCGGCCTGATCGGCTGTGGCAATATCGGCTCGATCGTCGCGGACCGCGCCCACGGCCTCAAGATGAAGGTCGTCGCCTATGACCCCTTCCTGTCGCCCGAACGCGCGGTGGAATTGGGAGTCGAGAAGGCCGAGCTGGATGAGCTGCTGGCGCGCGCCGACTTCATCACGCTGCATACGCCGCTGACGGACCAGACGCGCGGCATCCTCAGCCGCGAGGCACTGGCGAAGACCAAGCCGGGAGTGCGAATCGTCAATTGCGCGCGCGGCGGATTGATCGACGAAGCCGCGCTCAAGGACGCACTCGAGAGCGGCCATGTCGCGGGCGCCGCGCTCGACGTGTTCCAGCAGGAGCCGGCGAACGAAAATCCGCTCTTCGGCACGCGCGGACTCATCTGCACGCCGCACCTCGGTGCTTCGACCAGCGAAGCTCAGGTAAATGTCGCGATCCAGATCGCCGAACAGATGAGCGATTATCTCCTGCTCGGCGGCATCACCAATGCGGTGAACGTGCCGTCGCTTTCAGCCGAAGAAGCTCCGCGACTTCGCCCCTATATGGCGCTGGCGGAGAAACTGGGCCGGCTGGTCGGCCAGATCGCGGGGACGGAAATTCGCTCGATCGATGTCGAGGTCGAAGGCGCCGCCGCCGAACTCAACATCAAGCCGATAACCGGGGCGGTCCTGGCGGGTGTAATGCGCGCCTGGTCGGACACGGTGAACATGGTCAACGCGCCCTATCTCGCGAAAGAGCGGGGGCTCGCGGTGCGCGAAATCCGCAACGAGGGCGAAGGCGATTACCACACGCTCGTGGCTGTCACGGTCGGGACCGAAAATGGTCCCAAGCGCGTCGAGGGCACGCTCTTTGGCAACCGCGCCCCGAGGCTTGTCCGGATCTTTGACATCCAGGTCGAAGCCGAGCTCGCCGGCCAGATGATCTACATCGTCAACGACGATGCCCCGGGTTTTATCGGAGCGCTCGGAACGAAACTGGGCGACAACAGGATCAACATCGCGACCTTTAACCTCGGCCGCCACGCGGCGGGCGGTGAAGCGGTGGCTTTGGTTGCGGTGGACGACCCGATCAGCGCCGATGTCTCACGCCAGCTTCATGACCTTCCCGGAGTCCGCGAAGTCGTTCCGTTGAGTTTCTAGCTCACTGGCTATTCAATTTGGGCTTCGTCACCAGGAGATAGATCGCAAACATCAGGAAGAGCGCGCCCAGTGCGTGCATTCCAGCGCCCCTGAACAGGAAGAAGTCGATGAAGGCGAAACCCAAGAAAAGAAAAGCACGAGCTTTGCGGTCCACGGTCACACTCCTACGCTATTGCGACGTCTGATTAGCTTGGGACGACTGCGAACCAGTTAACGACCGGTCGGCTCGGCCTAGACGCCCGCGCCCCTTCCCCCTAGAGCCGCGCGGGCCATTCAAGGGACAGTCCCCCAAGCAGGGACTGTCCCTCGGCAGTTCAGGAGTAAGGGCTTGGGAAACGTCACCGTCATCGGCGCCCAGTGGGGCGACGAAGGCAAGGGCAAGATCGTCGACTGGCTGGCGAGCCGCGCCGACATGGTGGTGCGCTTCCAGGGCGGCCACAACGCTGGCCACACGCTCGTCGTCGGCGACCAGACCTACAAGCTCTCCCTGCTTCCGAGCGGAATCGTCCGCGGAACCCCGTCCGTCATCGGAAATGGCGTGGTGCTCGACCCGTGGGCGCTCAAGGCCGAGGTCGAAAAGATCGCTGCGCAGGGCATCGAAGTCACGCCCGATGTCCTGATGATCGCCGACAATTGCCCCTTGATCCTTCCGATCCACCGCGACCTCGACGCTCTGCGCGAGGATGCGTCGGGCGCGGGCAAGATCGGCACCACGCGGCGCGGCATAGGCCCGGCTTATGAGGACAAGGTCGGCCGGCGCGCGATCCGCGTCTGCGACCTCGCCAAGCTCGACGATCTCGGCCCCCTGCTCGACCGCCTGTGCGCGCATCACGACGCTCTTCGCGCCGGCTTCAGCGAGCCGCCCGTCGACCGCGAACGCCTCCTTCGTGACCTTCGCGACATTGCCGGATTCGTCCTGCCTTTCGCCCGGCCGGTGTGGCGCGACCTGGATACCGCGCTGCAGCGCGGACGACGCATTCTGTTCGAGGGCGCCCAGGGCGTGCTGCTCGACGTCGACCACGGCACTTATCCCTTCGTCACATCGTCCAACACGGTCGCGGGAACGACCGGGTCGGGCACCGGTATGGGACCTCGGGCGGCCGGCTTCGTCCTCGGAATCGTCAAGGCCTATACGACGCGTGTCGGCTCAGGGCCGTTCCCGACCGAGCAGGACAATGAGATCGGCCAGAAGCTCGGGGAGCGCGGCCATGAATTCGGGACCGTCACGGGGCGACGCCGCCGCTGCGGCTGGTTCGACGCCGTTCTGGTGCGCCAAGCGGTGGCGGTGAGCGGAGTGACCGGCATCGCACTGACCAAGCTCGACGTGCTCGACCAGTTCGAAACAGTGAAAATCTGCACCGGCTACATGCTCGACGGCGAGAAGATCGATTACCTCCCCGCTCACGCCGCCGACCAGGGGCGAGTCGAGCCGATTTTTGAAGAGATCGAAGGGTGGCCCGGATCGACGCAGGGCGCGCGGAGCTGGGCCGACCTGCCCGCGCGGGCGATCAAATATGTCCGCCGGATCGAGGAGCTGATCCGCTGCCCGGTGGCTTTGGTTTCAACCTCGCCCGAGCGCGACGATACGATCCTGGTGCGAGACCCCTTCGCGGGTTAGCGACTATTTCGTCGCGGCCGGAGACGGCGCCTTCAACGGAAAATTCAAGGAATGAACGATGCGCCAGCGGCAATCCAGGCCGCGACGAAGCACGTCCACTCCCCGATTCTCCGCGCGCACTTCCGGCTTGCTGCCGGGCAAGGTGACAACCCCGCGCCATGTCGAGAAGGCCGTTGCGAGATTTCCTGAAACGAGGACTTGATCCCACGTTGGAACCCATGTGGCCTTGCCGGTTCGGGCAAAGCTGCGGGCGTATCCCTCCTCCAGCTGTTTCCAATCCTGCTCCGCGGAGCCTTGAAATTCGAACCTCACGTCGGGCGAAAAAATCGCCATCGAACCGGCGAGATCATGCGCCTCATAAGCCCTCATCCAGCGCCTGAATTCGTCCCGGACCTGGGTTTCATTCGCCGGGGGGCATCGGGCGGCAGCTACGGCTGAGCTCGCTAAGGCGAGAAAGGCGAGAATCATGGGGGCGCTCCGCTTGAGGAGGCAAACTGTCTGCGCCGCGCGAGAAGGACAGCGGTTTTCGACGAAGCGGCGGAATGCACCGCTAATGCCGCACTTCAAAGTCATCGAAGTCGAAGAGCTCGACGGTCCACTCCTGTACCTTTTCGACCTTTGCGGCCGGCGGTCCGCAGTGAAGCCGTTTGATGAGTTGCCGGACGGCAGCTTCATCGCCCTCGATATGCGCGTCCACCCTGCCGTCGGGGCAATTGCGTACCCAGCCAGTGACTCGAAGCGCCTCGGCTTGTTCGCGCATCCACGCGCGGAAGAACACGCCCTGCACTCGCCCGGTCACGCTGACGTGCCGAGCGATTTCGGTCATCACACGGTCGCGATGTCGGGCGCGTCCTCGGCCTTCATTCCGACGACATTGTAGCCCGCGTCGACATGGTGGATTTCGCCCGTCACTCCGCCGGAAAGGTCGGACAGGAGGTAAAGCCCCGCGCCGCCGACATCCTCGATGGTCACGTTGCGGCGAAGGGGCGCGTTATATTCGTTCCACTTCATGATGTAGCGAAAGTCGCCGATGCCGCTGGCGGCGAGAGTCTTGATCGGGCCCGCCGAGATGGCGTTGACGCGAATGCCTTCGGGCCCAAGGTCGCTCGCAAGATATTTGACGCTGGTCTCGAGCGCCGACTTCGCGACGCCCATCACATTATAGTGCGGGATGACTTTCTCGGCACCGTAATAGGTGAGGGTCAGGAGGCTGCCGCCTGCGCCCATCAGGGCCTTCGCCCGCTGCGCTACCGAGACGAAGCTGTAGACCGAGATGTTCATCGTCATCAGGAAATTGTCCATCGTTGTATCGACGAACTTTCCGCGCAGCTCGTTCTTGTCGGAATAGCCGATTGCGTGAACGACGAAATCGAGCGTCTTCCACCGCTCCTTCAGCGCATCGAATGTCTTGTCCAACGCCTTCATGTCGGAGACGTCGCAATCGACCAGCAGGTCCGAACCCAGTTCCGCGGCCAAGGGCCGCACGCGCTTCTCGAGCGCTTCACCCTGGTAAGAAAAAGCGAGCTCGGCGCCCTGTGCGGAAACGGCGCGCGCAATTCCCCATGCGAGGGACCGGTCGTTGGCGAGCCCCATGATCAATCCGCGCTTGCCTTGCATCAATCCACTCAAAGTTGCGGTCCCCCTGGTTCCAGTTCCGCCTCAACGTCTTCTCCGGGCTGCGGCTCCTCGACGTCCAACTCATCGCTGTACGGCCCGGTATAGACCTCGCCCTTTAGCGCGGTGGCGCCGCCTTCCGCCAGCGCCGCGTTCAGTTCGGCCCCCGTTACGACGCCGAGGCCGATGACGAAGAAGAAGAGAAGCGCGATCATCACGCCCGCCAGGCTGCCGTAGGTAAGACTGTAACCGCCGACGAGGCCCATGACCTTCGGCAGAAGCTCGACCGTGATCAGCCACCAGACGGTGATCAGCATCGCACCCGGCCATTTCCTGCACCCCTGCTTGCGATAGCGCGCCGGAGTCAGGGCGAAGAACAGGACGTAGAAGGTCAGGAACAATGCCGCCGCAGGGATCAGGCGGAAGAATTCCACGGTGCTGATCACGTCCGTCGAGAAGGGAAACCAACGCTCGATCGCCGCCTGCACGGAACTCAAGGTCACGCTCGCGGCGAAGGCGAACATCATCACCACGACCGAACCGAGGATCATCGTGATCGAACCCAGCCGATATTCCCAAAAGGGTGCGCAGAATTTGACGCCATAAGCGCGGCGCAGGATGTCGCGCACGGTCTCGACGAAGCTCGCCGCGCTCCACAAGCCGACCAGTGCCCCGAACCACAGCAGAGGGCCGGTCCGCGCGGTCAGCACCTCCTGGATCGGTGCCTGGAGCGTGCTCGAAACGTCCGACGGAAGCTCCGAAAGGATCGTCGCGACAGTTCGCGTTCCATCCTGGCTTCGGCCGAGGAGCTTTGCGACTGCCGCGGCGAGGATGAAGAACGGAAAGAGCGCGAGGATAGAGAGATAGGCGAGATTGCCAGCGTGAATGAAGCCGTCGTTATAGACGCCGAGAAGGATGCGCTTCACGATTTCCCAAGGCGTGACCTTCGGCCGAAGCTTCTCCTCGACCTCCGTCCCGAACGCAGCTCGGGTCGCAGCGAGCCGCTTGCGCCGTTCCTCGGGAGATAGCGGCGAATGGTCTCTCATCCGTGGCGGGTCCTAAACCCCAAGCGATTCTCTTGGGTTGCCGCCGCCCTGCCAGTGTTCGACGAACTCCTGCAATTGAGGATCCGAGGCCGGAACATCGATTTCGATACTGACCAGTAGATCGCCGCGCTTGCCATCCCTGGCGGTGAAGCCGCGCTCCTTCAATCTAAGCACCTTCCCCGAGGTGGTCCCCTTTGGGATGGTCAGCATGACCGTGCCCTCGGCAGTCGGCACTTTCACTTTGGCGCCGAGAACAGCTTCCTTCAGAGTCACTGGCAATTCGAGGCGAATGTCGTTCCCGACGCGCGTGAAAAAACGATGCGGCGCGATTTCGATTGTCACGATCGCATCACCGCGGCCGGCAGGTCCGTCCTCCCCTTTCCCGGCGAGGCGGATCTTTGTTCCGTCATCCAGTCCCTTCGGCAGCTTCACGTCGATCGTCTTGCCATCCGCAAGCGTGATTCGTTGTGGTTTCAGCGCGACTGCATCCACAAACGGAATCTTGAGCCGGTAGGCGACATCGGCGCCCTTTTGTTGCGTCCGGGCACGTTGGCGAAAACCGGAGAATCCGGTGGGACCTCGCCCGCGCGTCGCCGCACCGAACAGGCCTTCGAAGAGGTCGCTGAGATCGGCACCGTCGGCTCCGCCGAAATTGAAACTTTCGAACCCGGCTTGCCCAGGCCCAGCCCGAGGTCCGCCCGCGCCCGCCGAGTAGCCGCCGAAGCCCGCGCCGAACGGCATCTTGGGATTGCCCTCCTCGTCGATTTCACCCCGGTCATACCTTGCCCTTTTGTCCTTGTCGGACAGGAGATCGTAGGCATGGGTCACTTCGGCGAAGCGCTTGGCTGCGTCGGGCTTGTCCTTGTTGCGGTCGGGGTGGAGTTGCTTGGCGAGGCTCCGATACGCCTTCTTGATGTCGGCCTCGCTCGCGCCGCGCTGCACGCCCAGGCGTTGGTACAAATCCAGAGCCATTCGCGCTCCCATGCCGGATCAAAGCCTTGCTGACCAGATGGGTTGCCGTCCGGCGGAGGCCAAGCCTAAGGCCGGTCGTGAAATGACCGATCCCTTCGACCTGTTCGACGAATGGTTCACGGAAGCGCGCGCCGCGGAGGCCAACGACCCCGAAGCGATGGCGCTTGCGACCGTGGATTCAACGGGATCACCTTCGGTCAGGATCGTGCTCTTGAAGGGCCATGGTCCTGACGGGTTCACTTTCTACACCAATGAGCAGAGCGCTAAAGGCGACCAGCTTGCCCAGAATCCGCGGGCGGCCCTGGTTTTTCACTGGAAGGCGCTCCGCCGGCAGGTCCGCGTCGAGGGCGAGATCGGACGTGTCGCGGATGCCGAGGCCGACGATTATTTCGCCAGCCGCTCGCGAGATTCGCAGCTCGGTGCCTGGGCGTCGGACCAGTCACGGCCGCTGGAGAGCCGCGAGCTATTCGAAGAACGTTTCGAGGAGATGAAGCGGAAATTCGAAGGGAAAGAGGTCCAGCGGCCGCCGCATTGGGGCGGTTACCGAGTGGTGCCCCGACGCATCGAGTTCTGGACCGACCGGCCGCATCGGCTTCACGAGCGCCGTTTGTTCGTCCGGGAGGGCAATTCCTGGTCCGAAGGGCTGCTTTACCCATGACGACTGCCAAGATCGCCGCGCAGCACTCGGCTTTTTCCACACGAGCAGCGCTGGCCAGCGTCGCCCTCGCCCTCATCCTCCTCGTCGCCAAGGCCTGGGCCGCCTATGCGACCGATTCCACAGCGATGCTCGGCTCGCTTGCTGACACTGCGCTCGACGTGATCGCCAGCATCACGACCCTCGTCGGAGTGCGAATTGCCGCGGTCCCGGCCGATCACGACCATCGATTCGGGCATGGCAAGGCGGAGGCGCTGGTCGCACTGGCCCAAGTGGTGCTGATCACGGTGTCGGCGATCGGCATTGCCTGGCGAGCGATCGACCGGTTGATCAATGGCGCGCAGACCGAAGCCATGGGCGTCGGCATCATTGTCTCGCTGTTCGCGATTGCCGCGACCTTCCTGCTGCTCTGGTATCAGCGCCGGGTGATCGAGCGGACCGGGTCTGTCGCGATCAAGACCGACAACGTCCACTACAAGTCGGACCTGATGCTCAACAGCGCCGTGATCCTTGCATTGGTGCTCGACCAGGCGCTGCACATCGCGGGCGCCGACGCCCTGTTCGGCATTGCCATCGCGCTGTGGCTGGCATGGGGCGCGTTCCGCGCGTCCAGCGAGGCCGTGAACCAGCTGATGGACCGCGAATGGCCGGAGGAGGAGCGGCACCAGTTCCTCGCCGCCTGCGGGCAATATGCTGAACTGGAGGGCCTTCACGATCTTCGCACGAGGACCAGCGGTAATGTCCGCTTCGCGCAGTTCCACGTCTGGGTTCCGGCCGACTGGACGGTCCAGGAAGCGCACGACCGCCTCGACCGGGTTGAGGAGCAGCTTCAGGAACGCTTTCCAGGAACCGAAATCCTTATCCACGTCGACCCGCAAGGCCAGATCGACCGCGAGACGTTCCTGACCTCAGAGATTACCGAGAGAGCCCAATGACCAGCCTGCCCTTCTTCCAGGTCGATGCCTTTGCCGAGCGGCCGCTAACGGGGAACCCGGCCGCCGTCATGCCGCTGGAGCAATGGCTGGATGAAGAGGTCATGCAGGCGATCGCAGCGGAGAACAACCTTGCGGAGACCGCATTCACGGTTCCCGCCGAAAACGATCAGGCCGACTACGATCTTCGCTGGTTCACTCCGACCGTCGAGGTGAATCTCTGCGGCCATGCCACTCTGGCCGCAGCGCACATCCTCATCCATTCGGAGCCCATCCGTTTTTCGACGCGATCGGGAATATTGAGGGTCAGCAGACGCGGCGACCTCCTCGACCTCGATATGCCTTCCGCAGTCCCGGAAAAGGCCGAGCTCCCTGAGCTGCTGGACGCGCTGGGCATCACGGGACAGACTTTTCTGAGCCGCTCCGGCAACGGGAACGCGCTCGTCCTGCTCGACAATGAACAAGCGGTGCTCTCGGTGCGGCCGGATTTTTCGGCCCTGGCGAAGCTCCCCTATCTCGTCTCCGTCACCGCGCCGGGCGACGATCATGACGTCGCGAGCCGCGTCTTCGCTGCCTTTCACGGGGTTCCAGAAGACCCGGTCACTGGGTCCGCTCACACCGCACTCGTGCCCTTCTGGGCCGAACGCCTCGGCCGCAATGAATTCACCGCGCTGCAGGCGAGCAGGCGCACCGGTGTCCTCTATTGCAGGCTGGAAGGGGATCGGGTGCTGCTCGGGGGACGCTGCCAGACCGTGATCGTGGGTCAGTTCCAACTTTGAGCTTCATCGCCTTCCTTGCGCTTGCAGCTGCCGCTCCTCGGGCGGATCGGGCGGCGATCCTAGACACGATCCACCGCATGGAGGCAGCCTGGAACCGCGGCGATTTCCGGGGGTACATGGCCGGGTTCAAATATCCCGATGTCGTCTTCGTTTCGGGCGGCAAGTTCCAGGCGGGCTGGCAAGGAACGCTCGACCATTACGTCCGCGATTATGGCGGGTCACCCGAGCGGCGTGGGAAGCTCCACTTCTACAACATGAAGGTGGACGTCCTCGGTCCCGACGCGGCCATGCTCATTGGCCGGTACCGCCTTGTCCGCGGCTCGCGAGTGACCGAGGGCGTGAACACGCGCCTGTTCCGCAAGGTCAGGGGCAAATGGCTCATCACGATGAACCACGTGTCGGCCTATGACGTAAATCCGGCTACGACCGGGCAAGAAGCGAAATAAGGTCGGCCTTCCAGAACTTGGCCCAGGTGTGCGTGCCGTGGCCATGGGTTTCCGCGCTCTCGGGAATCAGCCGGAACTTCGCCTTCGGCATGCGCTTCACCGCTTGTCGCGGGACCTGGAGGTTGCGTGGGTTGATGAAGTCATCGGCCGAGTTGACCCACATCATCGGCGTCGTGATCGCCTCCAGCCTCCCCCACGGATTGTAGTTCCGCGAAGAGTCGAGCTGGTAGATGAGATCGTTGGCGTCGAGCTCCTTGATTCCGGACGACACTCGGTCTTCCGCATAGGCAATGGCCGCTCCGCGCGTCGGATATTGGGCCTGATAATAAAGAGGCGCCGATCCGGCGATGAAAAGCAGGGATTCGGCGGTCCTGAGGCCTTGCGTCGGTTCTGCCCGGTAATCGCCGCCGTTCCACGCAGGATCGGCCTTGATCCCGTCGACCGCGAGCTGGCGCCACATGCGATTGAGACCGGCAATCTCGATCGGCTCGCAGGCGAGTGGCATCAAGGCCCTCGAAAAGGCCGGATAGGTTTCTCCCCAGACGAAGGCATGCATGCATCCCATGGACGTGCCCATGATCAGCCTGAGATGCTTCACACCCAGGCCTTCGACCAGCATCCGGTGCTGCGCCTCGACCATGTCGTCATAATCATATTTTGGGAAATGCATCCGCATCCCGTCGGACGGCTTCGACGAATGACCGTGCCCGATATTATCCGGAAGGATGATCCAATAGCGGTTGATATCCAGCGGCTGGCCACGGCCGTAGAGCTCGTCAGCGAACTGCGGCCTCAGGAACTGCTTCCCGTCGCCGCCGGTGCCGTGAAGGACCATGACCGCGTTGTCGATCTCTCCGGCCGCATTCCGATGAGGCGAGCCGAGGGTCGTGTAATGCATTCGGAGCTCGGAAAGGCTTTCGCCCGACCGAAACTTGAATTGCTTCAGGATCACATCGCCCTCGCGAGTCGGCCAGGTCGCAGTCGATACCGGCGTGGGAGAGCCCCATCCGCTCGGCGGCACGGCCGGCTGAGCAATCAGGGCAGCGGCGAGTAACAGGAACATCACTGAACTCCCCTCAACTTTTCTTCCAGCGCATCGAGCAGCGGAAGCTGGCTTGGAAGCATCAGCGAGCGAGCTTCCGCAAGGTTCATCCAGCGCGCTTCGGCGGCTTCCGGGAAACGCTGCATCCGGCCGCTTCTCGGCGGCCACTCAAGCTCGAAATCGATGCTTCGGATTGAAGCAGGGTCGAGATCGCCTTCGACCGCAAATGCGTCGACGATCTTGCCGCCGGCCTGCCGAATCCTGGCGAGAGCAAAAGGTACGGAGGTGAGCTTCGTGCCCGTCTCCTCCTCGAATTCGCGCAACGCAGCCTCCCCGGGAGCTTCACCGGGTTCGACCATGCCCTTGGGAATCATCCATGCGCCGGCGTCCTTATTCTTCCAGAATGGGCCGCCCGGTTTAATCAGAAGGACCTCCGTCAGGCCCTCGCGCTTACGGAAGAGAAGGATCCCCGCGCTACGCGGCGGCGGCATCGAGCGCTCTCTGCTCCGCTGAAACGGTCTCCGCAATCCAGCCGCCTCCCAAGAGACGCGTGCCGTCGTAGACGACCGCAGCCTGGCCGGGAGCAACGCCATATTCCGGCTGGGGGAAACGGACCCAGCCATCTTCGATCGTCGCAGGCACCGCCGGCGCGAGCGAGCGCACCTTCACGCTGACATCCCGCTGATGCTCGCCAAGCCAGTTCCAGTCCGTCACGCGCATGGATTCGACCGCGAGCGCCCGGCGCGGTCCGACCACGAGGCGCTTTTCCTCAGGATCGATGCGAACGACGTAGAGCGGCTCCTTCTGGCCGCCGATCTCGATCCCGCGCCGCTGGCCCACCGTGAAATGAACGACCCCGCGATGCTCGCCGAGCACATTGCCGTCCAGATCGACGACCTCACCCGGCGCTTCGGTTTGTGGCCGAAGGCGCTTCACGAGGCCTGCATAATCGCCGTCGGGAACGAAGCAGATATCCTGGCTGTCCGGCTTCGCGGCGACTTCGAGCTCCAGCTCCATCGCGATCCGGCGCACCTCGTCCTTGGGCAAGTCGCCCAACGGGAAGCGCAGGAAATCGAGCTGCTCGCGCGTGGTGCCGTAAAGAAAGTAGCTTTGGTCGCGGCGCGGGTCGGCACCCTTGTGCAGTTCCGTACCGCCTGGGCCGACAATCCTGCGCACATAATGTCCCGTCGCCAGGCAATCCGCGCCGAGATCCCGCGCGAAAGCGATCAGGTCGGTGAACTTCACGCCCTGGTTGCACAGAGAGCAAGGCACCGGGGTCCGTCCCTGCGCATATTCATCCACGAAACGGTCGATCACGCCGCTCCGGAAGCGGCTTTCATAATCGAGCACATAATGCGCGATGCCGAGGCGATCGGCGACTTGCTTGGCGTCATAGATGTCCTGGCCGGCGCAGCAGGAACCCGAGCGCCTCACTGCCTCGCCATAATCATAAAGCTGCAAGGTGACTCCAATGACCTCCGCTCCGGTCTCCGCGGCGAGCGCGGCCGTGACCGAGCTGTCGACGCCGCCGGACATGGCGACGACGACCCTGGCCTGCCGAGATGGCATCGAAAGATCGAAACTGACGGGCATTTGTCGGCGTCTTTACCCGAATTTCACTCCTGGAGGCTAGGGATTGCTCAACGAAGGCATCCGAAAGGGATGGTGTGGCGCGTCATGAGCCGGACATTCAAGCCTCCGGGGAGACACAGCTCAGCCTCACCGAGCTGCTGTCGCTCCTCGGCGAGCAGAAGGAAGGCTTTGAGCGTGAACGCCAGGATGCGTTCGCGTGCTTCCTCTCGGCCAGCGAAGGCTGGGCGGAAGCCGCACGCAGGCTCGGCGGCGCCTTCGCCAAAGACGCTCAAGAATTAAGGGATCGTAAGGCTGACTGACCGGGAAATTAACCAGCGCGTTTCAGATTCTTTTCAACGCAGGCGCTTAAAACGCATGACATCGGCAATGATTAAGCAGGTTTGACCAAGATGCTCGAGAACCAGAAGATTCGTCCGGCCCAAGTCATCGGTCCGCTTGGCGAGCCGCTGACGCTCGACAGCTTGCCTCCTGCTTCCACGACCCGCTGGGTTGTGCGCCGGAAGGCGGAGGTCGTGGCTGCTGTCGCGGGCGGCCTTCTGACGGTCGACGAAGCCTGCGCTCGTTATTCCCTGAGTCTCGAGGAATTCACGGGTTGGCAGCGCGCTGTCGATCGCAGCGGAATGCCAGGCCTCAGGGTGACGCGGATCAAGCAGTACCGCGACCAGTACGAACGCCAGCAGCGCTACTAGGCGCCGGCACAACTCGTTACGTGCGCTAATCTATCCAGCTTTGCCGCAAGCTTCGCCGCGCGAATCCGAACCTTATTGCTGGACAGACTCTTCTGAATCCGGAACAACCAAGACGCATCGCGCGTCTTGATGCGGACGGCCGCCGCGTAGCGAGGCGGCCAGCAACAGGAGGGAAATTGATGGGTATCATCATATGGCTCATCGTCGGCGGCGTTGTCGGCTGGCTTGCAAGTCTGATCATGCGCACCGACGCCCAACAGGGCATCGTTCTCAACATTGTCGTTGGAATCGTTGGCGCAGTGATTGCCGGATTATTGCTCGGAAAGGGCAATATCAACGGCGGGCTGACCGTGGAAACGTTCCTGTGGTCGCTTCTCGGCGCCGTCATCCTGCTCGCGGTCGTGAATCTCGTCCGCAGGGGAACGGTTCGCTAGCTCGGCAACCTGCAAATCCGGGAAGGCCGCGCGAGCTGGGTTCGCGCGGCCTTCTTCGTTCATGGCTATTGAAGCTCGAAGGCCATCGCGAGATTGACCTGAAGCTTCTGCTCGCCCGGATCGATCTTCGTATAGGCAGCGTTCGCGCGGGCCTCCATCATTACCGGCATCGGCGGCGGAACCGCGTAGCCGCCGCTTTCGCTGACCGACAGCAATCGAACCACGCGCATTCCCAATGACCGCGCGTAAAGCTCGGCCCTAGCCCGGCCAGTTGCCAGAGCCTTGGTCCGAGCCTCGTCGAGAGCCTCATCAGGCTTGTCGATCGTGAGGTTGGGTCCGTTGATCTGGTTCGCGCCCTGGGCGACCAGCGCGTCCAGGATTTTCCCCGTGTTGCGAATGTCGCGGAAGCGAACATTGACCTGGTTCGAGGCCGTATAGCCGACCAGCTGCGGCGGCTGATTGTCCGCATAGCGATATTCGGGATTGAGGCTGATGTTGCTCGTCTGAATGTCCCGGTCGTCGATTCCGGCCCGCTTCAACGCGACCCGGACGCGCTCCATTTGCGCGGCGTTTTGCTCAAGCGCGGCGGTCGCGGTCGCAGATCGCGTTACGACACCCGCATTGACGATTGCGATGTCCGGGACCCGGGTCGCCTCGCCAACTGCGTTGATCTCGACCCGGGTACCGGCGATCGATGGCGCGACGATTGTGGCCTGCTGAGCCCAGGAAGCGGCCGGAACCGCCGCCAGGGCAAATGCAAGCGCAGCGAAAAGCACTCGTTTCATTTTATGATTATCCTCGTTCTTCATCGAGCGCGCCGAGGGTCGCTCGGCCGGCATGGCTGCACCCTGAACGGCGTAGCCGGTTCTAAGCGCGATTTCGGACGATCAGCCGGTAGATGAGCAACAGGACGAAGGCACCGACGATCGCCGCGAGGAAGCCCGCACCCTCGTCCGTGCGATACCAGCCGATCGCATGGCCGATCCAGCCCGCCAGCAAAGCTCCCGCAATGCCGAGAATGATTGTGACAAGGCACCCGCCAGGGTCGCGCCCCGGCATCAGCAATTTCGCAATGGCACCGGCAATTCCACCGATGATGATCCAGACGAGCCAGCTGTAACCTGCCAACATAGTCCATTCCCCTTCTTGAACGACCTTGCGCCCGATGAGCGGGCCCGCCACATGCGCCAACGCGCGCTGGCGGCGCAAGTGCCGCTGTTGGTCGAAAAACGCTGGCGTTCACCGGTGCCAACGTCACCTCTGTTGCGCTAGGTGCCTTATTATCGTAATACAGCTGCCATAAGGCCAAAATGGCAGATTCTTGGAACTGGGCGGGAATGATGAACCGGGAAACCTCGATTTACAGCTCCGATACGCTGGTCGTTCGCGACCGTCGTCAGAGCCGCCGGTGGGTGATCATCGGCGCTGTGGTTGCGCTCGTTCTCGTCGCCGTCCTCATTGCCATGATGATGGGACGCAGCGCCAGCCAGACCAAGGAGCAGGCTGCCGCCCAGAGCGCCGGCCAGATTCCGACCGTCAGCGTCATCGTCCCCGGGCAGACGTCGGTCGGCCGCACGGTGACCGCCAGCGGACCGCTCGCCGCCAAGCGCGACCAGCCGATCGGAATTGCCGGTTCGGGAGGCCGCGTCATTCGGGTTCTGGTCGATGCGGGCAACTGGGTTCGTGCGGGACAAGTGCTCGCTGTCGTCGACCGGTCGGTTCAGGCCGAGCAGGCAGCTCAGCTCGCCGCGCAGGTCGACGCGGCACGCGCCAATGCAGCGCTGGCCCAGGCGAATTACGAGCGCGCAATCGCCCTGCAGGGCCGCGGCTTCGTTTCCAAGGCGGAAATCGATTCCAAGAAAGCGACGCGCGATGCGGCCAACGCCCAGGTTCGGGTCGCCCAGGCCCAGCTTGGAGCAACTCGCGCGGAGATCGGCCGCCTGAATGTCGTAGCTCCTGTCGCGGGCCTCGTGCTCGCTCGCAACGTCGAGGTCGGACAGATCGTCGGATCGGGTTCCGGCCCATTGTTCCGGCTTGCGGAGGGCGGCCAGATGGAGATGCAGGCGCAGCTCGCCCAGCAGGACCTTTCGCTGGTTCATGTCGGAATGCCGGCCCAGATCACGCCCGTGGGATCCGACCGCAGCTTCTCCGGCACCGTCTGGCAAGTGGCCCCGGCCATCGATCCGCAGTCGCGCCTGGGGTCCGTCCGCATTGCGGTTCCCTATGATCCGGTCATCCGTCCGGGAGGCTATGCGGAGGCGCGCATCAGCAGCGGAACCACCCTGGCGCCGCTTCTTCCGCAAAGCGCGGTGCTCAGCGACGATCGCGGCAATTACGTCTACATCATCAATGCCAAGAACGTGGTCGAGCGTCGCGACATCAAGATCGGTACCGTCAACGATAGCGGCGTGACGATCGCCCAGGGCATTAGCGGGAACGAAGCGGTGGTGCTTTCCGCCGGTCCGTTCCTCAACCCGGGGCAGAAAGTGAATCCGAGGCGTCAGTCGGCGCATTGAGCGCCCTGGTCAGGTAGAAGAGCTCAAGCATGAACTTCCGCAACATCTCGTCCTGGTGCATCCGCAACCCGGTCGGCCCGATCGTGCTCTTCGTCGGGCTGATGCTCGCGGGGCTGATCGCGTTCGCCCGAATGCAAGTGAACAACGCTCCGGACATCGACTTTCCGGCGGCGATCGTCTCCGTCACCCAGCCCGGCGCCGCGCCGAACGAAATGGAGACGCAAGTCACGCAGCGGGTCGAATCCGCCATCCGCGGCATCAGCGGCGTGGACGAGATCAACAGCACCGTTGTCGAGGGCAACAGCACGACGTTCGTCTCATTCCAGCTCGGCACCCCGACCGATCGCGCGGTCAATGATGTGCGCAACGCCGTCGATCAGATCCGGAGCAACCTTCCGGACGGGATCCTCGAGCCGCAGGTCACGCGCGTCGACGCGGAGTCCGAACCGATCTCCTACGTCGGCGCCCAGACCACCGACATGACGCTCGAGCAATTGAGCTGGTACATCGACAATACGGTCGCCAAGCGGCTGCTCGGCCTTCCCGGGATTGCGTCGGTCAGCCGAGTGGGCGGCGTCGATCGCAACATCCGGGTGATCCTGGATCCGGCCGCCCTTCAGGCGCAGGGCATTACGGCAGCGCAGGTCAATCAGCAGCTTCGTCAGAGCAACATGAACGGCGCCGGCGGACGTGCCGAGATCGCGGGCTCCGAGCAATCGGTGCGCGTGCTCGGCAACGCGCAGGACGCTTATGCGCTCTCGCAAACGCAGATTTCGCTGCCCGGCGGCCGCTTCGTGAAGCTCGCCGACCTGGGCGAGGTCAAGGACAGCAACAGCGAGCAACGCTCGATCGCCAAGATGAACGGCCGGCAGGTCGTGACCTTCATGATCCAGCGGGCGAAGGGCTCGTCGGAAGTTACGGCCTATGATGGTGGCTGGAAGGAACTGAAGAAGCTGGAGAAGGAGAATCCGAAGGTCCATTTCTCCGAGGTCTTCAACACCGTCGATTATACAAAGTCGCAATACCGGTCCGCGATGGAGGGCCTCGTCGAGGGCGCGATCCTCGCGGTGCTTGTGGTGCTGCTGTTCCTTCGGGACATCCGCGCGACGGCAATTTCGGCGATCTCCATCCCGCTCTCGGCCATCCCCGCCTTCGCATTCATGAGCATGATGGGCATCACCATGAACTTCATGTCGACCATGGCCATGGGCCTGGTCGCGGGCGTTCTGGTCGATGACGCGATCGTGGAGATCGAAAACATCGTCCGGCACATGCGCATGGGCAAGTCCGCCTATCAGGCGTCGCTCGATGCAGCCGACGAGATCGGCCTCGCGGTGCTGGCGACGACCATGGCGATCGTGGCGGTCTTCCTGCCCGTCGCCTTGATGCCGGGAATCGCCGGCCAGTATTTCAAGGCGTTCGGCTTCACCGTCGTCCTGTCGGTGCTGATGAGCCTCTTCGTCGCGCGAATGATCACGCCCCTGATCGCAGCCTATTTTCTGCGGTCGAAGGGCGTCCAGCCCCACGCCGCGTGGAAGTGGATGGACGTTTACCTGAAGGTCCTGAACTGGAGCCTCGATACGTCGAAAGCGCACGCGCTTCTTGCGAAATTGCCGAAGCCGGCGCGGAGCTTTGGCTATTGGCTCCTCGCCATCCTCTTGTTCGTTCCGGTGATCCTGGTGTTCGGCGCCGCGACCTTCGCCGCGATGATGGGCCTCGGAAAGATTGGCTTGCCCGGCGCCGTCGGCTTCGGGATCGGCGTCCTTGTGGGCGTCGCCGCGGCATACGGAGCGGCGAAACTCATCGCTGCGCTGATCCAGCTGTTCGGCGGCGGATTTGGCGAATGGCATGGCATGCTCGTCGATCGCTGGAATGCGCGGATGCATGACCACCGAATGGCGATGGTTGGGGCGGGAGTTCTCACCCTGCTGATCAGTGCGGGACTGTTCGGCACATTGCCGCTGTCGTTCTTCCCGCCCCAGAACGACGATTATTCACGCGTCAACATCACAATGCCGCCGGGGACGACGCTGAAGCAGACGGAATCCGTCACCGATCGGGTTGCCGCTCTCGTCCAGAAGGATCCGAGCGTCGAACGCGTGTTCGAACGGATCAATGTCGGGACCGGCCGCGTGAACATCGTGCTGAAGAAAGACCGGAAGGTTACGAGCACCGAGTTCGAGCGCGCGATGGCGCCGTCTTTGTCGGCCTTCCCCGACGCGCGCGTGAGCTTCATGAGCCAGAATGGCGGAGGTCCCGACAACGACGCGCGTGACATCATGTTGTATCTGGGCGGGGACGACCCGGTCCAGCTGGACGAAGTCGCCAACCGGATCGCCAAGGAGATGGGGACCGTCCCGGGCCTCCGCGCGCCACGCGTCGGAAGCAACCTCGCGCAGCCCGAAATCACCATCAAGCCGCACTTCGACCTGGCGGCCGACCTTGGAGTGACCACTGCCGCGCTCAGCCAGACGATCCGAATCGCCACGCTCGGCGACATCGAACAGAACAGCGCCAAATTCTCGCTGTCGGACCGGCAGGTGCCGATCCAGGTTTCGCTGTCGGAGAATGCCCGCCGGGACATCCAGACGCTCGAGAATTTACCGGTCCCGACGTCGAACGGAAGCTCGGTGCCGCTGAAGGCTGTTGCCGACGTAGGCTTCGGTTCGGGTCCGACGACGATCAATCGCTCGAACCAGCTCCGCCGCCTTACGATCGGCGCGGACCTCGCTCCGGGTTACGTCGAGGGCGACGTCTGGGCGAAAATCTACGAGCTTCCGAGCTTCAAGAACCTGCCGCAGGGCGTTCAGAAGATGAACCTCGGCAACCAGAAATGGCAGGCCGAGCTGCTGTTCAACTTTGCGATCGCGCTGATCTCGGGCGTGTTGCTGGTGTTCGCCGTCCTGGTGCTTCTCTACCGCCGCTTCCTGGCGCCGTTCGTCAACATGGGCTCGCTGCTGCTGGCCCCGCTTGGAGCGGCGGTTGCGCTCCATATTGCCGGGCAGCCCGTTTCACTCTTTGTGTTGATCGGCATCCTCATGCTGTTCGGCATCGTCGCCAAGAACTCGATCCTTCTGGTCGATTTCGCGGTCGAGATGATGAACCATGGCATGAAGAAGAACGATGCGATCTGGGAAGCCGGCCACAAGCGCGCGCAGCCGATCGTCATGACGACCGTCGCCATGGTCGCCGGCATGCTCCCGACGGCAATATCGATCAGCGGCGACAACAGCTGGCGGGCGCCAATGGGCATCACCGTGATCGGCGGCCTCATTTTCTCGACTCTGCTGACGCTGCTTCTCGTGCCCTCCTACTTCTCGATCGCCATCTCGATCGAGTCGCGGATCGGTCGCCTGTTCCATCGCCTGATCGGCGAGGACGCACACCGCGAAGGGGTTGCCGTTCCAGCGGAGTGAACCGAACAACATCTCCGGCTATTGAGGACGCGTGAACCGCGCGCCCGCCCAACCGGTTTTGAGCCGCTTCAACCCGAGTCAGCCGGGCGCCCAGGGCATGAAAGTCGTTGCGACCGGGCTGCTCGTCCTGATGGCCATGGTGTTCATCGCGGCCCGGGCATTTGAGCCCGCCTATCCCTGGCTGGGCTATGTGAAGGCATTCGCGGAAGCGGCGATGGTCGGCGGCCTCGCCGATTGGTTCGCCGTGACTGCGCTCTTCCGGCATCCGCTTGGTCTGCCGATCCCGCACACCGCGATCATTCCGCGCAACAAGGACAGGATCGGCGAGGCACTCGCCAATTTCCTCAGGGAGAATTTCCTCATCCCCTCGGTGGTGGCGAGGCGGATGCAGAATATCGACGTTGCCGGCGCGACGGGGCGGTTCCTGCAGACCCCGGCGGGCGAAGGCACGCGCATCCGCGCGGGCGCTTCACGTCTGATCGCCGACATTTTCGAGAGCCTCGACGACGAGCGCCTGGGCGGGATCGTGAAAGGCGCGATCGCCGCCCGAATCCGCCGGACCGAAATTTCACCGCTCCTCGGCCATGCGCTTGCTTCGGCGATCAACGAAGACCGGCACGTGCCCATGCTCGAAGCCGCCATCCGCTGGATGGCTCGCGCGCTCGACGCCAACGAGGATCTGATCCGAGACATGGTCCACAAGAAGGCCAACTGGGTGTTGAAGCTCGCGGGGCTGGACGCGAAGCTTGCCGACGCAATCATCGATGGGCTGAGGAAGCTGACCGCGGAAATGTCGACCGACCCCGCCCATCCGGTGCGAGTCAAAGTTGAGGAAGCGCTCGCCCAGCTGGCGAACGATCTTCAGACCAAGGCGGAAACTCGCGAACGCGTCGAAGCGATGAAAGAGCAATTGCTCGACAATCGTTCGGTCAGCCTGTGGCTCGATGCCTTGTGGCAAAAGGGGCGCGAGGCGGTAATCCGCGCCGCTCGAAATCCGGATGCGGTGCTCGCTGGCAAGCTTGGCGAGATCCTGAAATCCATGGGCAGCACGCTGGAGAGCGATCGCCGAATCCGCGCGGCCATCAACCAGTTCGCGCGGCGCGCCGTCGTCGGGGCGGCCGCAAGCTACGGCGGGCAGATCGTGAAGCTGGTGTCGGAAACGATCCGCGGCTGGGACGCGCGCACGGTCACGGCGCGGCTCGAAGCTGCGGTCGGCCGAGACCTGCAATATATCCGCATCAACGGCACGCTGGTCGGCGGACTCGTCGGCCTTGTCCTGCATGTGGTGGATGGGCTGTGAGCGACGAACGCCTTGACCGGCTGGCCGAGACCGCGCGCAATCGCGGGCTGAAGCTGGTGCGCTCGCGCGTCCGCACGCCCGGCAAGCGGCGCTTCGGCAAGCTCGGGCTCACGGATCCAGGTGGCAAGGCCGTGTTCGGGATGGACGACAAGGGCCCGAATGCGAAGCCCGAGGACGTCGAACATTACCTCCGGAATCTCGGCGCGAAGGACTGGGGCGCGTCGCTCGACGTCGCGGTCATGCCGAGGAAGCGCAGGCCGGCGAAAGTCAGACCGACGGTCGCCAACGACACCGAGGCCGCCCCGAAGCCGAAACGTGAGCCGGATCCTCTTCCGCCGCCGCCCAAGCCGAAGCTGAAGATCCGGGAAGCGAAGCCCGGTGATTCCGAGGTCCTCGTCGATTTGATCAAGTATCTCGGTCACGAGATCGACGAGAAATCCGTACGCAAGAATATCGGAAAGCTCGCGAAGGCCGGCGAATCGCCGCTCGTCGCGACGCTCGACAAGAGAGTCGTCGGCTTCGTTGGAGTCCACCGCATGGTGACCGTCCACCGTCCTGCTCCCGTCGGCCGCATTCCCGTGCTCGTCGTCGCCCAGGAGGCGCAGGACCATGGCATCGGACGCTTGTTGGTCGAGGCCGCCGAGCAATGGTGTCGCAAGGCCGGTTGCCAGATCATCGAGGTGACCAGCAACGACCGCCGCGCGGCCGCCCACGCATTCTACCGGCATCTCGGATATGAGCGCACCAGCATGCGCTTCATGAAGAAGCTCTAGCCGGCGCTCCGCCGCTCGATCGCCGCGCCGACCGCGGAGAGCTTCTCTTCCAGCCGCTCGTAGCCCCGATCGAGGTGGTAGACGCGAAGCACCTCGGTCTCGCCCTCCGCCGCCAGGCCAGCGAGGATGAGGCTCATCGACGCGCGAAGGTCGGTTGCCATTACGCTGGCACCCGTGAGGTCGGTCACCCCGCGAACGATCGCCGACCGTCCGTGGATGTCCACGTCCGCCCCCATCCGCCGGAGCTCGGGTACGTGCATGTAGCGGTTCTCGAAGATCGTCTCCTCGAGGAAGCTGTCGCCCTCCGCGAGCGCGAGCATAGCCATGAACTGCGCCTGCATGTCCGTCGCGAAGCCGGGAAAGGGAGCAGTGGAGAGGGCTAGCGGCTTCAGCCCGCCATTCGCGCTCACCTTGATGCCTTTGTCGTGAAACTCGATCATCAGCCCGGCCTGGGCGAGCGCGTTCAGGGTCGCTCGCATGTCGTCAGGCCTCGCACCCACGAGATCGATCGAACCGCCGGTGATGCCCGCCGCGCAGGCGTAGCTCCCGGCTTCGATTCGGTCGGGCATGACCTCGTACGTCGTGCCGTGTAGCGCTTCGACGCCGTCGATGATCAAATGCGCTGATCCGATCCCCTCGATCCTCGCGCCCATGGCGGTGAGCAGATTGCAGAGATCGACAATCTCGGGCTCGCGCGCCGCGTTGAACAATTGCGTCCGGCCGGTCGTGAGAACCGCTGCCATGACGGCATTCTCCGTCGCTCCGACGGAAACGACCGGGAAGCTGAAGTCGCCGCCGGGAAGCCGTCCCTTGGAAGCGGTCGCTTTCACATAGCCCGCGGCGAGTTCGATCTCCGCGCCCATGGCTTCGAGTGCCTTCAGGTGCAGGTCAATGGGCCGGTCGCCGATCGCGCAGCCGCCCGGCAGCGAAACCGTCGCTTCGCCTGCGCGCGCCAGTAGCGGGCCGAGCACGAGCACGGATGCGCGCATTTTCCGGACCATGTCGTAAGGGGCGACGGTCGACGCGATTTCGCTCGCCTGGAATGTCACGCGACGCCCGAACTCGCCCTTTTTGACGCCCGCCACGCTGGTCGAAACCCCGAGCTGGTTCAGCAAATGGCTGAAAGTATCGACGTCGGCCAGGCGCGGCAGGTTGGTCAGGGTCAGCGGCTCATCGGTCAGCAACGCGCAGGGCATGAGCGTCAGCGCGGCATTTTTCGCGCCGCTGATCGGGATCTTCCCCTCAAGGCGCTTCCCGCCCTTGATCCAGATGCTGTCCACGTCCGCGCTTTAGCGCGTGACGGGAGAGTGACAAGGAGCGGTGCTCAGGCCTTTTCGAGCGTGCACTGCAGCGGGTGCTGATTCTCCCGTGCGAAATCGATCACTTGGGTGACCTTCGTCTCAGCGACTTCGTAGGTGAACACGCCGCAGACCGCGACGCCCTGCTGGTGGACCTGGAGCATCACTCGGGTCGCATCCTCGATGCCCATCGAAAAAAAGCGCTGAAGGACGAGCACGACGAATTCCATCGGCGTATAATCGTCGTTCAACATGAGCACTTTGTAGTTCGACGGCTTCTTCGTCTTGGGCCGGGTGCGAGTCGCGACGCCGGTCTCGATTTCGTCGAGATCGTCGCCGTCGGGCCCGTTGGCCATGTTGATCGGGTGCGTGATCATCCGAGACTAAAATATGGCAAGGTCAAAAACGCCCGCAAGGCGGGTGTAGCCACTTAAGCTTAAAAAAATGGCGGCCGCCCTTTGGGAGCGGCCGCCGAAACGTTGCCAGACTTAGGAGGGGAGAGTGTCAGGCAACGAGAGAATTGAAGCGCTCGGCGTTCGCCGTTGCGCGGTTCGAAAGCGGCTGGAACGTCTCGCCAGCGAGCTTCACGAACGACTCGGTGAGCTTCGAGCTCTCGGCAACGAAGCGGTCGAACGAAGCGCGAGCGAAATCGCTCTGCAGCTGCAGATACTCGGTCGGCGACTTGGCTTCGGCGAGCGAACGAATGGTGTCCGCAGTCTGTTCGACGCTGTCGCGCTGCTTGGCGACGACGTCCTGGCCGATCGCGCGGGCGCCCTCGGCGGCCACGCGGCTCGCCTCGACAACCGCCTCAACGTTGGCGCGGGTGAGATCAGCAAGCTCCTCGGCGACCTTCTGGCTCTTCTTGACGAGCTCCTGGCCGCGCTCGCCGGCATCGGCGAACAGGCTCTGGAAGGACGCGAACGCAGGGACGGCTTCGAAGCCGTTGAAGAAATTCGTGTTGGTCACAGTCTTGATCCTTTCCTTGGCCGCTACAGCGTTTTTGCGAGCGGCGGTGCGGGTCTTGCGGCGTGCAACTTTGCCGCGCTTTGAAATCACTTTCTTTTCGACCGCGGTCTCACGCTTGACCCGACGTGCCGTCGCAGCGCGCTCGCGCCTGGCGGTCTTCGCGGTTTCCTGGACGAGGGTCTCACCGACCTCGGCAACGGTCTCGAGGACCTTCGCGGGAGCTTCCGCGGCTGCTTCGGTTGCGAGCTTCACTTCGTCGGCCATTCAAAAATTCCTCTCTTTGCTGCAGTGCACAATATGCATTGCAGTGCAGCATTTCAAGAGGAATCTTGTGCACTGCATCAATCCACCGCTTGACGGCCACGGCTCACCCGAAGCAAGAACGCTCATGGACCCCGCCTTCGCCGAACAGCCGACGCGCCATCGCCGCGGCCTCCTGATCGTGCTTTCCTCCCCCTCCGGCGCCGGCAAGACCACGATTTCGCGAATGCTGCTCGAGGCCGATCCGGACATCACCATTTCGGTATCCGCCACGACGCGTCCGCAAAGACCGGGCGAGGTCGAGGGCGTCGACTATCATTTCGTCGACGACGCCGAATTCGAACGGCTGATCGCGGCCGGCGAGTTCGTAGAGTGGGCGCCCGTCTTCGGTTATCGCTACGGCACTCCGAAAGTCCCGGTGAAGGACGCTCTCCGCAAGGGCCGCGACATCCTGTTCGACATCGACTGGCAGGGTACGCAGCAACTTCATTCCGCAATGGGCGAGGATCTGGTGCGAATCTTCATCCTTCCGCCGTCAATGGCCGAGCTCGAGCGAAGGCTGCGGGCGCGGGGCACTGACCCGGAGGACGTCATCGGTGACCGGATGCTGCGAGCGAACGGCGAGATCAGCCACTGGGCCGAATATGATTATGTCCTGATCAATCGCGACATGGATGATTGCTTGGGGAACGTGCGCACGATCGTTGAGGCGGAGCGGCTGAAACGGTCCAGACAGATCGGATTGGTGACCTTCGTTCGGGACCTCATCGGCCCCCAGCATTAGGCAGGATCGAGCAGCGTCAGGAAATATGCCGCAGCGATGAAGTCCGCGCGGCGGTTGTGCAGGGCCGTCTCCGCTTCCGTGTCCGATCCCCATTGTTCGAGCTGCCATTCGTCATCGAGACTGACCGCAGCCCAAGCCTCATCCACGTCAACCGCTCGCTCCAGAACCGCAAGCGCCGCCACCAGGGATCCGCCAATCGTGACCAACAACGATAGCGCGGCTAGCCGAAACGGATCGAGCGAAGCGACGGCATGGGCGAGTCGATCCACGGTAGCGGGCGGCTGCGGGACATGAATGAGGCCGGACGTCGTCGAGAAATCGACGTCGTAGCGACGCCTTGCCCACGCCAGGAGCGGGTCCCAGGCCTTTGCCTGTCGCTCGACCAGGTCCGGCGGCCATTCGCTACGGTAGCAGGCAAGGTCGGCTTCTGCGTAACGGGTTAATCCCGCCGCAAAGGCGTGCTTTTCCGTCGCGACTCGGTCGATTGCCGCGTTTGCGATCCCAGTGAGGGGCATTGCCCGCGGGTCGACCTTGTCTCCGACGGCCGACCACTCATCGGCGATGGCCTTCGCGAGAGATTCGGTCGGCACCTCGAGCGCATGCGTTCCGGGGGTTCGAACCGGTCTTCCGTCGAGCTTGATCGACCAGCCGACGCCGTCGCAATCGATATCGACGGTCTTCCAGAAACGCCTCACTCCTGCTCCCTGTCTTTTTGATCCCATGCTTTCTTGAGCAGGCGTGGTGTGAAGACGGCGTCGATCACGCCAAGGATTGCGATGATCGCCCCAAGCTGCGGCCAACCGCCCTCGCGGACGAGGTTGGTGAACATCGTGGCGATTCCGAGGAAAAAGATCGCAAGGCCGATGAGTCGAACGCCGGTATAGGCGAGCAGCCGCCGTTGCCACAGCTCTTCCTCAGTCATCTCCGTCTACCCTTTGCTGGCGCACCGCGCGAACGGCGTTCGCCGCGGCGGCTTTCGCGGCGCGGCTTGGATGAACGCTTCGGACCGGATCGGGGAGTCGGAACGGGCCGAACTCCGTCGTCCTGCTCAAAACCGATGGTCGCGAAGCTCTCGGCGATGTGCGGCGGGAGCTCGGCCGTGACATCGATCTTTCCGCCAGCGGGGGCGTCAATCCGCAATTGCCGGGCATGAAGGTGAAGCTTGCGGCTGATGCCGCCCGTCAGGAAGGCCTCGGCCCCGCCATATTTTGCATCGCCGACGATCGGATGGCCAATCGCAGCCATGTGCGCGCGAAGCTGATGCGTCCGGCCCGTGAGGGGCTGAAGCTCAACCCAGGCAGCGCGATTGCCCGCGCGGTCGATCACCCGCCAACGGGTCTTGGCCGGAAGTCCGTGCTCCTCGTCGATATGCATCTTCTCCCCACCGGTTCCGGGTTGCTTGGCAAGAGGCGCGTCGATCACGCCTTCCGCGGCGTCCGGCACTCCGACAACCAGAGCCCAATAGATTTTGCGGGCCGTCCGTCCGGAAAATGCCTTGGCAAAATGGCCGGCGGATCGTGCAGTCCGGGCGACCAGAAGGGCTCCCGATGTGTCCTTGTCGAGACGATGCACAAGCTTTGGCCGTCCGCCTTCGTCCGCAAGCCCGTCCAGAAGCCGATCGAGATGCTGCGTGGTCTTCGTCCCGCCTTGCGTCGCCAGTCCCGGCGGTTTGTTCAGCACGAAAGCGCCGGCATCCTCGTAGATCACCATGTCGCGAACGAATTGCGCTTCTTCTTCGGTGAGAGGATTGCGAGTCGGCTGCTTCCGCTTCGCCGCGGGTGCAGGATCGAGTGGCGGCACACGGATTTCCTGACCCGCTTCCACTCGGTCGCCGGGTACCGCCCTTTTCCCGTTCAGGCGAAGCTGGCCGGTTCGCGCCCAGCGGGACACGATGTTGAAGCTGACATCCGGCATGTGCCGCTTGAACCAGCGGTCCAGGCGGATTCCGTCGTCGTCATCGGTTACGGTAAAAGTGCGTATATCGCTCACGGGAGGCGCGATTAGCGCAAGCTAGGCGTCGCGTCCCGCCCAATGTTCGAAGGCCTGGCGCTGCAGCCTACGGATCAGTTTCGCCGCCGCCGGACCTTCCCATTGGCCGGTGTACCCATGCTTTTTCGCGCCCCCGACCCACCAGCCCTGCCCGGGAAGTC
Source organism: Sphingomicrobium sp. (assembly GCA_035536015.1). GTDB lineage: Bacteria > Pseudomonadota > Alphaproteobacteria > Sphingomonadales > Sphingomonadaceae > Sphingomicrobium. The sequence goes on from DATLOY010000003.1 coordinate 54,079, forward strand.
CGTCCGACTGGCGTACGACCAATACTGCCAGTTCGGGCTCACCATGTTCCTCTGCCTCGTCATCGACAAAGGATAATACCCTGCAGAGCGCGCGCATTTTCGGTCGCGTGAAATCATGGCCGAGCAGCGCCAGGACTTCGGAATAGGTGATCGGCTCTCCCGCCCGCGCGGACGCGATCAGGATCGCGCGAACCTCCCGAGGGTCCGCCAAAAGCCCGGCGGTCTCGTTCACCCTTCCGGCTGTTGCGCGACAGGAGTCAGCTCGAAAACATTGAGCTTGGAATCACCTTGAGGCCAGGGAATCACGAGGCGCCAACGGAACGGCGCGATCCGCTCGAGGACTCCCGCCATGTCGCGCTTGGGATTGTCCCCGTAAGCCAAGGGTTGCTGCTCGTCGCCCAACGCCAGGCTTCCGAGGAAAATCAGCCGCGTTGGGTCGTCGTCCTCCCAAAGACGGCCGGCCGGCCGTTGGCTGCCAGTTTGCTTGACGATCGTCAGCAAGTCGCCCTCGACTTCGACGTAACAGAAGAAGGGTTTGAAGCTCTCATAAGCCCTTGTCTTCGGGGTTACGGCGCCAAGCTTGATCAGCCGGCAATTATAGCTTCCCGGAGTCGGCGCCGGTCTCGGCAGTGCTGAGCGGGGCCGAAGCAACGCGCCTTCCCTGCGAAGATCGGCTGCGAAGCTTCGTTTCACATCCGCAAGAGCATCGGACCAGGCGAGGCCGAGCCGGCTGATTCGCTCCTCGTCGGCGGCCGTGGCCACCTCACGCCAGACGTCCGACTTGGGCGGCGCTTCCACGGTCACTTGCGGCATAAGGCCTGGACGAGGCTTTGGCTTTGGAGTGCAACCGGCACCGGTCAGCGCGAGCGCTGCCAGTCCGAGCCAGATCCCGCAACCGCCGAATCGCACCACTACCCCCAATCCCTTCCCAGAAAGGTCCGATCAAGGTGCCAGCCGACCACTGGAGTTTCAACCAATGTTCTGTTGATCATGAGCTTTTACTCGCGGCTTACGGCGGCTACGGCCGCGCGGA
>DATLOY010000004.1:0-8144 GCA_035536015.1 Sphingomicrobium sp.
CGGGCCTTGTCGGAGGTATCGGAGCTGACCAGGCCGGCGAGCGGCCCGGCGTAAATGCCGTCCTCATCCTGTGAGATCAGCCCGAGGCTGACCTGGATCGCCACCGCGACGAGCAAAGCGACGACGCTAAGCGCGCCCAGCGGCGTGTGGCCGATGCCGTTCCAGCCTCCGCGAAGGTAGTTGAGAACCGCCTGCGGCCCGCGAACGAAGCTCGAGAAGCGCGCGGTCGAGCTTCCGAAGAATCCCCATAGGAGGCGGAAGATGAGAAGGGTCAGGATCGCGCAACCTGACCAGATGTGCCAGTCGGTATGGTCGTTGTGGACCGACCACCAGCTGAAGCCGATCAGCCCGGTGAGCACCCAGTGGAACAGCCGAATTGGCAGGTCCCAGACAGGTTGTTTCGCGCTCAGTGGTGCATGTCCATGCGATATTTGTCGTGGCATGCCTTGCACGCGCCATTGAGGTCCGCGTAGCGCGCCTTGATCGCGTTCATGTCGCCCGATTTCGCGGCTGCGTTGAACGCCTGGGCCGCGCCCTGGAAGTTATGCAGCTTGGCGATGAAATCCTGCGGGGTCTGCCAGATTTGAGGCCGCGCGCCCGTCTTGCCGAGCTCGGGCCCGGTTCCCCTGGGGAACCAGCCGTTGGCCTTTACCGACAGGCCGGCGATGGTCGCTGCGCCCGACTGAATTGCAGGCACGAACGGCGAGCTGGAGGTGATCTCCCGCCGGAGCAATTTGTTGGTGTCGCCGATCTTTTCCATGCCTTCGTGGCGCTGATGCATGATGGCGAGCGCGCGGCCTTTGGTGAGCGGCGCCGCGACGGCAGCGGCCGCGAAGACGGCAATCATTCCAACGGCTATGGTTACGCGGCGCATGCTCACTCCTTGTCCTGAGGTTTCCAGCTGTCGTCGATCATCTTGATGATCCCGGAGAAATCCTTGTTCGCTCCGCCGCGATCGACGAAGCGCTGGTAGAGTTCCTCGGCTTCCCCGCCCATCGGCGTATAGGCGCCGACGCTCTGCGCCGCCTCCTCGGCGAGCTTCAGGTCCTTGAGCATCAGGGCGGCGGCGAAGCCTCCCTCATAGTCGTGATCGGCAGGAGTATCCGGCCCGACGCCAGGAACCGGTGCATAACTTGTCATCGACCAGCTTTGCCCCGACGCCTTGGAGGAGATGTCGAAGAACACCTGCGGGTCGAGGCCGAGCTTCTGCGCGAGGACGAAGGCTTCGCAGGTAACAACCATCGTCGCGCCGAGGATCATATTGTTGCAAATCTTTGCCGCCTGGCCGGCGCCGAGATGCCCGGCGTGGATCACGGCCTTGGCCATGGGCTCGAGGAAGGGGCGTGCGCGCTCGAACGCTTCGTCCGAGCCGCCGACCATGAAAGTCAACGAGCCGCCAGCAGCCGCGGCGATGCCGCCCGAGACAGGTGCGTCGACGAACTCGAACCCAAGCTCGTCCAGGCCCGCGCCCACTTCCCGCGCGCTCGTCACGTCGATGGTCGAACAATCGATCAGCAACGCCCCGGCCTTTGCGTTTGGAGCGACATCATTCTCGTACACCGCCCGCACATGCTGGGCCGCGGGCAGCATGGTTATGACCACATCCGCGTCCTTGACCGCGTCGGCGGTCGAGCCCGCGCGAAGGCAGCCGGCCTCGACGGCGTGCGCCAGCGCGTCTTCGCTCAGATCGAAGGCGTGGACCTCATGCCCGGCCTTCACCAGGTTCGGCGCCATCCCGCCGCCCATGTGACCCAGGCCAATGAATGCGATGCTGGCCATAGCTAGCGTCCTTTCCACTTCCCCGGGCGCTTCTCGACGAAAGCCGTCATGCCCTCCTTCTGGTCCTCGGTCCCGAAAAGCCCGTGGAACAGCCGTCGCTCGAAGCGGATCCCCTGGCCGAGTGGGATTTCGAACGCCGCATTGACCATTTCCTTCACCGCGATCGCGGCAAGGGGAGGCATTGCGGCGATCGCTTCGGCGGTCTTCATCGTTTCGGTCATCAGCTCGTTCGCTGGAACGACCTTGGCGACCAGGCCCGAGCGCTCCGCCTCGGCCGCGTCCATCATCCTTCCGGTCAGGCACATCTCCATGGCTTTCGCCTTGCCGACAGCGTGCGCCATGCGCTGCGACCCGCCCATGCCGGGTGTCACGCCCAGCTTGATTTCGGGCTGGCCGAACTTCGCGCTATCCGCGGCGATGATGAAGTCGGCCATCATCGCGACTTCGCAACCGCCCCCGAGCGCATAGCCGGAGACCGCGGCGATCCACGGCTTGCGGGTTGCGGTCACCTTCTCCCAGCCGGCGAAGAAGTCCGAGGAATACATGTCAGCGAAGCCCTGGCTCGACATTTCCTTGATGTCTGCGCCCGCCGCGAAGGCTTTCTCCGAGCCCGTGAGGACCAGGCAGCGCTGGCTCTCGTCCGAATCATAAGCGGCGAAGACATCGATCAGCTCTTTCAAGACTTCGCTGTTGAGTGCGTTGAGCGCCTGTGGCCGGTTCAACGTGACGAGCGTGACCGCACCGCGTTGCTCGACCAGGATCGTATTGTACTTGCTCATGCAACGGGCTCCGCTTTGGCGAATGGCGTCCAGGCTTCGGTTTCCGGCAAGGGGGCGAAGAGCACGTCGAGCATCTCGTCGGTCACGCCTTCGGGCGAAGCCGGATCCCATTGCGGGTTGCCATCCTTGTCGATCAGAAGCGCGCGAACGCCCTCGCGGAAGTCATGCGTGCGCACGATACGGCCGGCGAGCGCATATTCGGCGCGCATCTCCTCACCGAAACTGACGCGTTTCGAGCCCTCGGCAAGAAGGCGAAGGGAGACCTTGCAGGATAGCGGACTCTTGGTCCTCAGCGTCGCAAGCTCCGTCTTCGCCCATTCGCTCTCGTCACCGTCGAGCGCAGCGAGAATTTCCTCGAGGCGATCGGAGGCGAAGAGGCGCCCGATGAGCGACAGATTGGCTTCGATCCTGGCGTCCGGCGGAGTGGCCGACGCAGCGCCGAGCGTCCCGCCGATGCGGGTCGGAGCCTCGAGGATGCGGCGCATGAGATCATCGAGCGACGAATGCTCCACATAATGTGTCGCGAGGCGAAGGTAATGGCATTCGGCGCCGTCCAGCCGAGCTCCGGTGAGTGCCATGAACTGTCCGACGCGTCCCGGTAGGCGGGAGAGATACCATCCACCCCCCACGTCGGGGAAAAGGCCGATCCCGGTCTCGGGCATCGCAAATCGGGTGTTTTCGGTCGCGACGCGATAATCGCAGGGCAGCGAAATCCCGACTCCACCACCCATCGTGATTCCGTCGATGATCGCGGCGGTCGGCTTGGGATAAGTAAAGAGCAGATGGTTGAGCCTATATTCCGCGAAGAAGAAATGCTTCGCATCCTCAGCATCGTAGGCGCCGCTCCGCGCCAGCATCACCACGTCGCCTCCGGCGCAGAAGCCGCGGCCCTCGGCATGGTCGATGACGATCGCGAGGACATTGTCGTCGTCGCGCCAGTTGAGCAGCGCCTCGCTCATTTTCTCGCACATCGCGGTCGTGAGCGCGTGAATCGCCTTGGGCCGGTTGAGGCGAATCCGGCCGACCCCACGCTCGACGCTGATCAGGACGTCGTCGGTCACTGCCTGAGCATGTCCCGGCTGATGATGACCCGCATGACCTGGTTGGTGCCTTCGAGGATCGAGTGCACGCGAAGATCGCGCCAGAAGCGCTCGATCGGATAGTCCATCAGGTAGCCGTAGCCGCCGTGAAGCTGCAGCGCGCGGTCGACGACCGATGAGCCAGCGTCCGTCGCAAGCCGCTTCGCCATGGCCGCGAACTTGGTCTTGTCGGGCGCATTCGAGGTGACCTTCGCTGCCGCAACGTAGAGCAAATAGCGCGCGGCCTGCAGCTCCGTCTCCATATCGGCGAGCGTGAATTGCGTTGCCTGGAAGTCGGCGATCGGCGAGCCGAACTGCTTGCGTTCCTTGGTATATTTGATCGCCTCGTCGAGGCAGCGCTGGGCGCCGCCCAAGGAGCAGGCGCCAATGTTCAGGCGGCCGCCGTCAAGGCCCATCATCGCGATTCGAAAGCCCTCGCCCTCGGCCCCGACCCGGTTCGCGACCGGAACGCGGACCTCATCGAAATTGACCTGCGCGGTCGGCTGCGAATGCCAGCCGAGCTTCTTTTCCTGGGCGCCGAAGCTCACGCCCTTCATGTCCTTGTCGATGACCAGCGCGCTAATGCCCTTCGGTCCTTCCTCACCGGTCCGGACCATGGTCACATAGACCTCATTCTCCCCGCCGCCGGAGATGAATGCCTTGGAGCCGGAGACGACATAATGGTCGCCGTCCAGGACGGCCTTCGTCTTGAGCGCGCCCGCGTCCGAGCCGGAGGACGGCTCGGTGAGGCAGTAGCTGCCCATCCGCTCCATCGTGATCATCGACGGCAGATACTTCTGCTTGACGTCCGCCGAGCCGAAACGGTCGATCATCCAGCTCGCCATATTGTGGATCGAGATGAACGCGCTTGTCGACGGACAGCCATAGGCCATCGCCTCCATGATCAGCGCGGCTTCGAGGCGCCCGAGACCGATGCCGCCGCTCTCCTCCGACACGTAGATGGAGCCGAAGCCGAGCTCGGCCGCCTCCCGGATCGTGTCGCGCGGGAAGATATGCTTCTCGTCCCATTCTGCGGCGAAAGGAGTGATCGCGTCCGCAGTGAACTTGCGTGCCATCTCCTGGATCTGGAGCTGGTCGTCGGTGAGGTCGAACTGGGTCATCGCGCCGGCGCTCTAGGATGCAGTCAGATTGTCAGCAAGTGCACCCGCCGCTCGTGAGGGTCGCGACCTGTCCCTTCAATATCCGTTGCCCGAAGCATTGAGATCGGAAACGTCGGCATTGTCGGCGCCGTTGATCAGCTCGTTCGACGGAGTTTCGCTGCTCTCGTCGGGCGGAAGCGCTTCGACGTCGGTCGCGTTCGCGACATCATTGTTAATTGCGACATTCCGCTCCTGGTTCTTGTTGCAGGCCGACAGGGCTGTGACGCCGAAGAATAGAGCAAGGACCTTATGTGCATTTCGCATAGGTGAAGCTCGCTGTTGGTTTCGTTTCGGTACGGACGAGGTCATTCTTCTGGAGCTGAATCGATTCGAACTTCGTCCAGCTTTGGCCTTCCCCTGTAAAGCTGAAATTTCCGCTGATCGAATTCGCATCGGCCTGCACGTCGGGACCCGGAACGGCCCGGGATTCGTAGAATTGAAGCTGGTCATCAGAAATGACCATCAGGCCCTTGGCGTCGCTGCGGTTGCGCATGCAGTCCGCCGGCGAGAGGCCCCAGCGTCCTTGCAGCGACGCCGGGATATTTGCCGCGGCGACCGGAGACTGGGTTGCGGGCGCCGCGCCCTTCTCGGGAGGCGCACCCGTCGCGTCAGGAACCTGATCGTTGATGGCTGGGAGGCCCGCCGTCTTGTTCGCTCCGTCTGCAACCGGATCGCGCTTGGTGCACGCGACCACAATCAGCATCAAAATGAGCGCGATTGTTGGTCCAACGGCGCGAAGCATGCAGCAGTAACGCTGCTGGGCGCCGCGCGTATCCCTGTGACCTTCAGCTGGCTCCCCACGCTACATCACCCGAACGTTGGAATGATGAAGGCGCTCTCGCCGTGGGCGCCACCGTCGGGCCAGCGCTGGGTCACGACCTTGGTCTTCGTCCAGAAGCGCATGCCCTCCTGACCATATTGGCCGATGTCGCCGAAGCCCGAGCGCTTCCACCCGCCGAAGCTGTGGTAGGAGACCGGAACCGGGATCGGCACGTTCACTCCGACCATCCCGACATTCACCCGGGCCGTAAATTCGCGAGCCGCATGGCCGTTGCGGGTGAAGATTGCGACGCCGTTGCCATAATCATGCTGCGACGGGAGCCGCACCGCTTCCTCGAAATCCCTGGCACGGACCATCTGGAGGACCGGGCCGAAAATCTCCTCTTTGTAGGTGGTCATGCTCGGCTTCACGTGATCGAAGAGGGTGGGCCCGACGAAAAAGCCGTTCTCGTGGCCCTGAAGCATGAAGCCGCGCCCGTCGACGACCAGCTCGGCGCCCTCGTCGATGCCCATCTGAATATAGTTTTCGATCCGCTCCTTGTGCGCCTTGCTGACCACCGGGCCGTAATGCGCTTCGGGGTCGGTCGAGACGCCAACGCGGAGGGATTCGATCGCGGGAATGAGCTTGGCGCGAAGCGCGTCAGCGGTTTCATCACCGACTGGAACGACGACCGGAAGAGCCATGCAGCGCTCGCCGGCCGAACCGAAGGCGGCTCCGGCGAGGTCGTTCACGACCTGGTCGAGGTCGGCATCCGGCATGACGATACCGTGGTTCTTGGCGCCCCCGAACGCCTGGACGCGCTTGTTGTTCGCCGTGCCGCGTGAATAGATATAGTGCGCAATGTCGCTCGATCCGACGAAACTGACGGCGGCGATGTCGGGGTGATCGAGGATCGCGTCGACCATTTCCTTGTCACCATGGACGACATTAAGGATTCCGTCGGGAAGTCCCGCTTCCTTCATGAGCTCGGCGAGCCGAACCGGAACCGTCGGGTCGCGCTCCGACGGCTTCAGCACGAAGGCATTGCCGCAGGCGATCGCCATCCCGAACATCCACATCGGGATCATCGCCGGGAAGTTGAACGGAGTGATTCCGGCACCGATGCCGAGCGGCTGGCGCATCGAATAGACGTCGATGCCAGGGCCCGCGCCGACGGTATATTCGCCCTTGAGCGCCTGCGGGATCCCGCAGGCATATTCGATCACTTCGAGGCCGCGCTGCACGTCGCCCTTGGCGTCGGCGATGACCTTGCCGTGCTCGCTCGACAGGATGTGGGCGAGTTCCTCCATGTTCTTTTCGACGAGATCCTTGAACTTGAACATGACCCGCGCGCGGCGCTGCGGGTTCGTCGCGGCCCATGCCGGCTGTGCGGCCTTCGCCGCGTCGACCGCCTTCTGGAGGTCGGCGGCGGTGCCGAAGCGGACGTTGGCCTGGACCTCGCCCTGGTTGGGATCGAACACATCGCCCTGCCGCTCGCCGGACGCGAAGGTGGAACCGTCGATGAAATGATCGATGCTGCGCAACATGGGAAAGTCGTCCTGATTTAAGTGGTTTGGGATCGCGGCTCCCCTAGTCCTTCGCTCGGCGCATGGCTAGGCGGTCATCCGATGGCTCACGCCCAGCCCACCGATCGGCCAGCCGAACCGCAGCTATTGCTCGGCCTGGGCCTTCGGCTGATCAGCGCATTATCCCTGGCGCTGATGTTCGCCGGAGTGAAATGGGCCGGCCAACGCGGCGTCGGGGTCGCCGAAAGCCTTTTCTACCGCCAGATCGGATCGGCGGCCTGCGCCGCCACCTGGGTTGCGGCGGGACCGGGATTTGCAACGCTCAAGACCAAGAGGTTTGGCGCGCACGCGGCGCGCATGGCCATTGGACTGATCGCCATGGGTCTCAATTTCCTGGCGATCATGCTCCTTCCGCTCGCCGAGGCGACGGCCATCGGTTTTTCGGTGCCGATCTTTGCGACCTTGCTCGCCGCCGTCGTGCTTCGAGAGCCGACAGGGCGCTGGCGCTGGGGGGCGGTCATCGCCGGTTTCCTTGGAGTTCTGGTCATCGTCCAGCCGGGGAGCAATCATATCGGCGCTTATGGCGGCCTGGTCGCGATCGGCGCAGCGGTAAGCACGGCCTGCGCGACAATCGCAATTCGTCGCCTCGGTGCAACCGAAGCGACGGGGACAACCGTATTCTGGTTCGCGATCACGTCGCTCGTCCCGCTGGCGCTTCTGATGCCGTTTGTCGGCCACGCCCATGACGGACCAACCTGGGCGGCCATAGCGGCCTTCAGCCTTGCGGGAGGGATTGCGCAGCTGGCTCTGACCGGGGCGCTGAGGCTCGCTCCGGTCTCGCTCGTCGTGCCGATGGATTATTCCGCATTGCTCTGGGCGTCATTGCTCGGATTGCTCATTTTCCAGCAGGCGCCGTCACACTGGACCTGGCTGGGAGCGCCGATCGTTGCAGCCGCCGGCCTCGTGATCCTGTGGCGCGAGCATCGGCTTCGAATCGCTGGAAGTGCGGTGACCGCAGTGTCAGAAGTGCAGGAATGAACATGTCGCGCATCGCCATCGCC
>DATLOY010000005.1:0-8638 GCA_035536015.1 Sphingomicrobium sp.
AGTATCGATACGGCCGGCACAAACGCGCTGGCCGTTCCCTTGGATTGGCTTCAGGGTGCATTGCTCGGCACGACCGCGACCGCGGTCGCGATCATCGCCGTCGCTTCGATCGGCTTCATGATGCTGACGGGACGCATCGACTTTCGCCGTGCCGCGCAGGCCATCTTCGGCTGCTTCATCATCTTCGGTGCATCGACGATCGCGGGCGGAATCCTTCGTGCGGTCGAGGGCGACGTACCGGGTGCCAACGCAGCCCCGGTCGTGCCGCCCGCTCCGCCCGCACTCCCGCAGCCGCAGGCCGCCGGTCCGCCGAGCGCCGCGCCTTTTGATCCTTACGCGGGGGCAGGGCTTCCACGGCGGTAGGCCCGCGTCCGACCCGACCGCGCGTCGTCACGGTCCATTTGTCTTCCATCATCCGCGTCAGAATCTCGATGGGCCGGGGCGTCGTCGTGATCAGGGCGCGCGGCCGTTCGCCGCGCCGAAGCCCGAACTGCAGGTTCATCCACGCCTCCTCGGCTTCGCGCCACTTGGCCAGCTCGTCGGCCCAGGCGAAATCATGTTCCGGCCCGCGCAGCCCGTCGGCATTGTCGCCGGAAAAGAGCTGGGCCTGGCTCCCGTTGCGCCAGCGAAACCGGCCCAACGCCGGTTCCCAATCCACCCTTCGCCGTTCCCTGCGCGCGATCGTCAGCAGGCCGCTGACGCCTTCGATCATCACTCTTCGTGTCTCGTTGATGTTCGCCCCGACCAGCGCGATGCGAAGGCCCGATCGCCGCGTTGCCAACCGGTGAATCCACTCCGCTCCCGCCCTTGTTTTTCCGAACCCGCGTCCGGCCATCATCAACCAGACGCGCCAGCCTTCGCCTTTGGGCGGAAGCTGGCCCTCGTGCGCCCATGTCTCGAAATCGGCATCGAACTTCAGCGCGTCCATCGGCGACATGCGCCGGATGATCTCGCGCTGTTCTTCCTTGCTCCTTTGCTGCAACAGGTCGATCGAATGTCGGACGGAATCGAATTTAGGACTCCGGCGCATGTTTGTTCGCATCGCGCTCTTTCATTCGCTCGAGCTTTCGGATCAGCCGTTCGCGGATCTCCTCGATCTCGTCCGGCGGAAGCTCGAATTCGGCGTCGGCGGCCGTGTCGCGATGCATCTTCAGCAGTGAGACGCCCAACGTGTTGGAATATTCGCGCATCGTCGTCGCGTCGCCGGCGCGGACCCTCACCAATTTCTCGGTGCCGTTGAACGCCCGTTCGAGCAGCACCAGCTCGAGCTGCTGGTAAGCGATGGAAATGGCCGTCAGCCAGGCCGCCCGGAACCCGGCATTCTCCTTTTTTCGGCGATAGACCGAAGTGACCCCGACGCCGGCGGCCGCGCAGGCGCGGGTGACGTTGCAGGTCTCTGCAAGCGTCGAAAGGAAGGTCTGCTCCTTTGCCTTGCTCCAGTTCTTGCGCGTTGCCTTGCGCAAGTGCGGCTTTCGGCCGCCGATAAGAACCATTTTCTTCTGGCGTGGCACGCATCGCTCCAAAACAAAGGGCGGCCGCCCCTGGGGAGCGCCGCCCGAATCACAATTCTTCACTGTGCCTGTCGTGTACCTAAACAGCGTCACACTGTCAAGTATTATTTCACCCATTTGGTTCTATACTTCCCGACGCTTTACTCCATTTGCGCCGCCTCTGCTTGCATCCGCACCGATAGAGGAGCAGCCTTGGACGCTTCGGGGGCACGGAATGGCGAAGCTCTTCCTCAGCTATTCGCGCAAGGATGAAGAAAAGGCGCGGTGCTTCACCGACTGGCTGGAGCGCGAAGGTCACGACGTCTGGCGGGACGAGGACGACATCGGTGGGGGCGCGAGCTTCTCCGTGGAGATCGAGAAGGCGCTCAAGGATTGTGACGCCGTCCTCGTGCTCTGGTCGGCGGATTCGGTGCAATCGGCATGGGTACGCGACGAAGCCGGCTACGGCCGCGATGCCGGCAAGCTGATCCCATTTTCGCTCGACGAGACCGGGCCTCCGCTCGGTTTCCGCCAATTTCAGTCGGTCAGCCTGTCGCGCTGGAAAGGCCGCCGTGAACCGCCTGAGCCGGACCGCATCAGGCGGGCGATCGCGAGGGTGGCCGATCCGTCGCAAGCCACGCCCGCGCCGCGTCGCGCGGCAAGCCGCCGCTGGCACGGATTATCACTGCGGAGGCCATTGCTGGTGGGCGGTGCCATCGCCGCGGCAGCGGTGGCGCTCGCCACCCCGTTCCTTTGGCAGCGCTGGTCGGGCAACCCGCAGATCGCAATCGCCGTCCTGCCGTCACCCGCCTCTTCCGACCGCGCGATGGCGACGGATTATGCGAACGTTGCCGCAGCGGACATGGCGGCATTCCTCCCTCGGCGGTTCGATCGGGCAACGGTCATCGGTCCGGACGATGCGACTGGGCGCAGCTCGGGCTATCGCATGCAGATCTCGACGAACCCGCGCGGGGCCGCGGTGAACGCCAGCCTGACGCTTTCCGACGAAGATGGGCGCACGACCCTGTGGTCGCAAAACTGGAGCGTGGCCGATGCCGCGGCAGCTGATCTCAAGGCCGATGTATCCGCATCCGCTTCCAAGGCGGCATTTTGCCTGACCGACGCGAAAGGCGGCAGCACCCCCCTCGCCCAGCCTGCGCTCGGGCTTTACCTCACTGGCTGCATCGGGCTTGGGGAAACGAAGCTTTCGGACACGGATTTCGTGACGATCTTTGAGCGGGTCACGAAGCTGGCTCCCCGTTTCGGGCCCGGCTGGGATTATCTTGCGCTCAGCCGATCCTGGATCGCGCAGAGTCTTCAGGGCAGTTCGCCGGCTGCTTACGCCGCGGCGCTGCAGAGCACACGCAACGCCATCGCTGTCGCCCGCAAGCTGAATCCGAACAGCGCAATGACTTACGACGCCGAATTTCACCTCATATCCAACGACACTTTCCGGGCGCTGAAGGTCCTCGAGCAGGGAGCCAGGATCGATCCCGATGATGGACGAATACAGATGCATCTTTCGGAAGAGTTCATGTCCGTCGGGCGGATGTCCGACTCCGTCCAGGCGGCGCAACGGGGGGCGGCGCTTGAGCCGGGAACACCCTATGGCCGGTCGCAATACATCCTCGCCCTAATCTATGCCGGCGAATTCTCAAAGGCGAAGGACGACATTGCCGCAGCGCGCAAGAAATGGCCGAACGACCCTGCGATCGACTATGCGGAATATTCGTTCGAATATCGCTACGGAGATCCCAAGGCGGCATTGGCGCTGATGCCCCGGATCGCGGATTACAGCGATGCGGACATGGCTCCCGCCCGTAAGGTGATTGAAGCACGGCTGGATCCCACGCGGGCGAAAGTCGACGATGCGATTGCGGCGCTAGAGGCGCGATGGTCGAAAGACGAGCGCACCCGCAATGCCGTCCTCCTCGCTTTGGGCAATTTCGGCCGGGTCGATGAAGCTTACCAGCTGATGGAAGACCCGAAGTTCCAACCTTACCTCGACACCAACGACCTGTTCCGGCCCGACTTTGCGAAGGTCCGAGCAGACCCGCGTTTCATGCGGATCGCGGCACGCACCGGGCTGGTACGATATTGGCGGCAGACCGGATATTGGCCGGACTTCTGTGCAAGCGAGCAGCTGCGGTACGACTGCAAGACTGAAGCCGCCAAGTACCGGAGTTAGACGGACTCGCCCTAGTCGCGCGTTTGCATCCGGGCCGCGAGGGCTTCGGAGCGGGCAATCAATGCGGAAACCTCCCGGGCATCCAGCTCGGTCACGAAGCAAAGGCCTACGAGATCCCCGTTTTGCCACCTCACCACCCCAGACCGGCCGAGCGTCCCGCAATCCAGCGCCACCGTCGTTCCCACCGCCAGGACGGCGGGGAAGCTCAGCTTCGCGCCGCCGGCCGACAGGTCGAGAAGGTGGATCGAGTGACGCTCGCCTTCGACCTCGAGGAACGCCGGCAGGGCCACCGCGACGCGCGGATAGACGCGGCGGTCGACATAAGGATCACGGTCTTCAACGGACGGAACGGAGCTCGCCATCATATCTCCAGAGGCGACGGCGTAGCACGCCGGGGCTTCCGAGAAGTAAACGGCGCGACCGACGCGGACCTATTGCGATCCGGCGGGAGTCGGAGCGGGAGCCGCTGAGCCCGTGAACCCGCACTGCTTCTGCTCCATCGGAATCTGCTTGGTGATGCGGGTGGCGTTCTCCGCATAAGCCTCCGTGACGGAGCCCTTGTTCACGGTCTTGCCGCGAAGCGGACTGACGCCCTGGCAGATATGGAAAACATGCGGCGTCGTGGACTTCTTGGCTCCGTTCTCCGGGGCGATCCAGTAGACGACGTCCTGGCCCGCCGGATGTGCTGGATCCTTCGTCGCCTCGGCCACCGTTTGCGAGTCCTTGGCGATGTCCTGCGCCTGGGCGGCGACCTCTGGCGAGCAGGCCGTGGTCGGTTGCTTGGCTTTGATCTGGGCCGCGCACGTGTTCATGTCCTTCGTGTACTGCTCGACCGACGGCGGGTTCCAGCTCACCCCGATCAGCGTGGCGACCACCGCGAGAACTGCGCCCACGCCTCCGGCGATCTTCTTGTTCTTGGGGTCCATGTCCTTGTCCATGAAGATCAGGACAATCAGCGGCAGGAAGGCGATCAAGGTGATGATCGCGCCGAGCTGGTTCTGGAAGAAGAACTTGGCCCTGTCGGACTCCCTGGCGGGATCGTGCTTGTTCGCCGCCTTCCACAACAGGCTGCCGGCAATGGCGAAGACGGCGATCACGACCAGGATGCCGATCAGCAGCGGAAGGTTTCCGTGGTCGAACTTGTGCTGGCGGAGGAGGACGATCCCCGTGATCTCGCCGGCGATCGCAATGACCCAGGAGATTGCGGCGAAAATCCGAAGACGCGTGGCAGCGGACTTCTGGCCCTGCGTCGCACGCCATTCCTTGGTGACGTCAACCTCTGCTGCTCGTTTGTCGTCGGACATGTTCAGATCCCCTGTGTCGACAGTTCGGGCCAACGAAACCCGAAACGGAAGTTCAACCCGCCTCGGGTCCGCGTAAACTTCACAACTCCCTCAGGCTACGGGAGTGAACTCATGTCCGCAATGGGTCGCGATGCTATGACAGCGTCGTGAAAAGCAGGGCGATGTAAGCGCTAAGTAGCGCCAGCCCGGCGAGCGCAAGGATGAGCTGGGCGCGTGCCGACTTCAACAGGAGCGCCCCGACCGAGATCGCGACGAACAGCACATGTGCCGCAAGATTGGGCGGTTCCGGAAGGCTTCTCGTCAGAATGAGGTTTTTCGCGATCGAAGCAGCAAGAGCCAGCAATAGGGCGGAAAAGAACCAGCGGAATTCGCGGTAATAATCCTCTCTGAGGTCCGTCATCTCGCCGGCAACGACGCGAGGCACGATCAAGGCGGCCATCATGAAAATCGCCACAGGCTGAAGCAGCACGATCAGGAACGCGGCGAAGCTCCAATGCTCGACCGTACGCAAGGCGAACATCGCCCACCATGTCTGGACCTGGATCAAGAAGGTCGTCGCCATCCACAGCGGAGTTGGCCACCACAGGCGGAAGCTGCTTCGCGATCGAATCAGCGATGCCGCGCCGGTGAGAAGATGCGTAACCCCAAGGCCGAGAATGAGCGAGATGAAGACCGAGAGATAGGCGAAGCTGTCCATGGTCCGAACTTATCAGCATTCCTTGAACGCGCTCAAAGTCCGTACGCTGTAGGCCGCATCCGCGAACTCTTCCATCCGAAGAACCGGCCGTTAGTGTTAACTCACCACAGCGGGCTCGCGGGCCGGTGTCGCTGCCTCTCGACTTCTCCATCGATGAGGTTGCGTTTCAGCTTGCGCGACATCTGCGCTGCACCGTCGGTGCTCATGCAGACGAGTCTTACACCCCCGCCTGGCAGTCTCTCCAGTGCGGAAATTCCGACCTTCGCCGCAAGGCACTTGGCGACGACCTCGCCCTCCTCGAGGGCGACAAGGAGGACGCGGCTCATCGTTTTTCTTCCCGTTTCGCGGCGGCAATGGCGTCGCTCGCGTTGGTGTAGCGATACTCGCCCCAATGAAAGGTGTCGGTCTGCACGCGCCTGATGCCCAGGCGGGCAAGTTCGGCTTCGTCGATTTGATTTTGGTTC
Organism: Sphingomicrobium sp.; assembly: GCA_035536015.1. GTDB lineage: Bacteria > Pseudomonadota > Alphaproteobacteria > Sphingomonadales > Sphingomonadaceae > Sphingomicrobium. The sequence continues at coordinate 6,144 of DATLOY010000005.1, forward strand.
ACGGTCATCTCGCTCTCTTCGAATCTGGTTGGCGGACGTCATTGCCGATTGCATGGGATCGTTCGCATCACGTCCGCGGGGTCTCTGGGCCCGTTGCGATGTTGAGGTCGATTGGGCTCCCTTTGGTAAGCGGGAGCGCACTTGGTCTCTCAGCCGCGCAACGGCCTACGGTCCAGATGTCGCGCGATGCGGCGGTATAACACACTCGCTCCCAAAGCGGTGACCTAAATCTGCAGCTGGCTGCCGAGCTCGACCACCCGGTTGGTCGGCAGCTTGAAGAATTCCATCGCGGTTTCCGAGCTTTTGAGCATCCAGGAGAAGAGCCTCTCGCGCCACAGCGCCATACCCGGCCGGCTCTTCGAAGCTATCAGCTTCTGCCGCCCGAGGAAGAAGCTCGTGCTCATCATGTTGAATGGCGCGCCGCAGGTGCCGATACGTGCCAGGTCGCGCGGAATGTCGACCTCTTCCATGAAGCCGTAATGCAGGATGACGCGGTAGAAGCCCTCGCCCGCATTATGCACGTCGATCCTCTTTTCGTGCGTGACGTAGGGCACGTCCTCGACCTTGACCGTCAGGATCAGGACCCGCTCGTGCAGGACCTGGTTATGCTTGAGGTTGTGGAGGAGCGCCGCCGGCACCGTATCGGCAGCGGCGGAGAGAAATACCGATGTTCCGCGCACCCGGTGCACCGACGTCGCCGCGGATTTGATGAACACCGGCAGGGGCAGCGCGCTTTCCTGCAGCCGATCGCGCATCAAGCGCCGGCCGGTGGCCCAGGTCGTCAGCACCGTGAAGCTGATCGCGGCAACGAGCAGCGGGAACCAGCCGCCGTCCGGGATCTTGGTGATGTTCGACGCGAAGTATGCGCTGTCGACGATCAGGAAGAGACCGATGGTCGCGCTGGCCAGCAAGCGGTTCCATTTCCACACGTAGAAGACGAGGACGCCGAGCATCGCCGACGTGATCAGCATCGTTCCCGTCACCGCGATCCCGTACGCCGAGGCAAGACGGCCGGACTCGCGGAAGCCGAGCACCAGCACGATGACCATGAGCAGCAATCCCCAATTGACCACTGGAATGTAAATCTGGCCCGCGGCCTTTTCGCTCGTGTGTTCGGTTCTGAGGCGCGGAAGGAAGCCGAGCTGCACGGCCTGGTGGGTGACGGAGAATGCTCCGGAAATCACGGCCTGGCTGGCGATGATCGTCGCCATTGTCGCCAGTGCAACGAGGGGCAGGCGCGCCCATTCCGGGGCCATCAGATAGAATGGGTTGGCCGCAGCGGCGGGAGACCCAAGGAGGAGGGCGCCTTGGCCCATGTAATTGAGCATCAGGCATGGATAAACGAGCAGAAGCCAGGAAAAGCTGATCGCCCGACGTCCGAAGTGGCCCATGTCGGCATAGAGCGTTTCGGCTCCAGTCACGGCGAGAAACACCGAGCCCATGGCAAGGAACGCCAGCTTGGGATTCGCCACGAAGAATTTGGCTGCCCAAAACGGGCTGAACGCGCCGAGTATTTCCGGATGTGCCGCGATGTTCGTCACGCCGAGAGCGGCGAGCGCTGCAAAATAGATCAGGACCAGCGGTCCGAACCAATTTCCGACACGAGCCGTACCATGGCGCTGGACTAGAAACAGCGCGATCAGGATCCCGATGGAAATTGGGATGACGATCGGTTGAAGCCGCATCTCGACGACCGTGAGGCCCTCGACCGCCGACAAAACGGAGATCGCCGGGGTGATCATCGCGTCGCCATAGAACAGGCAGGTCGCGAGCACCCCGAGCAGGACGAGGTAGGGAGCCCATTTCTTGCCTTGGAGATTGCGCGAGATCAGCGACAGAAGGGCGAACGACCCGCCTTCCCCACGATTGTCAGCGCGCATCGCGACAAAGACATATTTGACGGTCACGATCAGCATCAGCGACCAAAAGATGAGGCTCAGCACGCCGAAGATGTGCAGCGGGTCGACCGCAAGCGGATGCGGGCCGAGGAAGCTTTCCTTCATCGTGTAGAGCGGAGACGTCCCGATATCGCCGTAGACAACGCCGATCGCGCCGATCATGAGCTTCGGGAGCGCCTCTCTGGGACCGTGGGGAAGTGCCACGGGATCGACCAGGTCGGCGGGCGCGGGCGCCAGTTTTGCGGTTGCCATGCCGCGCGATGTGGGCGGCGACTGCATAAAGATTCTATGTGGATTGTGCTCGCCTCCCCTTCGGAACGGACTCGACCGGGCCGCGCGACATCTCGACTGCTGCCGTTACAAGGCGCAATTGCGCGTCGCCATGACTCCCATGCCCATGATCGATCGGCGGCCCGTCGCGACAAGGTTCGCTTTCTATGTCGGCGCGGTGGCGATGGTCGCCCTCTCGACCCTCGTCGGCCTCGTGATTGCGCCGCGTTGGGGAAACTCCGCGGTCGACCTCCTTTATCTTCCGGCGGTCCTTGTCGCCGCGATTCTCGGAGGATTGCGTCCGGCGCTCCTCGCCGCGCTCGGCTC
>DATLOY010000006.1:0-10844 GCA_035536015.1 Sphingomicrobium sp.
CGGGGTGGTGGCGCCGGCCTGAGACTGGCGAGGTCCTGGAGTAGCCAGATCGACTATCAATATGCCGACGGCCAAAACCACGTCGCAGTGCTGCTGCCTCACAAGAACGTGGATTGAAGCCAGGATCTGAATGGGTGGTGCCGCTTGCGTGACTCGAACACGCGACCCCATCATTACGAATGATGTGCTCTACCAGCTGAGCTAAAGCGGCTTGGGTTCCGGAAAAGTCGTGGCCCCCTATCAAGCCCGCAACTGCGCGGCAAGGCTGACCACTGAACGAACATGCTTAACATTTTGGTAACCGCGGTCAGCCATTTTCCCCCCGAGATGGAGAAATGGGGCTCGCGTAATGGATAGCTATCGGGAGCATTCGAACGATTTCGAGGCGCCGGTGGACGACGTCGCGGCGGCGATCGGAACGGACGAGCGGCGAATGCACGTCCGCGCCTACAATTATTGGGTGTCGCTGCTCGACGGCCGCGACTTTCCATCGATCGAGGATCTCGAGCCCGAGAATGTTCAGGATTTCGCCGCCAACAGCGTGCTTCTGGACTTCACCTGTGGCCGCGAAAATCCGGCCGTTCCCTATGTCGGAGGCGCGATCCGCGACGAATGCGACCTCGACGACAATATGCGCACCATCTCCCAGGTGCCGAGCCGGTCGCTCCTGTCGCGCCTCACCGACCATTATCTGCAGATCATCGCCAACCGCGCGCCGATCGGGTTCGAGGCGGAGTACGTCAATCAACGCAGTGAGAATATCTGCTACCGCGGCATCCTCATGCCCTTTTCCTCCGACGGCGATGCGATCGACTTCATCTATGGCGTGATCAACTGGAAGACCGTCGGCGGTTCGAGCGCGACGGACTCGCCGGGCGATCTGCTTCCGGTTGTCGAGCAGGTGGTCGATGAGCCCGAGGAGGCGGAAGAGATCCTCGGGATCGAGGCCGAGCCGCTCGAACTAACGCACGAAGACCATCTGGTCTGGGAAGACGGACCATCGGCCGAGGCCGGGATCGAAGCTCCCGACCTGGTTGAGACAGCCGCGCATCCGTCCTGGGATGACGGGTCAGATTCTGATGAGATCACCCCGGAAATTGACGAAGATGCCGGCCTGGCCGATCGACTGTGGGCCGCCCGCGAAACCGCCGAAGCGGTCAAGTCCGCCGACGGACGTACCCGCGTTGCTCTCTATCGCGCCCTGTCGCTGGCTTATGATTTCGCCATCGCTTCGCAGCAGAATCCCGAGGAATATGCCGAGCTGCTGGAAGAATCAGGAGTGAAGGCACAGGCGCGCGCGCCCATGACTCCGATCGTGAAGCTCGTCTTTGGAATCGACTATGACAAAGCGCGGCTGACCGAGTTCGCTGCGGCCCTGTCTTATGCGCAGCGCCAACAGATTGTCCTCGGGGGGTTCAAGGATTTCATCGAGAATCAGTCTGGCGGGCTGAAGGCGCTCGTTGCCGCGGAACGGGAGGCGCGCAGGCCGGAGCCCAAGGCGGACACCAAGGGCGAAGCCGCTCGAGCGAAACTGCGGCAGGCTCCGGCCATGTCGCTCGCCGACATCGCCGTCGACGAGGAGTTCGCGGTGGTGGTCGCTCGCCGCACGAACGATGGAAGTTTCGAACCCGTCGCGGTCGTGGACGACCCGGCTTTGGTCGAAAAAGCGATCCGCAAAGCCGCCTGACTTCAAGACACCGGGGTTGTGGCGTCAGTTACGGCGGGTCTATAGGCCGCTCGCGTCGCCTTACTCGCGGAGCACAATCACTTCATGACTGCCCATACGCGCCTGCCCCAGCCGCTGGTTGAATCCATTCGCAAGGCGCTGACGCAGAATGCGCTTCCCGGTGAAACCCACGGACTTTCGCGCGAATCCGAGCGCGAAGCCGCGGAATTCCTCGCGAGAGTCGCTGCTCGGCGGAAGCAAGGCGAGCTCGCGCTCGAGATTGAATCGACGGGGGGCGAAGCCGGCCGGCGGCGCATGCGCATCGGCATCGTCAACGACGACATGCCCTTCCTGGTCGATTCGGTCGCCAATGCGATCGCCTCGAAACAGGTCACGATTCACCGACTTCTCCATCCGGTAGTTTGCGTGAACCGGGACGACAATGGAGTCCTGGACGAGGTCGAACCGATCTGTTCCGACAAGCATCGCCGCGAATCGATGATGTACCTGGAGCTTGAACGGACCGACGCTCGCGGCCGCCAGGAGCTCGCCGCCGACCTGAGGCGGGTGCTCAGCGATGTTCGGCTTGCGGTGCGCGACTGGCATGCGCTCCAGGACAAGATGCGCGAAGACGCCAAGGCGATCGAGGATCCCGAGGGGCGTGCGCTTCTCGATTGGTTCGCCGAAGGCGGACTGACGCTTCTCGGTTATCATGTGGAGCGGCCCTACGAAGCGCCTTCGCAAGCGCTCGGCATCTTCAGCATTCCCGGCGCTCCGACGGATGAAGGCGGCTGCCTCGGCGCCATGCATTATCTGGAGAGCGGCGGCGAAATTCCCTTGATGGCGAAGGCGGAGCGCAAATCGACGGTCCATCGGCGAGTCCCGCTCGATCTCGTCGTGGTTCCGATACGGGAGAACGGGAAAGTCACGGGCATCGGGGTCCACGCCGGCTTGTGGACCAGCGAGGCATTGCGCCTTCCGCCAGAGAACGTGCCTGTCCTGAGGCGCCGGCTGTTGCAGCTCGACCAGGATTTCGGTTTCGATCCCAAAGGCCATTCGGGCAAGGCGCTCAGGCATGCCGTCGCTTCCCTGCCCCGCGATCTCTTGATCACGATCGACTATGAATCGGTGCGATCGCTGGTGATGATGGCGATGTCGCTGGCCGACCGTCCGCGTCCGGCCCTCCTCCAGGTTCGGAGCATCTTGAAGGGGCAGCTGTTCACCTTCGTCTGGCTGCCGCGCGAGGAGCTGACCACGACCCGGCGGACCGCGATCGCGATGCTTCTCGAAAGCGAAGTCGGCCGCAAGGTCACCAGCTGGTCCGTCGAGCTGGGCGACGGCGATCTCGCCCTTATCCGCTACACCCAATATATCGACGAGAAAGCGCCGCTGCCGGATGGCCAGGCCCTCGACTCCGCGGTCGTCGAAATGGTCAAAGGCTGGGCTCCAGCGGTCGAGGCCGAGCTCAACCGGGCTGCCGGATCGCCGCGGGCCACTCGCCTCGCCTTCACCTACCTGCCCGCTTTCTCCGAATCCTATCGCTCGCGCACGAGCCCCGAGGACGCCGCCGCCGATATCGTCCGCCTCAACGATCTGCGCGACGACGCCGACCGCGGCGTGCGCCTGTGGCATTCGGCCGCGGACGCGCCGGGCCTCCTGCGCCTGAAGACCTATCGGCGCGGCGGGTTGATTCCGCTGTCGGAAGTCGTGCCGGTCCTTGAAAATTTCGGCTTCCGAGTGCTCGAGGAAATCCCGACCGCGCTCGCGGGAGGTACGCTCGGCTACATTCACGATTTCCGGTTGGAAGTTGCAAACGAGGCCGACCTCAAGGGCATCCTCGCCCGCGCCGCGGACATCGAACATACGATCGCCAGCGTCCTTTGCGGAAGCGCCGAGGACGATGAGTTCAATCAGCTCGTGCTCTATGCCGGCCTCGACATGAAGCCGGTCGTCTGGCTGCGCTCCTGGTTCCGCTACCTGCGCCAGACCGGAGTCGCTTACGGCCTCGTCACGATCGTCGACGCGCTTCGCCGCGCGCCCGACGCGACCCGCGCCCTCGTCGACCTTTTCGCGGTCACGCATGATTCCAGGGTTTCCAATCGGGAAGCCGGAATGGAGCGGCTGCGCAAGGATTTCGACCACGCTTTGTCGAAGGTGCGTTCGATCGACGACGACCGGATCTTCCGCCGCCTGCGTTCGCTGGTGGAGGCGATCCTCCGCACCAATGCCTTCGCTCCCGCGGCCGCGGAGGCGCTCGCGTACAAAATCAATTCCTCGCTCGTTCCAGGTCTTCCTGCGCCCGTCCCGTGGCGCGAGATCTGGGTCTATTCCCCCCGCGTCGAAGGCATTCACCTTCGCGGCGGGCCGGTCGCTCGCGGCGGCCTGCGCTGGTCGGACCGGCGCGACGATTTCCGGACTGAGATCCTCGGCCTGATGAAGGCGCAGCTGGTCAAGAATGCCGTCATCGTTCCGACAGGCGCGAAGGGCGGCTTCTATCCCAAGCAACTCCCGCCGGCGTCGAACCGCGATGCCTGGCTCGCCGAAGGTACTGAAAGCTACCGGATTTTCATTCGGTCGTTGCTCTCGATCACAGACAACCTCGTCAACGACAAGGTGGTGCACCCGGAAAAGGTCGTCATTCACGATGGCGAAGACCCTTATTTCGTCGTCGCCGCGGACAAGGGCACGGCGACTTTCTCGGACGTCGCCAATGCGATCGCACTCGAGCGCAATTTCTGGCTCGGAGATGCCTTCGCCAGCGGCGGCTCGCACGGCTACGATCACAAGGCGATGGGGATCACCGCAAAGGGCGCATGGATTTCCGTCCAACGGCACTTCCTGGAGCTTGGGGTCGACGTCCAGTCCGACCAGGTCACTGTCGCGGGCTGCGGCGACATGTCCGGCGACGTTTTTGGCAACGGCATGCTTCTGTCGAAGAGCATCCAGCTGATCGCGGCGTTCGACCACCGTCACATCTTCATCGATCCCAATCCCGACCCGCAGAAGAGCTGGGCGGAGCGCAAGCGGATGTTCGAACTGCCCCGCTCAAGCTGGGACGACTACGACCGCAGCCTGATGTCGAAAGGCGGCGGGATCTTCCCGCGAACACAAAAGTCGATCGAGCTCAGCCCGGAAGCGCGCAAGGCACTCGGCATCGATGCCAAGGTCGTTGATCCGGTGACGTTGATCAACGCCATCCTCAAGAGCCCGGTCGACCTTCTCTGGTTTGGAGGCATCGGGACCTACATCAAGTCGTCGACCCAGACCCAGGCCGATGTCGGAGATCCATCCAACGACGCATTGCGTGCGGACGCGAAGGAGCTTCGTGCCCGGGTCATCGGCGAGGGCGCCAACCTTGCCATTACTCAGGCGGGGCGGATCGAGTTCGCCGAGCATGGCGGGCGGATCAATACCGACTTCATCGACAATAGCGCCGGCGTCGACTGCTCGGACAATGAGGTGAACATCAAGATCCCGCTCAACCGCGAGATGCGCGAGGGGCGGTTGGCTTTCGACAAGCGCAACTCATTACTCGCGAAGATGACGGATGAGGTTTCCGAGATCGTCCTCGAAGACAATCGGCTTCAGTCGCTCGCTTTATCGATCGCCGAGAGCGGCGGGTCGCGCGCGCTTCCGGGACACGTCCGCACAATCGAGATTCTCGAAGCGTCCGGCCGTCTCGATCGCAAGGTCGAAGGTCTCGCCGGAAGCGACGTTTTGATCCGCCGCGCACAGGAAAACCGCGGGCTCACCCGGCCCGAGCTCGCCGTTGTGCTCTCCATGTCCAAGATCGCGCTCCAGGAAGCGGCGGAGAAGCTCGACCTCGCCGACGACAAATTGATGGAGCCGCAGCTTTTCGCGGCCTTTCCGAAGCCGATGCGCAAGGCGCACGCCGACGCGATCCGGGCCCATCGCCTGCGCGACGAAATCCTCGCGACGAAGGTCGCAAACCGGCTGGTCAATCGCCTCGGTCCGGGAGTCGCTTTCGACCTCACCGAGGAAGAAGGCGCCTCGCTGCAGCAGGTCATCACGGCATTCCTCGTTGCCGAGCGCCTGCTCGATCTCGACAAGCTCTGGGAAGAGATCGAAACGGACACTCTCCCGGAATCGGTGCGCATCGAGCTCTTCTCGATTGCCGCCCAGAGCGTCCGTTCGCATCTCTCCGACATTCTTCGCTCCTCGGGCGGCGAAACGCGGGTCGGCGCTCTCTGCAAGCTGCTCGAACCGGGCGTACGCAAGATCGCTGCAGCAGCGACGCGTCTCATTCGTTCGGAGGTCCGTAACGAGGCTGTCGCCCGCCGCGACCGGCTGATCGCGCTGGGCGCCAGCGAGGACATCGTCCGCGGCCTCGTTAGGCTTTACGAACTCGACGGCGTCTTCGGCATCGCGGCCCTGGCTTCCCGCCGGAAAGTCGACGAGCTGGCACTGACCCGGGCATACACCCGCCTCGGCGAGGCCATCGGACTCGATTGGGCTCAGCAACAGGTCGCCCGCTTCGTTCCGGCCGACCAGTGGGAACGTCTCCTGACCGCAGGGCTAGCTCGCGACTTCGAGCAGCTCCGCATCGAGTTTCTGTCCCGCAACAAGGCCGGCGATCCTGATGCAACAGTGGATGGCTGGATCGAGGAACAAAAGCCGAGGATCGCGCAATTCCGGGAGCTGATCGGACGCGCCCGCACCGAGGGCCACGTCAGCGCGTCGATGCTCGCCCAAATTGCCGGCCAGGCCCGAATCCTGCTGGCGCGCTAGCTCCCGCGTTCCAGCCGAGCGTAGAGCCACTGCCGAATGGCGGACGTAAGGTTGGGTGTGGGCCGGGCCTCCAGCCGCGACGCATCGATCTCTGCAACCAGCGCATTCACGGGGCAGCCGCGTTCACGGGCCGCCGCTTCAAGAGCGCGCCAGAACATGGGTTCGAGGCTGATCGAGGTCGCGTGGCCCGCGATCAACACCGATCGCTTGGTCGGAGGAGCATAGTCCTCCGCCATCAGTACATGTGCTGGCCGCCGTTGATCGACAGGGTCGAGCCGGTGACGAAGCCCGCGTTCTCATCCACCAGGAACGAAACACCGCGAGCGATCTCGCTGGCCTGCCCGAGCCGACCAACCGGGATGCGCGCGACGATCTTGCCGAGCACTTCTTCGGGCACCGCGGCGACCATGTCCGTGTCGATGTAGCCTGGAGCGATCGCGTTCACGGTGACGCCGTTGCGCGCGCCTTCCTGCGCAAGAGCCTTCGTGAAGCCGTGAATGCCCGACTTTGCCGCCGCATAATTGACCTGGCCGTACTGCCCTGCCTGCCCGTTGATCGAGCCGATGTTGACGATCCGGCCGTAGCCCCGCCCGGTCATGCCCTCGAACACGGCCTTCGCCATGTTGAAGCAACCGCCGAGGTTCGTATCCATCACTTCCTGCCACTTCTGGTGGTCCATCCGCTTCATCGTCGAATCGCGGGTGATGCCGGCATTGTTGACGAGCACGTCGACCGGACCGAGGTCGGCTTCGACTTTCTGTACGCCCTGCTGGCAGGCCTCGAAATCGGCCACGTCCCATTTGTAAGCCGGAATTCCGGTGCGTTCGCTGAATTCGCGCGCGCGCTCGTCATTGCCGGCATAATTGGCCGCGACTTTCATCCCCATGTCCTTCAGCGCGACGCTGATCGCCTCGCCGATACCGCGTGTTCCGCCGGTGACGATCGCCACTCGAGCCATGTTGACCTCCTGATTTCGTCGCTGCGCGGCGCTTAGGTCGCGGGCAGCCACCCTGCAAGCTCACGGCGGATCAGCTCCTCCAGCATGTTCATGCCTTCGGGCGAATCGTTGAGGCACTCCAGCGCCGCGAAACGCTCACCCCCTGCCTTCAGAAAGGTCTCGCGTCCACGGATCCCCAGCTCCTCGAGCGTCTCGAGGCAATCGGCCGAGAAACCCGGCGCGGCAATGGCAACGCGCCTGACGCCCTTGCCGGGATAGCCGGCCAGAGTCGCGTCAGTCGCCGGTTCCAGCCATTTGGCTCGTCCGAATCGCGATTGGAAGGCGACATCCACCTCTCGCCCAAGCGCGTCGGACAACAATCGCGCAGTCGCCTGACAATGATCATGATAGGGGTCGCCAAGCTGCCGCGTTCTTTCCGGCATTCCGTGGAAGCTCAGCAGCAATCGGTCAGGCCGGAAGTCCAATGCCTTCAATTGGCGTTCAAGATTCTCCTTGAGCGCCCCAATGTAGAGCGGGTCGTCATAATAAGGCGGAAGCGTGCGCAGCGCGGGCTGACTTCGCATCGCGGCGAGCGCGGCGAAGACCGCGTCGTTCGCCGTGGCTGTCGTTGCCGCGCAATATTGCGGATACAGCGGCGCTGCGAGGATGCGGTTGCAGCCGGCGTGGATCAGTCGCTCCAACGATTCACCGATCCCCGGATTGCCATAGCGCATCGCGCATTCGATCATCGCGGATTCGCCGAAACGCTTGCGCAGGGCCTCACACTGGCGCCGCGCAATCACGGCCAGCGGAGAGCCTTCATTCGTCCATATCTGACGATAAGCCTCGGCGCTTCGGCGCGGGCGGGAAGGCAGGATCAGGCCGTAAAGGATCGGCTTCCACGCAAGCTTGGGGATTTCGATGACCCGAGGGTCGCTGAGGAACTCGGCGAGATACTTCCTGACCGCACGGGCGTCGGGGGCGTCCGGCGTTCCAAGGTTGATGAGAAGGACGCCGATCACGACAGCTCAAACGGAAGCGTCCGTAGCCGCCTCCCCGTTCCTGCGTAGATCGCATTGGCGACAGCTGGAGCCAGGACCGCCGGCCCGAGTCCGCTGATCCCGCCGGGCGCCGAATCGTTCGGCAAGAGCTGAACGGCAATTTCCGGAACATCTCCAACCCGGGTCAGTGGGATGTTTCCGAGCGGGCGAGCGCGGGGCATTCCGGAGACCCACTCCGGTGACGCGAGGTTCGCCTGCGTCAGCGCCCAGACCAGGCCGGCTTCGATCTGCTGCGTGGCCAGTCCAACATTCACGACACGGCCGCAGTCCGCAGCGGCGACCAGTTTGTGAGCTTTCACGCGTTGGTCTTCCCCGATGGTCGCGACAGCAACGAGGCCGATGTGCGAACCGAAGGCCGAGCAACCGGCGATCCCCATCGTGCTCCCGCGCCCGCCGCCATCCCATTGGGCAAGCTGGGCCGCGAACTGCAGGCATCGCGCAAGACGAGGGTTTCCTCCCAGCATCGACATGCGAAAAGCAAGCGGCTCCATGCCGGCGGCATGCGCAAGTTCGTCGACAAAACTCTCGGTGAAGAAGCAAAATTCGCGGTCCGGCGATCCCCGCATATACCCCGCTTTGAAGGGGATCGCGACGCGCACCGCATCGATCGCGACATCGGGAATCGAATAAGGGAGGACCGACCCGTCAAGCGCGGTTCGTCCAAGGCTTTCGACCGGTTCCTCACCCGCGAGCGCGGCCAGCGTGCTGCCCAGTCCATCGGCCGTTGCAACACGCATCTTCCACGCGGCGGTGATCCCGCCCTCGCCGGGCAGGGCCATCAGCTTGGCCATGGCGCCCGCCGACGGACGGTCGTGATTCTGGCTCGCCGATTGAGAGAGCCAAAGCTGTACCGGGCGACCACTGTCCCGAGCCAGCGCAATGACGATCGGAATCACGTCGGCATCGAGCGCGCGTCCCGCAGGCGCGCCGACGGGCATCGGATAGAGCGTGACGTCCGCGCCCGCTGCGGCTCGCTCGGCGATCTGGCGCGCGAATTCCGGAGCCTGGGTCGGCGCCCAGACCTCGAGCCGATTTCCGGTGAACTGAGCGGTTGCAGTCAGCGGCTCAAGCCCCAGGTGCTGCGATGGTGCAGCCCAATAAGTCGCGGCGAGCGGGTGCGATCCCCGCACAGCCGAATCATAGTCGCCCCGTGCGAACCACTGGTGCGCGTTGCCGTTCGCGAGTGCGTCTTCGAACAGCGGTCGAACGTCGGGACCCGTGCGAGGGCCGGTGAATTCGGGACCCGCGGCTTTCAACGCCCGTTCCGCCGTCCACCAGCTGTCCGCGGCAACGGCGATCCATTGGTCCTTTGCAGCTAGATGACGAACTCCCGCGACCCGCCGGACCGCATCTGTCGAATGGCTGACGAGCCGACCGCCCGGCGGCGCCAGGCGCGCCGAGGCGAAGAGCATTCCGGGAAGGCGAACGTCACCGCCGAACCGCATTTTGCCGTTGACCTTCGCCGGCGCATCGAGGCGCTGCAGCGGCTGGCCGACGAGGCGGCCCTTCGAGGTCTGCTTCAACCTTGGCGTCCGTGGCGGCGTTCGGCTCGCCGATTCTTCGGCAAGCTCTCCAAAGCTGAAGGTGCGCACACCGTTGATGACATAGCCGTCGGCGGTTTCGCATTCCGCCTCGGTGATGTTCCACCGGTCGGCGGCCGCGCCGACCAGCATCGCGCGAGCGATCGCCGCCGAATGTCGCAATGCCTGCTCGAATGCGCGAATCGAGGTCGAGCCGGCGGTAATTCGCATCGCTCCGCTGCTTTCGATGCGCCAGGTACGGAAACGGCCGAAATGTTCCAGCCAGCCCTCCTCCCTGGCCATCGCATTGGCATAGTCGCCGGTGAGCGGCGCGGGCTCGACCGCGACTGTCTCCCATGCGGCGCCGAGCTCGTCGGCGACGATTTGCGGAAGCGCGGTCCATACGCCCTGTCCGGTTTCCGCTTGGGGCACCGCGATCGTTACCCGGCCATCGCGCGCGATTTTGATGAAATTGCCGAAGGTCTGTTCGGCGGTGCGCGGGCTGAGATCGCTTCCGAGCGGCCTGGGCCACAGAGCATAGCCGACCACCAGCCCGACGCCCGCGCCGCCTCCGATCAGCAACGTGCGGCGATCGAACTTCAACGGGCGTACTGAGCCTTCAGGGCCCGCCTGTCGAACTTGCCGGTGCCGAGACGCGGAAGCGGCTCGCTTGAGAAGATCATCCGCTCCGGCACCTTGAACCGCGCGAGCCGTTCTTCGAGGAAACTGCGGAGGTCTGCTTCGCCGAGCGGCTCTCCGTCTTTCAGGCGGATGACCGCGACTGGCACTTCGCCGAGCCGTTCATCGGGTGCTCCAAATACCGATACTTCCGCGATCGCCTGACAGGCGTAGCACGCCGCCTCGACCTCCGCAGCCGAGATATTCTCGCCGCCGCGAATGATGATCTCTTT
>DATLOY010000007.1:0-6810 GCA_035536015.1 Sphingomicrobium sp.
TCGAAGGCCTTGGCCGTCGGCCTTGCGCGAAGCCCACATCCGGAAGGCCCGTGGGTCGACAATGGCCGGCCTTTGATCACCGGCAATCCGCTGGACGCGACGGCCCTAGGCTATGACCCGACGTGGCCGCAGATGAGCGGCGGGGTGATCGATCCTCACATTCTCGTCGATGCAGGCGGTGAGAAGTACCTTTTCTGGAAAGATGACACGAACAGCATTTGGCCGAGGCCGCTCGCAATGCTGCTCCACAAGCATCCGGAGTTGATCGATCAGCTATTCGAATGCGAGAAGGACCGCCGCACGGCTGCCTTCTCCGCGGCGATCGTTGATTGGGCCAACCAGCGCCGTCCGATGGAGCGCTTCTTCCTCATGCAGCCGCTGATCGAAGCGGCATTGGCCAATTGGCAACGGGTCCAGCGGGCGCTTACCGATTATGGCCTTGCCGGCGCCATCCTCGATGCGATGACTACCCCAATTCGCGGCTCGCTCATCGCGGACGACGGCCGGTCGCTCGTCGGCGAGGGCAAAGTCGTCCTCACCAACAACCTCGACTGGGAAGGCCATCTGATCGAGGGACCCTTCGTCACTCGGCAGGAGGGCCGTTACTGGTTGTTCTACGCCGGCAACGATTTCTCGACGCCCGCCTATGGGATCGGGGTGGCCGTCGCCGATCATCCGCTCGGGCCTTATTCGAAACAGGGCGAGCCCCTGCTTCGCTCGACGAGAGAATGGACGGCGCCCGGCCACGCCTCGGTCGCACCCGGTCTCAACGGCGAGCCGCAGCTCTTCTTCCACGCCTTCCACCCGGGAACCGGGGGATACAATGCGTTCCGGGCATTGTTGACGGTCGGCCTCAAGTTCCACGAAACTCACGTCGAGGTGACCGAACTTTCGTGAGGGGCTAAATGAGCGGTCATGAAGATCATCGGAAGCTATGTCAGCCCGTACGTCCGCAAGGTCCTCGCCTGCATGAACCTCAAGGGCCTGTCGTACGAGATCGACCCGATCACCCCGTTCTTCGGCAATGAGGAATATGAGCGGCTAAGCCCGCTGCGCCGAATCCCGGTGCTGATTGACGGCGATTTCTCGGTGAGCGATTCCTCGGTGATCTGCGCCTATCTCGACGAGGCTTATCCGGACCGACCGCTGTTGCCATCCAACCCCAGGGATCGGGCGCGCGCTCGCTGGTTCGAGGAATATGCCGACACGCGCCTCGGCGACGTGTTCATCTGGGGACTCTTTTATCAGAAAATCGTCCACGGCCTCGTCTGGGGCGAGCCGGGCGATCAGGCACGCGTCGCCAAGACGATCGCCGAAGACGCCCCGCGCGAGCTCGATTACCTCGAGAACGAGCTGCCCGAAGACGGCTTCCTGTTTGGCGATATCGGTCTTGCCGACATTTCCATCGCGAGCTTCTTCCGCAACGGTGCTTATGCCGATTTCGAGCCGGACGCCGCGCGCTGGCCCAGAACGACGGCGTTTGTTCGCCGCGCGCTGGAGCATCCCGCGATGGCGTCCCTGCTCCCGTTCGAAGACGTTCAACGCAACGTCGAAATCCGGCGGCGTCGCGACGCGCTACTGGAGGCGGGCGCACCGCTTACGGCCGAGACTCTGGGAACGCGCGAGGCGCGCAAGGGCGTGATGCGGCTCTAGCCCTTGTTCGCTGGCTTGTCGCAGTCGGCGAGCGGCTTCGTGACCTTCGGCTTTTTCACCGCCGCGACTTTTGGGGTCGCGGGCTTCGCCGCCTGAGGAGCCTTTGGCGTCGGCTTCGTTGCGCCCAGCGTGAAAGGCTTTGCCCCGCACTGCTCGGGAACCTTCGCCGGCGACGCGGCGACGATCAAGATCAGCAAAGGCACGATCAGGATCTGCATGATTTGGACAACGCCTGATTGCAGGCCCTGCTCCGAACTTCAACGGTGCTGTGCCTAGCTCGCCATCCGCTGGTGGCCCGAAATCCAATGCTCGAACCTGGTCCGGAGCGAAGGCCTCGACGGAATAAATCCCGGTTCGGGAAGCAGCGGCTCGTCCTGCGTTTCATAGAGGGTGAGGTTGGCCGGCATGCGCGGACGCAGCGTCTCACGGCCCCGCAAGCGATCTTCCGCCATTCCGAGCGAACGATGGACGTCCTCGGCAGTGAACGGCTTCATCAAACAGCCGAGCGCCAGGTCGGGCATCGGAAAGCGCGGCGCCTTGCCGCTGACGAACAAGCACGGAATTCCTTGCTCGGTCAGTCGCGCCGCTACCGAAAAGCCCGTGCTGCCATGCGCGAGATGGAGGTCGAGGAGGACAAGGTCCGGATCATATTCCTCCGCCGCGGCAATTGCTCCGTCGGCATCCTCCGCGGTCGCAATCACGCGATAGCGCGGATTGTCCTCGACAAGATATTTGAGCGTGGACGCAAGCTGAAAGTCGTCTTCGACGATGAGGATCTTGAGCACCCTCGAGTCTCCCCTATTCCAGGAAATTCTCCCCCGAAAATCCGTGACTTGATGGTTGACCTTATTCGGCCGCGTGCGAATCCCCCTTGAACGCAATTAACGGCGAGTGGAGTCTCCACCGCGCCAAGCCGCCGGAGCAGAGGAAAAAGGCGCCCTCAGCCTTGGCCGAGGACGCCTTGATCGCCCCTAAGTCCCGCTCCTACTCAGGCGCGATAAAAGATGTGCGCACCGATCTTCTGGACCATGTTCAACCGGCGCCCCCATGATGGAGCGACGTAATTGGCATGATACCAGAGCACGTCGCTCGACAGGCTCGGCACCGCATTGGCCATTGCGATCCGCGCGATCCCCTCGGCTCGATGCCAGGCGGCCGAAGCCATGTCCGGCGTCGGCATGTAGCCGTTATGGACGAAGGAGAATTGCGCCGGCTGCTTCACGACGCCGCACCAGCTGGTCGGATACTGGCCCGAGGCCGCACGGTTCATGATCACCCGGGCAACCGCCAGCTGCCCCTCGGCGGACTCTCCGCGCGCTTCGAAATAGACGGCCGTCGCCATGCAATTGGCTTCCGCATCCAATGCGGCATCGGCGCCGTAGCGATCGGCCAGGGCCTCGAGCGGCCAGTGGTTCTGGTAGAGCCAGGCTGCTTCGCGCGCGATAGTCGGGGCAAGGCTGACAGTGACCGACTGAGCGGCCTGCGTCATGACCCGCGTACCGTTGGCGAGCGTCGCCATCGTTCCGAGCGGCCTGGCGCCGGCATCCACGTCGAGCGACCGGATAGCGGCCGGCACACTCAACGAGGACAGTTGCTGCGCTCCCGCCGCACTCGAACCGAGCGCAAGCATGAAAAGTCCAATGACCGCGGACGCGCCGCGGCCGCCGAGAAGCTTTACCAAAGATGTATTCCTTTTGCCTTGGCGGACGACCCCTCCGGCGCTCGAAAAGCGCACTCTTCGCAGAGTTGCGGAGGATCGTCCGTCTTGCCCTGGAGCCTGGCGTCTAAAGCGCCTTTGGCTCGCTCGCTCTCATTCGCTGAAACCCAGATATGTTACCGTTTACGAGAGTCCAACCAACGTTCGGTGAACCGGTAGGGAGCTGCGGTAGAATTCGGAACTCTTTCAAATTGTTCAGTTTTCCGCTGTTTCCGGATCGTTCTATCGCCGCTTTCGCTCGGCTCATCGTCGGCGTAACGGGATTATCTGAAGGAGATGTCCCAGCATGGCGCATTGGCTGATGAAATCCGAACCCGGCGTCTACAGCTGGGACGATCTGAACCGGGACGGATCGACCGAATGGGACGGAGTTCGAAACCCGACAGCGCGAATCCACCTTCGGGCGATGAAGAAGGGTGACGAGGCATTCTTCTACCATAGCGGCGATGAGCGGCAGATCGTCGGGATCATGCGGATCACGCGGGAGGCGCAGCCGGATCCGAAAGACGCGAACTGGGTGTCGGTCGCCGTCGAGCCGGTGAAGCCGCTTGGTCCGGTAACGCTTAAAGCGATCAAGGCCGAGCCAAGCCTCTCGAAGATGGAACTGGTTCGCCTTTCGCGTTTGTCCGTCTCCCCCGTCAGGGACCAGGAATGGATGACGATCCTGGGGATGACGGCTTGAACGGCGCGCAGCGTCGTTCCGAGCGCCATCTGAGATAGTTTTGCGGAGGCATTTTGCGGGTTGCTTCGAGATAGGCGACGATGTCCCAGATTTGCGGGTCGGACATCGATTCCCGCCACGACGGCATCGCAGTCATCTTGATTCCGTTCTTCACGATCCAGAACAATTCCCGCGGCTTCCAGCGGTCGGCGGCATCGAGCAGGTATGGAGGTTGAGGTTCGAGGCCGCTTACCCATCGCTGGCGCGGCACCGCCGCGGCTCCGTGGCATCCGACGCAGCGACTGTCGTACAAACAGAAGCCCGAAATTATTTGGTCTGCAGTCGCCCTGACCGGTGCTTCAATTCCCTTCGCGTGACTTCGAACGGAATGGATCATCGTTTCGTGCGTCACCCATTCGGTGAAATCCGTATGCGGCTTCGATGCGCCAACATTGTAGATGCCCGATTTAACATAACTATAGCCAAGGATTGCGCCGGCCATCGCCGTTGAAAACGCAGCGATTAATGCAAGCTCGAGGGTCTTCCGATTGGCCACTGCGCCCCAACGCAGCAGCACGGGAGTGGTTACGGCTCCCATCGCCAATCCAACAAAGTTGCCAAAGTTGGCAGCGACACGCGCGCGCGCGCGCGTACGCGTGCGCGTACGCGTACGCGCGAAAGGGCGAAAGTCGGCTGCGGCTGCATTTGCCAGCCTAAGCCACAAATGGGGTGCTGTAGGACAGCACGAAATGCCGAGCGCAGGTGAGCTCTGCGAAGCAGACTGGAGGCAGCGCAGAGGCAGTCACGCGGAGTAGATCCGACGTGACGTCAGTCGGGCTTGTCTTCGGCAACCCGCTGGGCGTCCGGTACGCACCCCTCACCCAACTTCGCCTAAGGCCGGATCAAGTCCGGCCCAAGGCTCCGTATCCCTCTCCCTCAAGGGGAGAGGGGAGCGGCGGGCTAAGCCGCTTCCATCTTCCGCGCGGCGCGCTTGCGCTCGTGCGGGTCGAGGAAGCGCTTCCGGATACGCACGACCTTGGGCGTGACCTCGACCAACTCATCGTCCTGGATATAGGCGATCGCCTGCTCGAGGCTCATTCGACGCGGCGGGGTCAGGCGAATGCCCTCGTCCTTGCCTGACGCGCGGAAGTTGGTGAGCTGCTTCGACTTCAGAGGATTGACCTCGAGATCCTGCGGCTTGGCATTCTCCCCGATCACCATGCCTTCATAGAGATCGTCGCCGGGCGAGATGAACAGCACACCGCGCTCTTCGAGCGCATTCAGCGCATAGGGCACGGCCTTGCCCTGCTCCATCGAGATGAGCACGCCGTTCTGACGGCCCTGGATCGGGCCCTTGTACGGGCCGTAGCGCTCGAACAGCCGGTTCATGATACCGGTGCCGCGCGTGTCCGACAGGAATTCGCCGTGATAGCCGATGAGGCCGCGGCTCGGCGCGGAGAAGGTCAGGCGCGTCTTGCCGCCGCCAGACGGACGCATGTCGGTCATCTCCGCCTTGCGGAGCGCCATCTTGTCGATGACGGTTCCGGAGAATTCGTCATCGACGTCAATCACGACCGTCTCATACGGTTCCTCGCGCCCCTTGGGGCCGTCGCGGAAGAGCACGCGCGGCCGGCTGATCGACAGCTCGAACCCTTCGCGGCGCATGGTCTCGATGAGGACGCCAAGCTGAAGCTCGCCGCGGCCGGCGACTTCGAAGCTGTCGTTGTCGGCCGCGGTGGTCACGCGGATCGCGACATTGCCCTCGGCCTCGCGCTCCAGGCGCTCGCGGATCACACGGCTCTGCACCTTGTCCCCGTCGCGCCCGGCATAAGGACTGTCATTGACCGAAAAGCTCATTGCGAGGGTCGGCGGGTCGATCTCTCGCGCGTGGAGCGGGGCGCTGACGTCGGGGTCGGCGAAAGTGTTGGAGACGGTCGCCTTGATCAGTCCGGCGATGGCGACGATCTCGCCCGCCTCAGCCTCTTCGACCGGCACGCGCTCGAGCCCGCGGAACGCGAAGATCTTGGTCGCGCGGCCATCCTCGACCGGGTTGCCGTTCACGTCGATCGCCTTGATCGGCATGTTCATCGTCAGCTTCCCGCTTTCGATCCGGCCGGTGAGGATCCGGCCGAGGAACGGGTCGCGGTCGAGCAGGGTCGCGAGCATGCGGAACGGACCGGCGTCGACCCGCGGCCGCGGGACATGGCTGACGATCGGTTCGAACAGTGGAGTGAGGTCCCCCGAGCGGACGTCGTCGGTAAGACCCGCATAGCCGGCTCGGCCGCTCGCATAGAGCGCCGGGAAGTCGAGCTGCTCGTCATTCGCTTCGAGGTTGAGGAAGAGCTCGAACACTTCGTCGAGCACTTCCGCCGGGCGAGCGTCCGGGCGGTCGATCTTGTTGACGACCACGATGGGCTTCAGCCCCAGCGCGAGCGCCTTACCGGTGACGAACTTGGTCTGCGGCATCGGGCCTTCCGCGGCATCGACCAGCAGGATCACGCCATCGACCATGGACAGGATGCGCTCGACCTCCGCGCCGAAATCGGCGTGGCCGGGCGTGTCGACGATGTTGATACGCGTGCCCTGCCATTCCACGGAGGTGCACTTGGCGAGGATGGTAATCCCCCGCTCTTTCTCAAGGTCGTTCGAATCCATCGCCCGCTCCTCGACGCGCTGGTTGTCGCGGAACGTGCCCGACTGGCGGAAGAGCTGGTCGACAAGCGTGGTCTTGCCGTGATCGACGTGGGCGATGATCGCCACGTTGCGCAAATTCATCTCA
>DATLOY010000008.1:0-2071 GCA_035536015.1 Sphingomicrobium sp.
CTTGATCTTGGGCATTTGTCTTCCTGTTTCGGAGGTTTGGCGGCGCTCTAGGATGCGTGCCCGGTGCGCGCAACCGTGGCGTTGTGCGCTTGCGGGTCCCGCTCTAAGGAGCGCCGATGCCCGCCCTGGAAAAGCCCGACAGCCCGATCACGACGACCGTCAAATGGCGGTTCCCATCGGTCCATCCGGAAGGACGCAAGTTCGCGGTCGGTGCCGGCGCGATAACGTTGCTCGCCTTCCTTCTGCATTGGGAAGTGATCGCGTGGCTTCTGCTCGGCCTGACGATCTGGATCGCGGCCTTCTTCCGCGATCCGGTGCGGACGACTCCGCGCGGCGACAAGTTGATCGTCTCCCCGGCCGATGGATTGGTCACGATGATCGTGGAAGTGCCGCCTCCGCCCGAACTTCGAGGTCCCGAAGGGCTCGAGGACGGCAAATACACCCGGGTCTCGATTTTCATGAGCGTGTTCGACGTGCATATCAATCGAACGCCAATTGCCGGACGCGTGAAGAGGATCGCTTACATTCCCGGCAAGTTCGTCAATGCGGACCTCGACAAGGCGAGCGAAGACAATGAGCGTCAGCACCTGCTCATCGAGGGCGCAGATGGCCTGAAGATCGGCTTCACCCAGATTGCCGGGCTCGTCGCGCGGCGCATCATGTCGTTCGTACGCGAAGGCGACGTGGTCGAGGCCGGCCAGAGGATCGGCCTCATCCGCTTCGGCAGCCGGGTGGATGTGTATCTCCCGGAGGGCGTTGCACCGCGCGTCATCCTCGGCCAGCGCTCGATCGCCGGGGAAACGATCCTCGGAATGGTCGGCCTCGATATTCCGGCAACGGGTAGCAGCCAGTGACAGACGACAGGGAACCGCGCGGAATCCCGTTCCGCGCGATGATTCCCAATGCCATAACGGCCCTGGCTTTGTGCGTTGGCCTGACCGGCATCAGCCTTGCAATCCGCGGCGAATGGGAGCGAGCGCTCGCGGCGATCGTCCTTGCTGGGGTTCTCGATGGAATCGACGGAAGAATCGCGCGACTTTTGCGGGCGCAGAGCAAGTTCGGGGCCGAGCTCGACTCCCTCAGCGACAATATCGCGTTCGGCACGGCCCCGGCGCTGATCCTCTTCTTGTGGTCGCTGCAGACGGCGCCGCGTTTCGGATGGATCGCGGCGCTCGCACTGGCGGTCTGTTGCGCGCTCAGGCTGGCGCGTTTCAATGCCCGCCTGGATGCTGCGGAACAGCCGCACAAGTCCGCGGGCTTCAACACGGGCGTTCCGGCGCCTGCCGGTGCGGGCCTTGCGTTCGTACCGATCTATTTGTGGCTCATCACCGGCAACGACCTGTTCCGGGAATGGCTGCCGGTCATGGTGTGGACCTTGTTCATTGCCCTTCTGATGATTTCGAGCTTGCCGACCTATAGCTGGGCAAGCATTCGGATCCGCCGCGATTGGCGGCTCTTTGCCCTGGCAGGAGTCGCCTTGTTCGGTGCAGCGTTGATCGTGGCGCCCTGGATGACCTTGCTTGTGCTCGCCGTCATCTATCTTGCGGTCATTCCCCTCGGCCTGGCGAGCTATGCCAGGGTCAAGCGGCGGCGCGGAGCTTCGGCGCGGCGCGGATGACGCGCGACTGGCGGTAACGAACCCTCATGCGGATCGGCGGAAGGCCAAGCATTGGCTGATGCGCTGATTTGCCCTTGAGGGCGGCGGCGATCTTCGCGCCGCTTTCCTCAAGAACCGCGGCGCCCACTACGACCAGCAACCAAAGAGTGGAGAGGAAGGCGAGGGTGCCCAGAGCTGCAATCATCGCTTCGATCCTTCTTGGGAGCGCCTAACCGAGCTGGACCTGTTTTGTTCCAGTTTGGGATGGATCGCTCTGTTGAAGTGCGACAATGTTCTCTGTTTGTTCTCATTTGTCAAGCGGGTCCCGAACGAACAGGCCAAGCGCTTGAAACGGGGAGCTTCTTCAGCTAGTGGCCGCGCCTCAACCCGCATGGGAAGCAACATACACCGGTCGGTCGGGGCCTTTCGCCACGCCCGCTAACGCTTTCCAGAGGCAGAACCGGAAGGAGAAGA
>DATLOY010000009.1:0-17377 GCA_035536015.1 Sphingomicrobium sp.
GCTTTAAAGCACCATGCGAGGAGCGTGATCATGTGCGGGATTGCGGGCGTAATCGGTAAGGGCGCGCGAAACAGCGACCTTCTGGCGTCCATGGCCGAGAGCATCATGCATCGAGGTCCCGACGATGAAGGGATCTGGGCGGACGCCGAATCGGGCGTTGCTCTTGTCTTCCGCCGCCTCGCGATCGTCGATCTCACTCCTGCCGGGCGACAGCCGATGCATTCGTCCGACGGCCGCTTCGTCCTCATTTTCAATGGCGAGATCTACAACCACCTGGAGCTTCGCAAGGCACTGGAGGAGGAAGGCGCGGTTCCCGACGGCGGATGGCGCGGACATTCCGACACGGAAGTCTTTCTCCAGGCAATCCTTTCCTGGAACCTCGACCGGACCCTGGAGCGAACCGTCGGGATGTTTGCGTTCGCACTCTTCGACAGGAAGGAGCGAACGGTGAGGCTGGTGCGTGATCGCTTCGGTGAAAAGCCGCTCTATTATGGCTGGGCCGGGCGCGATTTCGTCTTCGGCTCTGAGCTCAAAGCGCTGCGAACTCATCCGGATTTCGACAATCAGATAAATCGGCGCGCCTTGGGGAATTTCGTTCGCCGTAAATATATTCCAGCACCGCTCTCGATCTACGAACGCATATTCAAGCTTCCACCTGGCTGCATCCTTACGGTGCCGATCCAGTCGGCTCTCGATCCGCTCGACGAAGCGCCGGCCGAAAGCGACGCCGACGGCAATGTTCGCCTGACTCGTTACTGGTCCTACCGCGACGTGGTGCGCCGCGGCCTTGACGAGCCGATCAGCGATGAGGTTGAGGCCGTCGAGGAGCTCGAGCGAGCGCTTGCCCGTTCGATCGCCGGCCAGTCCATGGCGGACGTCCCGGTTGGTGCATTTCTGTCCGGAGGCATCGACAGCTCAACCGTCGTGGCCCTCTATCAGAAATATTCGTCGATCCCCGTTCGGACCTTTTCAATAGGGTTCGAGGAGGCGGGCTATAATGAGGCGGAAGATGCCAGGAAGGTCGCGGCGCATCTGGGGACAATCCACCAGGATCGCTATGTGACCGTTCGCGAAGCTCGCGACGTGATCCCCCTCTTGCCGGCGATCTACGATGAGCCCTTCGCCGATTCTTCGCAGATTCCAACCTTTCTCGTCAGCCGTTTTGCGCGGGAGCAGGTTACGGTGGCGCTTACCGGCGATGGCGGGGACGAGCTGTTTGGAGGCTATAACCGTCACTTCTCTGCTCCGAGGTTATGGGAACGCCTACGAAGGATTCCGAGGCCGCTTCGCGCTGCCGCTGGTTTGCCCTTGAGTCGTGTTCCTGCATCCGTCTGGAACGGTGCCGCGGCTCTTCTGCCGGGCCGCCGGCAGCCGCATCTTCCGGCAAAGACGCAAAAGGCGATGCGCCTGGTTGGCTCGGTCGCCAGCTTTGACGAGATTTATTGTTCATTTCTCGATGAGTGGAGCGGGGAACAAGCCCCGGTTGTGGGAGCTGGTGAGGGCCTTCCGTTCGACCTCGACCTTGGCGCGCGCGCACCGGACGCCGTCAAGATCATGTACTGCGATGCAGTCACCTACTTACCCGACGACATCCTCTGCAAAGTCGATCGGGCATCGATGGCCGTGAGCCTGGAAACCCGGGTCCCGTTCCTGGATCACCGCGTTGCAGAACTTGCCGCCCGAATTCCGCTTTCAATGAAGATCCGCGACGGGCGTGGGAAATCAGTGGTCCGCAAACTGCTTCATGGGCTGGTTCCCCGCGATCTTGTCGAGCGGCCCAAGGCTGGATTTGCGATCCCCGTCGGGGAATGGATCAAGGGGCCCTTGCGACTTTGGGCCGAAGATTTGATCGATGCGCGGGGGTTACGCCAGGCGGGTTGGTTCGACCCGGAACTTGTCCGACGCCGCTGGGACGATCATCTGAGCGGGCGCCGGGATTCGACTGAAGCATTGTGGGCGATTCTCATGTTTCAGGCCTGGCTCAAGGAGAAAAGCGGGTCTTCGTTCGTTGCAGCGGCGTAAAGAGAAACTGATGTACATCAATCTGTTACAACTGTTGTTTGGCGGGACGTTGCTTGGAAGCCGCACCTAATCCGGCAAAATTCATGCAAGAATGGTGACAAGAAACTTTATTTCTGATTATTCGTTTGCGGAAATTGCGGAAAAACGTCGGTGTGGGGCCGTTCCCCGCAGTGCCAGGAGAATAAAGAAATGGCCTGCTTGCGGTTCGTTGCGTTAATCGCCGCCGGTTCGTTGTGCGTCAGCTCCACCGGAGCCGTCGCCGCGACGGCATCTACTCCAATTCCTCAGTCCGCCGTCCATCAGATCGACCCTTGGGCGGCCTTGAGTGCCATGAGCGGAGCAGCCCCGGCTGCGGCCCTTTGCGGAGCCGCCGCTGTCGCGGCCGCCGCAGCACAGCCGGCTGCGGGATGCGTCTTGCCCGTTGTCGACGTGGCACCTGCACCGGTCCAGGCGGGACCGCCGGCTCCAATCCCGGTTCCACCGGTTGAGCCCGTGTCCGAGGGTTTCGGCATTGATCCGCTGTGGTTGGCTCTCGGAGTCTTGGCTGCAGGTGCCTTGATCTATTTCCTGGTGATCAAAAAGCACCACCACCACGCCAGCCCGGATTGAGGCTTCGGTGATCGCCGATAGGTGAAGTGACCAGAAGGGAATTGCGTGATGAAAAGTAGGCTTGTTGTACGCGCCGCTTTTGGACTGATGGTCATGGCGGCTCTTCCAAGCGCCGCCTATGCGCAGATGGCCGCCGAAATCATCGGCCAACCGGTCCAAGTCACGACCAATGGGGTGACGAACACCGTCTATCTTGATCCGGGCGGATCGGCCCGAATCCTTACGCCGGGCGGTAACACGATCGCTGGAACGTGGACGGCACCTGCTGGGCAGCTCTGCCTCAGCACGGGCGCGGCGAACGAATGCTGGCCCTATACGTCTCCATTCGCAGCGGGGCAGCCGGTGTCGCTGACGAGCAGTTGCAATTCAACATCGACGTGGCTCGCATCTTCGACCAACGCTCCGCCTCCTCCGGCGGGTCAACGTGGCGAACGCGGCCGCTAGAGTCTGAACTAGGACGAGGTCTCCTTCGCGGTCGCATCTTCGGATGCGGCCGCGAATCGTTTGTGCAGGGCGTCGACCGACGGATCATGGGTGAGATCGAGGTGAAGCGGACTGACGGCGACATAGCCGTCGGCAATAGCTTCGAGATCGGTCTGATGGCCCGGCGTCTGAACCATCGGGCCTAGCCCAAACCAATAATAATCATATCCGCGCGGATCGGTTCGCTGGACGATCCGAAGCCGGCCGTAATCGCGCAGACCCTGCCGGCAGACGCGAACGCCGCGAACCTCGTCCGGCGCGAGGGCGGGGAAGTTGATGTTGATCAGCGTGCCCGGATCGGTTTGGAAATCCAGGAGCGGGGCAAGAACGCGTTCGGCCCAGGCTTCGGCAGCCGCAAAGGGTACCGTATCGCCCATGCCTTCACGTGAGTAGGCCTGGCTAAGAGCGATTGAGCGGACACCGGCGAGCGCTCCCTCCATCGCGGCGGAGACTGTGCCGCTATATGTCACATCCTCCGCGAGGTTGGCGCCGCGGTTGATTCCCGAGAGGATCACGTCTGGCGGCGAATCCTTCATGATGTGAGCGAGTGCCAGCATCACTGCATCGGTGGGGGTGCCCGTGACGGAGAAACGCCGATCATCGTGCCGCCTCAGCCGGACCGGAGTCGTCAGTGTGAGTGAATGACCTGCGCCCGATTGTTCTTCGCTCGGCGCGACAATCCAGATGTCGTCGCTCAGCCTCCTCGCAACCGTCTCGAGCAGCCGCAATCCGCGGGCGTTGACGCCATCGTCATTGGTGAGAAGGATGCGCATGAATGAGGCCTATGGCGGTCCGCTGCCTCCCCGGCAACCGCGGTCGATGCGCCATATTCGCAACATGTTTGCGATTTCTTCACTTCACATCTGTCAGTTCTTGTTAAGCCTATGGGGCGTAACTATAGGCCCGTGTTGGGGATGGCCGACTTGCCCGGTAAGTCCCGGGAAAGTCACCAGTAATCGCCTCCGGCTGCACCGCTGAGCCGGCCGCAGCAGGCGGCGGCGTTCGGGTCCTTGCAACGGCGCATGGATCCCGGTTCCGGGGGAGGGATTTGATGGCGACTGCCCTTGTCGACCTGTATGGCGGCGATGACTTCGAGCGATTTGACAGGATCATTCTTGCCGAGGGCTACCGGCCCTCGGAAGACGAAGAGTTCATGTGCGGCAAGCACCGCGCTTATTTCCTTCACAAGCTGAAAGACTGGAAGGAAGCGATCATCGAGGAGTCGCGGGCAACGATGGCCCAGCTCCAGGTCGACTCGCTCCGTGAACCTGATCTTGCGGATCGCGCGTCGAGCGAGACCGATTGGGGAATCGAGCTCCGCACCCGCGACCGCCAGCGCAAGCTGATCGCCAAGATCGATTGCGCGATACGACGGCTTTACGAAGGCGAATATGGCTATTGCGAAGTGACGGGTGAGCCTATCTCGCTGGCGCGCCTCGAGGCGCGTCCGATAGCGACGATGACGCTTGAGGCGCAGGAGCGCCACGAGCGCATTGAAAAAGTGTCGCGCGACGACTGAGTCGTCGTGCGGACTGCCTCCGGCCTAATGTATGAAGTGGCCGGCGAGTTCGTCTTTAATCCGTAATTTCTCTTTCTTAAGGCGGTGGAGAAGGTCTTCGTCCGGATGCGGTCGATGCTCTTCCTCGTCGATGAGCGCGTGGAGCGCCTGGTGCTTCGACTCGAGAGCTTCGACCTGTGCCTTGTCCATGGATGCCATTCCTTTCGCGATCGCGAGTGACGACCGCATAATAAAACACGAAATGTGAGCTTTGTCTTGATCGATCTCACGTCTCGACGGTCCATAGGTGCGGATCATCGCTTCGCCGATCGGCCGTTTTGAGTTAGAATCCTTGCCGATGAACGACGACCAGCCGGGCTCGCAGCTCGAGGTGCTGAAGGCAGAACACCGCCGACTGGACGAACAGATTCAGGCGCTGGTTTCCGACAGCGTCGCCGATCAGCTCGAGATCGCGCGCCTCAAGAAACGCAAGCTTCGACTCAAGGACCAGATCCAGCTGATCATCGATTCCAACATCCCGGATATCATCGCTTGAGCTGTCCCGATCGGAGACAATTTCGGCCATTTGCGCGCCCGGCCGCGAGTCTCAGGCGTTTTCAGCGGCAGCCAACAATGGCACTCTGAGCCCCTGATGGACGAATCGGATCACGTTCAGCCGCAGGTGCGCATCACGTCGCGCCTCATCGACTCGCTCTACACCGAGGCGATGCTGCTCGCCGACGAAGCGCGTTCCTACTTCGACGATGCCGGGCGTGATGAGCGGGCGACGCTTGAGCCGTTTGCACGCGTGGGTTTCGCCTGCGAGTCGCTGAAGGTCACGACGCGGATCATGCATATTGTTGCCTGGCTTCTAACGCAGCGAGCTATCGAATCCGGCGAGATTCCGATGCTGGAGGGGCGCCGTCCGGAACGGCGGCTTGGCCATGCAGCGGAAAGCGATCCGGCGGTCGTCTCGCAACTTCCTGAGTCGGCTCAGCGCCTGATCAGCTCGAGCTCGGACCTCTATGCCCGAGTGAAGCGCATCGACGAGGGCAGCTTTGAGGAAGACGCGCCGCAAAGTCCTGCGCGAGCGCTGATGGGACGGCTTGAGCGCGGTTTGAGCGGCGGTGGACAGATCTAGGCGGCGCTGAGGCGCTCTCTCGCAGCTGAATATTGTTGTGCCAGGAGCTCGATGAGGTCGGCGGCCGGCTGGACGCGATCGATTACTCCGATCCCCTGGCCTGATCCCCAGATGTCGCGCCAAGCCTTCGATTTGTTCGATCCTTCCGATCCGAACTTCATTGTATTGATGTCGCCCTTGGCCAGCGCCTCCGGATCAAGGCCTGCGCGTTCGATCGAAGATCGGAGGTAATTGCCGTGAACGCCGGTGAAGAGATCGGTGTAGACGATGTCCGCAGCGCCGCTATCAACGATCGCCTGCTTATATTCATCGGGCGCATTGGCTTCTTCGGTCGCGATGAATGGCGAGCCGACATAGGCAAGGTCCGCTCCAGCGGCCTGCGCGGCCAGGACGGCGCCGCCGTTCGCGATCGCACCCGACAATATCAGCGGCCCGTCGAACCAGGTCCGGATTTCCTGCAGCAATGCGAATGGCGACCAGCGCCCGGCATGGCCACCGGCGCCGGAGGCAACCGCGATGATGCCGTCCGCGCCTTTTTCGATGGCTTTCCGGGCGAATCGGTCGTCGATGATATCGTGAAGCGTTATCCCGCCCCAGGCGTGCACGGCATCATTAAGCTCGGTGCGGGCACCCAAGGAGGTGATGACGATCGGCACCTTCCACTTCGCGCAGACCTCCATGTCGTGCTCGAACCGGTCGTTGGACCGATGCACGATCTGATTGACAGCGAAGGCGGCGGCCGGCCGCTCCGGATGATCGCGGTCCCACTCAGCGAGCGTTTCAGCGATTTCATGAATCCACTCGTCCAGCAGAGACGCCGGCCGGGCATTGAGCGCGGGGAAGCTGCCGACAATTCCTGCCGTGCATTGGGCAATGACGAGCTTCGGGTTGGAGATGATGAACATCGGCGCCGCGATCACGGGCAGGCGCAGGTTCGAAAGGATCGGCGGAAGGCTCACTGCCAACGGCTATAGCCGATGATATTCCCGATACCATTCCACGAAGCGCGGAACGCCTTCATCGATGGTCGTGGTCGGCTTGAAGCCGTGGTCGCGCTCGATCGCACTGATGTCGGCGAACGTTTCCCTCACATCGCCCGGCTGCATCGGTTCCGGCGATATCAGAGCCTTCTTGCCAACAGCCTGCTCGAGCAGCTCGACGACGCGCATCAGGTCTTCGCTCCGGTGATTGCCGATGTTGTACAGCGCGTGCGGCGCGGTGCTTCCGCCGGCCTTCGGCGTGCCATCGTCAGCGGGCGGAGCATCCAGACATGCGATCACTCCGCGCACGATATCGTCGATGTAGGTGAAGTCGCGCCGCATCTCTCCGCGATTGTAAAGCGGCAGCGGCTCATCCGCGAACAAGGCTTTGGTGAAGATCCACATCGCCATGTCGGGCCTGCCCCAGGGCCCGTAGACCGTGAAGAACCGAAGACCCGTCATCGGCAATCGATAGAGGTTCGCATAGGATTCGCTGATGAGCTCGTCCGCTTTCTTCGTCGCTGCGTAGAGCGACAGCGGATGGTCGACCCGATCTTCGACGCGGAACGGCAAGCTTTTGTTGCCGCCGTAAACCGATGACGAGGAGGCGTAGACGAAGTGGCTCGACCGACGTTGGCGAGCGATCTCGATCATATTCGAATGTCCGACCAGGTTCGATTGAACATAAGCGCCGGGATTCTCGATGCTGTACCGAACCCCGGCCTGGGCACCGAGATGCACGATGCGATCGAAATCGTGGCTAGACGCCATCTCATTCAGCGCGTTCGCGTTCGAGAAATCGACGCGCTCGAACCGGAAGCGGTTGTCGAACTGGCTTGAGAGCCGCTCAAGCCTCGCTTGCTTCAAGGCCGGGTCGTAATAATCGTTGAGATTGTCGATTCCGACGACCTCTTCACCGCGATCTAGGAGGGCACGCGCAGTTGCCGAACCGATGAATCCCGCAACTCCGGTCACAAGAACAGTCATGGCTGCGCCATAGGGACGAGATTCCACGGCTGGAAGTGAAATGATCGTTATGCTTGAGCGTCCCTGTGGAGCGCAGCTGGGCCTTTGCGATCGATCGTGGCGGGACTTTTACCGATGTGATCGCTCGCGCGTCGGACGGAGCCCGGCGGGTAGAGAAACTCCTGTCGGAAAATCCGGGGCAGTATGAAGATGCCGCGCTCGAGGCGATCCGGCGCGTGATCGCCGATGAAGGTGGGACGGTCTCCGAGGTCCGGATGGGGACCACAGTCGCGACCAACGCCCTGCTGGAGCGCAAAGGCGAAAGAGTGGCCCTGGCGATCACTCGAGGGTTCGGTGACGCGCTCCGGATCGGCTACCAGGCGCGGCCGGAGATTTTCGCGCGCCGCATCGTGCTTCCGTCGATGCTCTACGAACAGGTGGTCGAGATCGAGGAGCGGGTGGGCGTGGGTGGCGAAATTCTAGTCGCCCTTGACGAGTCGAGTGCCGAGGCCGCGCTGCAGGAGATCCGTGGGGCAGGTGTCGATGCGCTGGCGATCGTCTTGATGCATGGATGGATACATACTGCGCACGAGGCCCGCTTGGCGGAAATGGCGCGCGCGCTCGGCTTTCGCCAAATCTCGGTCAGCCACGAAGTTGCGCCGCTGATCAAGCTCGTCGGACGCGGCGATACAACCGTCGTCGACGCCTATCTCTCGCCGGTCCTGAGACAATATGTGGATCGCGTTGCGGCCGGCCTGCCCGGCGCGACCGATCTCCATTTCATGCAATCGAATGGCGGCCTGGCCGAGGCGACCGCTTTCCGAGGAAAGGATGCCATCCTGTCCGGACCTGCGGGGGGCGTGGTCGGCATGGTAGCATCAAGCGAGCCACATGGCGCTGATCGGCTCATCGGTTTCGACATGGGCGGCACGTCGACCGACGTTTCCCATTATTCCGGGCAGTTCGAGCTAGCTGACGAAAGCGTTGTCGCTGGCGTCCGGATCCGAGCTCCCATGATGCAAATTCATACCGTCGCCGCCGGCGGAGGCTCGATCTGCAGGTTCGACGGAATGCGATTTCGGGTCGGACCCGAGTCGGCAGGAGCCAGCCCCGGTCCGGCTTGCTATCGCAACGGCGGCCCGTTGACGGTGACCGACTGCAATCTTTTCCTGGGCCGCATCGACCCCGCGCATTTCCCGGCGGTGTTCGGGCCGAACGCCGACGAACGTCTCGATCCCGAAGCTTCGCTGGCGCGGCTGCAGGAAATCGCCGAGCAGGTCGGAAGCAAGGACCTGAGGCAGATAGCCGAGGGCTTCCTCGAGATCGCAGTCGACAACATGGCTGCCGCGATCCGAAAAATCTCGATCGCGCGAGGTCATGACGTCAGCCGTTACACGCTTGCCTGCTTTGGCGGCGCGGGCGGTCAGCACGCATGCGCCGTGGCCGATGCCCTTGGGATGGAACGCATCCTGATCCATCCGCTTGCGGGCGTGCTTTCGGCATTCGGCATCGGAATTGCCGATGTGAAAGCTATTCGGGAAACAAGCTGGCTGAGGCCCCTCGGCGAAGATTTTTCCGATACGCTGGCAGAGCTTGAACAGCGCGCTCGCGCTGCGTTGATCGCGCAAGATGTGCATGCGGAACGGATCGAACTGGTCCAGCGGGCACGGTTGAGAACGACGGGAAGCGATACCACGCTCGACATCGCGATCGCATCTGCTCCCGACATGCATGCCGCCTTCACCGAGCTGCACAAGAAACGGTTCGGCTATGTCGACGAGGGCGCAGAGGTGATTGTCGACGCGCTCGTGGTCGAGGCGATCGGCCACACGCCGCCGCCAGCGGAATCTGCTTCGGAGGCGGTCGCCGCTGGCGAAGTCATCGATGGCCCGGCTTTGATATTCGACCCTTCCTCGACCACGTTCGTCGCGCCAGGTTGGCGAGCGGATAGGGCTAGCGACGGGACGTTGATCCTCAATCGAGCCGTTCCGCTTGACCGCGAGAAAGCGATCGGCACGGATGTGGATCCGGTCCGCCTGGAGATCTTCAACAACCTCTTCATGGCGATCGCGGAAGAAATGGGCGTCGCGCTGCAGTCCACCGCGACTTCCGTGAACATCAAGGAACGGCTCGATTTCTCCTGCGCAATCTTCGACGCGGACGGCGCGCTGATCGCAAATGCACCGCACATTCCGGTGCATCTCGGCTCAATGGGCGAGAGTATCCGAACGATCATCGACGCGCGCGGCGAGGGCAGGGACGGACGCGGAATCCGCCGCGGCGACGCCTACGTTCTGAACGATCCCTATCGCGGCGGGACGCACCTGCCTGACATCACTGTGATCGTGCCGGTCTTTTACGGCGAAGAAGCCGAGCCCTCGGCTTTCGTCGCTGCCCGTGGCCACCATGCCGACATCGGGGGAATTGCTCCGGGCTCAATGCCGCCTGACAGCCGGTCGATCGTGCAGGAAGGCGTGCTGATCGACAATGAGCTGCTCGTCGACGAAGGCCATTTCCGCGAGATCGAGATGCGCTCGCTGCTTGGCTCGGGAGAGTGGCCGGCGCGCAATCCCGACCGAAACCTCTCCGATCTGAAAGCACAACTCGCGGCCTGCGTACGCGGGGCAGAGGTGCTTGCGCAAACAGCGCGCGAATACGGACCTGAAGTCGTCGCGGCCTACATGAACCATGTGCTCGCCAATGCCGAGGAATCCGTTCGCCGGCTGCTTGGTCGGCTCGACGACGGCGAGTTTGACTATGAGATGGACAACGGCGCTCATGTGCGCGTGAAGATCACCGTCGACAAGGCGAGCCGATCGGCAACCTTCGATTTCACCGGCACGAGCGATCAACTCTCGGACAATTTCAACGCGCCATTCTCGATCGTTCGCGCCGCGTCGCTCTATGTCGTTCGCACTTTGATCGACGACGCGATTCCCATGAACGACGGCTGCCTGCGGCCGATCAAGCTGGTCGTTCCTGAAGGTTCGATGCTCAATCCGAGCTATCCGGCGGCCGTGGTGGCCGGGAATGTCGAGACCAGCCAGGTCGTGACCGATGCCCTGTTCGCCGCGACAGGCCGGCTTGCGCCGAGCCAGGGTACGATGAACAACTTCACGTTCGGCAATGAACGTCACCAATATTATGAGACGATCGCGGGCGGCTCGGGCGCTGGCCCGGATCACGACGGAACCAGCGCCGTCCAGACGCACATGACCAACAGCCGTTTGACCGATCCTGAAATCCTGGAGACCCGATTGCCTGTGAGGCTCGATCAGTTTGCAATCCGGCGCGGTTCGGGCGGGCCCGGAGCGCGCAAGGGCGGCGATGGAGTCGTGCGCTCGGTGACCTTCCTCGAACCCATGCGCGCCAACATCCTGGCAGACCGGCGACGCGTTCCACCGCGCGGAATTATGGGAGGAGCGGATGCCCAGGCTGGACGCAACTGGGTTGAGCGGACCGATGGCACGGTCGAGATGCTGACTGCGACAGAATCGACCAACGTCGACGTCGGCGACCGGTTCGTTATCGAAACGCCCGGCGGGGGCGGGTACGGAAGGGCGGGGGAATGAATTACTGGCCGCTGCTCGGCATCGCTCTGGTCGTCCTTGGCTTTGCGCTGCGCTTCAATCCTCTGCTGGTGGTCGCCGTCGCTGCGATCGTCACCGGGCTGCTCGGCGGCCTGCAGTTCGTTAAAGTCCTCGGAACGCTGGGGCACGGCTTCAACGAGAACCGCTATGTTTCAATCATCTGGATTATCCTGCCGGTCGTCGGATTGCTCGAACGTTACGGCTTGCAGGAACGTGCCCGCGCTTTGATCGCCGGCATCCGGGGAGCGACGACCGGTCGCCTGTTGATCGTCTATCTCGCCTTTCGCCAAATCCTGTCGGCGCTGGGACTGACTTCCGTGGCAGGCCATGCGCAGACGGTGCGGCCTCTCGTAGCGCCCATGGCCATTGCGGCAGCCGAAAGGGCGCATGGGGAACTCGACGAAGATACTGCCGAACGCGTGAAGGCCATGTCGGCGGCGACCGACAATATCGGCCTCTTTTTCGGAGAAGATATTTTCCTCGCGATCGCGTCCATCCTGCTGATCCAGGGTTCGCTGGCGAGCTTCGGTATACAGTTGACGCCGTTTCAGTTGTCGGTCTGGGCGATCCCGACTGCGATTTGCGCCTTCCTGATCCACAGCACGCGATTGCTACTGTTGGATCGAGCCCTGGCCCGTCATCCCCGCGGGAGCGAGGCCTCCGCTGGTCTTGAACAGAGTCGGGACCCCCGCATTGGCGGGAATGGCGAGCAAGCATGATCGACCTCCACTGGCTTTACGTCCTGGCGGGCGCCGTCTTTGCGGGATTTTCAGTCGGCAGCGCGCGTGACGAAACCAATCCGAAGCGTTGGGGCAACGCGGCCTTCTGGCTCCTGCTGGCGGCAAGCTTCTGGTTTGGGGATTTCTTCGGCGACGTTGGCAACGGCCTTCTTGTGCTTGCTCTCGTGGCGATCGCGGGCTTCCACCTGATCGGTCGCGGCTCGAAGGAATCGGCAACGCCAGCTGAGCGCCAGCGATCATCCGATCGATACGGCAACAGGCTGTTCCTGCCGGCGCTGCTCATTCCATTCACGGCGTTCGTCGGCACTTTGGCGTTCAATTATACGCCGTTGAAGGGTTTCAATCTCATCGATCCGAAAGCCGTGACGCTGGTGTTGCTCGGCTGCGGCGTCATCATCGCGCTGATTGTTTCTTATTTATGGCTGCGGCCGCCCTCTCTGGCCTCTCTCGACGAAGGGAGCCGGCTTGCCAATGCGATCGGCTGGGCCATGGTTCTTCCCCAAATGCTCGCATCGCTCGGGGTAATTTTCGCCGCGGCGGGTCTAGGCACGACGATCGGGGCGATGATCGGAGCGATCATCCCGCACGGCAGCATCTTCCTTGCAGTCCTTCTGTTCGCACTCGGCATGGTCGCGTTCACGATGATCATGGGCAACGCCTTCGCCGCCTTTCCGATGATGGCGGCCGCGATCGGGGTGCCGATCCTGATTCACCAGGATGGCGGCAACCCGGCGGTCATCGGCGCCGTCGGGATGCTGGCCGGTTTTTGCGGAACTCTGATGACCCCCATGGCGGCCAACTTCAACATTGTCCCGGCGGCGCTGCTCGAGCTCAGGAATCAATATGGAGTGATCAAGGCGCAGGTGCCGACAGCGATACCCTTGCTGATCGCGAACATCCTCATTCTCTATTTCGCGGCATTCCGGTGAAACTCGACCACGACCTCGCTTCACGAATGAGCCAGATCGCGCTTGGGCATGTGCCCAAGGAATATCCGCACAAGCTCGACCATGTTCTTGAAAGCGACGCGGACGCACAGACTCCCCGCGCGCTTCATCCGATCTTCTTCGGAAGCTTCGACTGGCATAGCTGTGTCCATGGCTGGTGGACGCTGCTGACGCTGCACCGGCTCTATCCGAACGAAGAGGTTGCGAAGCTCGCGGACGAGACCTTCACCGCGGAGAAGGTCGGCGCCGAACTCGTCTATCTCGACCGGCCGTTGAGCCGTGGTTTCGAGCGACCGTACGGCTGGGCCTGGCTGCTCTATTTACATCTCGAAGCGATGCGACACGAGGAGCGTGGCTGGGGCAGGGAACTGGAACCGCTCGCAAGAGCATTCACGGATCGCCTTCGCGATTACCTTCAGATCCTCACCTACCCGATCCGCGCGGGGACGCATTTCAACACGGCGTTCGCGCTCATCCTTTCGCTGGAATGGGCGGATCGGTTCGACCCCGCACTTGCCGGTCAAATTCGCGACCGTTCCGTTCATTGGTTCGGCGCTGATCGCGACTGCCAGGCGTGGGAACCGAGCGGAGACGACTTCCTCTCGCCCGCCTTGATCGAGGCCTTGTGCATGAAGCGCGCCAATCCGGGCATATTCCAGCAATGGTTCGATCGGTTCCTGCCGCGCATCAAAAGCCATGCGCCGGCAACCCTGTTCGCTCCGGCGATCGTCAGCGACCGGAGCGACGGCAAAATCGCTCACCTCGACGGCCTGAACCTCAGCCGGGCCTGGTGCTGGCGCGAGCTCGGTTATCCGGAGCACGCCCAAACCCATCTTGCCGCCGCTATGCCGCACCTGTCCGGCGATTATATGGGGGAGCATTGGCTGCAGAGCTTCGCGCTACTGGCGCTCCAGCTTGGGACTTAGCCTCAATTCCAAGCGCTTGACGAGCACACCCTAAAAGCGGGAAAAGGGTCGTGGAACCGAGCCGACGTCCTGGGGGGCAGCCGGCTGTGAAGCATGTCGTTTTATCCACTGCCAATAACAAGACGCGCTTTCGTGCGGCCGTTCGTGCGCGCCGTCTCGGGCTGATCGGCGGAATTGCCGCCGCTGCGATCATCGGGATCGCGGTCGCAAGCTCGCCTTCGCGTGCTCCCGCCAACGCCCCGGTACCGGCGCCAACAGTTTCGCCCGTACCCGTGAGCTACTCGCCGCCGCCACTGGTTCCGTCGGCTAACGAGGCAGCTGACCCGGATGCCCAGCGCTTTACCGGCAAGGTGGGGTCGAACCTCACCCAATCGCTTCAGGCGGCCGGCGTCCCTGAACGCCAGGGCCGCGAATATGTGTGGATTCTCGGCAAAGCGATCCGCCTCGCCGATGGACTCAGCGTCGACGACAAGTTCGACCTGGTGATCGAGCGCAAGCCAGATGGAACGCTCGGCCAGCTTGTTTACATCGGGATGGACCGCGTTGCTCGTGCGGACGTCGAGCTCCTGAAATGGACCGACGGCAAAGAGGTCATCTGGGTCAATGCGGATGGGGTTGGCGGCCAGGACCAGCAGGGCATGCGCATGCCCGTTTCGGGACGAGTGACGAGCGGCTTCGGTGAGCGCTTCCATCCGATCCTGGGATATCGGCGCATGCACGCTGGCTTGGACCTGGGAGCCGCGTACGGCTCTCCGATCCACGCGGCGGCCGATGGCCGGGTCGTGTCCGCGGGATGGCATGGCGGCTATGGGCAGATGGTCGAGATCGCGCATGCCGGCGGAATCGCGACCATGTATGGGCACATGAGCCGAATCGCCGCTGTCTCGGGAAGCTACGTCCGCCAGGGCGAGGTGATCGGCTATGTGGGTTCGACCGGCCTGTCGACGGGCCCGCACCTGCACTACGAGGTGTTGAAGGATGGCCGGCCGGTGAACCCGGCGTCGGTGAAGCTCAGCGGCGGCCCCGCGCATCTCGAGGGCGCGAAGCTGCACCAATTCCAGGACGAGTTGCGCAAGCTTTTGCTGGTTCAGGTGCAGGGTTGAGATTGGCCGTGTTCAAGCGCCTGTTCCCAGGACTACTCAACATGCCTCGTGAGAAATGGCTGGCACTACCTCCAATTGCCATCCTCACTTTTGCCTATGTTACTTCGATACTTGGATGGCTGCTCGAGCCCAAACTCTAGGAAGCGAAGTGGCAGCCACCGCAGTTCGTCATCGTTCGGTCAGCGTCGCACATGATAGCTCTTGGATCGCGCCCGCCGCAACATTCGTTGCGGCGCAATACCTTGCCGCACTTTTCGTCAGTGCGGTGGTCCGAGCCCCTGAAATGCCGCCAACTGTGAGTTACATGATCTTCGCAGCAGTCGTGTCGTTCATTTGCGGTCTATTTCTATTTCTCAAACGCCTTTGGCAACTATGGGCCGAGGGTGAAGAAGAACCCATTGAACGCCTCAGTTCTGAGACCAATGGTAGTGCAGTGATTTGTTACCTGCTTGGGTTTCAGCTGATCGCGTTACAGATTGGAGCCCTAACCTGGCTCAAACAAATGCTCCCCTACGTGGTGCCATTTTGGGCCGACCCTTTGTTGGCCGCTGCTGACCGTATAGTGCTCCGCACGGACGCCTGGCGTATCATTCCAA
Organism: Sphingomicrobium sp.; assembly: GCA_035536015.1. GTDB lineage: Bacteria > Pseudomonadota > Alphaproteobacteria > Sphingomonadales > Sphingomonadaceae > Sphingomicrobium. The sequence goes on from DATLOY010000009.1 coordinate 15,602, forward strand.
TATCCCTCGTCCACCCCCTTGATGTCCTCTATCCTTTTTGGGGTCCGGTAAAATTCGCAGTCCTGATTTTCATGCTGGCCTTGCCCTCTTCTCGGGTCAAATCGCGCGCGTTGCTCGCATACTTCATGACTGTCGGTTTGCTGGGAGTGATCGGACAATACGCACTCTCCTCTGCCGGGCCGGTGTTTTATGGCCAAGTCGTCGGACGGGCCGATTTCGCGGGATTGATCGAACGGAATGCACACCACGCCCCCCTTGTGGGAGTCATGACGAGCTACCTTTGGAGTGATTACATTCATCATAGCTCGGTCATTGGAGCTGGTATCTCCGCGATGCCGTCTATGCATGTTGCGACGACGACCTGGACTGCGCTCGCAGTTCAAACGCTTTGGCCGCGATCGCGCGTCCTGGCATGGCTTTGGTGGGCTGTGATCTTCTTAGGCTCGATCGCCTTAGGCTGGCATTATTTCATCGATAGCCTTTTTGCCGGGGTAGGAGCGTTTGGTTGCTGGAAAATGGCGCCGCTGTTTCTTTGGAAGCGTCAATTGAATCCTGCAATCCCGGACCGGCTTTAGATGGCTGACCGACCAGGATGCGCGCGAGTGGATTGTACCCGGCGCGCCGCGAACGATTTGTATTGGATTGTCCCGGGCTCTGTCTTGACACTGGCGGTCGGGGCGTTCGCTCTGGCGCAGACACCTGATTTTCGAGCCGTTGCTGCAGCCCTCGCTATTTTGCCTCTTTGGCTGGTTGCGGCCGGGGGCATGGCCTCTCTGATGGTTCTCGGGTCAACCGTTCGGATGATTCGTTCGGGAGCGGACCGGCCTTTGGCAAGATTTCGCACGTATCTCGCGAACAATTACCGACACCTGACTTGGCTCGTCGCTGGCCTACTTTTGGCAGGCGCGAACATGGCGATGTTCATGTGGGTGAAGCAGCTGCTTAATCGTCTCGTGCCGTTTTGGGCGGATCCGCTCTTGGCAAATGTCGATCATGCAATATTCTTCACGGATCCGTGGAGGTTGCTGACTTGGCTGGACAACCGGCCACTTGCTTTGTTTTATCACCGTGTATGGTTCGCGCTGTTGGTTCTCACTTTACTTAACGTTCTGAACCAGCGACCGTCTCGTGAGAAAACCGTTATTTTGCTTACATATTTTTTGCTGTGGTCAGTCTTTGGACCAGTTATCCATACGTTGCTGCCAGCCGCAGGACCCGTTTTTTATGCTGATCTAAAATACGGTGATCGTTTCATAGGGTTCGGCATGACTCCCGAGACTCGAGAGTTGGCCGATTACCTCTGGTGGACCTATCAAAAAGGGCAGTTTGAGCCCGGTGGCGGTATTTCCGCCATGCCTTCCTTGCATATCGCGACGATGGCGTGGATAGTAATCGCGACGGCAGTCTTCGCCCGTAGATGGCTCGTACCCATCATCATTGTGGCAATTTCTATCTGGATCCTGTCGATTGCGCTCGGCTGGCACTACGCGATTGACGGCATCGTCGGGGCTGCCGGAGCTTTCGGAATTTGGCGCCTCTGCGCCTTGATGGTCGCTCTTAACCCCAGGGACGAGTGGAGCGTTGATCGCTTCATTAACTTCGGACCGTAAAAGGGAACTACTGCGCGGCGGGATACATTTACGATATCGAAAGCGAGCACGGGTTAGGGCGTTTGCGAGAAATACGAGGTAAGCCGCCCGATGTTCGATCGCGTTAGTGACAAGATGAGAGTCCGTTCGGCGGCGCTATTGCTGACGATCGACAACCGGCTCGATC
>DATLOY010000010.1:0-5728 GCA_035536015.1 Sphingomicrobium sp.
ATGCGAGATCGCAGCGTTGATGGGCAGCGCGATAGGCGTGACTTCCGGCGATGGCCGTAGGCGCAAATCGACCCGGGCGACGTAACCGTGCTCGGTGCGCTTCTGCAGCAGCCCGATCATCCGGCGGCCGATTCGCACCGCCGCTTCGGTCGCATCCTCGCGCTCCCGCTTGGGAAGCGCTTGCGGATCGAACAGCAGCAAAAGATCGACGTCCGACGAATAATTCAGCTCGCGGCTGCCGAGCTTGCCCATCGCGACGACTGTGAAGCCCTGCGGAACAGCATCGGGCACGCGTTCTGCGATGGCCGTCACGACTGCCGTGTGGATCGCCGAGTCGGCGAAATCGGACAGCAGCCGTGTGACGTCCTCGAGCGGCAACTGGCCCGAGAGGTCGCCAAGCGCGACGGCCAGGGCCAGCCCGTGCCGCTGTCGCCGGAGTCGGGCGTCGGCATCGCCGTTCGCATCGCCTAGAGCCAGCGCCGCGGCGGCATCGGCGCCTTGGCCAAGAAAGGCATCCCGGATCTCCGGCCGAGCCTGAAGCGCATCCCGGAGGAACGGCGAGAATTTGGCTGCTCGCGCAACCGCTTCATCCCGGGATTCGTGCACTGGGCCGCAGTTCATAAGTCACACCATTGGCGGATTTCCGCGGCGCACGAAACTTCCGCCGATCATGAGACGTTTCATTGGAAATGAAGGTTGAATCTGATTTGCTTACGGCAGGAGAAATTGGGAGCAGGGACCGGCGGGTGATCCGCGTCGATGGTCCGCCTGCGCATGCCGGCATCACAGCCGCGCTTCGCCGCGCATTCGAGGCAGCGGCGTCAGAGCCTTGCGACCGCGACTTCGCCGAGCTTCTGCGAAGATTGAATTGACCGCCTGAGGTTCATTCCGGACGCGATCCGGGATTCGATCAGCCGTGATCGCGGCTAAGTTCGTCCACTTCACCCATGATCGCCTGGAGCGCCGATTTGTCCGGGTCGGTCCGATGCTGGCGCCTTGACGGCAGCTTGCCGCTCGACAGCAATTGCTCGAGCGCGACTCGACCGCGTGCGACCCGGCTTTTGATCGTCCCGACGGCGCAGCCGCAAATCTCGGCGGCTTCCTCATAAGCGAAGCCGCCAGCACCGACGAGGATCAAGGCTTCCCGCTGCGGCTGAGGCAAATGCATCAGGGCGCGCTGCATGTCGCCGAGTTCGATGTGCCGGTCCTGGCTGGCGGGCGCGGCGAGGATCTTCGACGCCGTGATCTCGTCCCATTCGCCCTTGAAGCGGGCACGCCGCATCTGGCTCAGGAACAGGTTCCTGAGGATGATGAAGGTCCAGGCGCGCATGTTCGTGCCGGCCTGGAAGCGCTTCCTGGCCGCCCACGCCTTGAGCAGAGTTTCCTGAACGAGGTCGTCCGCGAGGTCGCGGCTTCCGGACAGCGAACGACCGAACGCGCGCAAGTGCGGGATCACCGACGCGAGCTGTTCCTTGAATTCGGGATCGGGCAGCGGAACAGGCTCGGGCGATGAACCCGCCGGACGCTCCTCTTCACGATCTTCGGACAAGCTTCACCCCCACCCTTTACTGACGCGCCACATGGCGGCGCGCGGTTTGACCGACGATGAACAGCGAATGTGACAGAAGCCAGGAACTCAGGAGCGGCCAACCAGGACGATGACCGCGAAGATCACGATCACCAGGATTAGTCCGACAGTCAGCACATAACGCGTCATGTGCGGGGTCGACCCGCCCCGGGCTTCAGTCGTCGTAACCTCGGTCCGCGGAGCGTCCCTTTGGGCTTCCGGCATTTAAACTTCCTGCCTCAATCGATGTTCGTGAAGGCCAACGCGCCTTCACCGGCCATGTTCCGGCCCAGTATCGATCAGGCCGCCGGCACCGTCGCCGCGTCGAAGAATAACGCCTGGGCAATGGCCGCCTTCACCGTCGATCGCTGGAACGGCTTGGTGATGAGGAACGTCGGCTCCGGCCGGGTTCCCGTCAGGAGCCGCTCCGGGAAGGCCGTGATGAAAATCACCGGCACCGAAAATTCCGCGAGGATGTCTTTCACCGCATCGATCCCGCTCGAATCGTCGGCCAGCTGGATGTCGGCAAGAACGAGTCCCGGCGGGTTTTGCCGGGCCTGCGCGACAGCCTCGTCGCGAGTGACGGCAACGCCGGTGACATTATGCCCGAGGTCGCGAACGATCGTTTCGATATCCATCGCGATGATCGGCTCGTCCTCGATAATGAGAACGTCGGCGAGCGTCTGGCGTTCGATTTCTTCGAGCGCCTCCGCGACGAGCGACTCGACGTCCGCGGGGCTGGCATTGATCAGATAGCCGGTATCTTCGGACGAAAACCCCTCGAGCGAAGTGAGGAGCAGCGCCTGGCGGGAAAGCGGAGTGATCCTCGACAATCGGGCGTGGGCAATCCCTTCCGGACCGCTGTAATCCTTCGACGGTTCCTCGCCTTCCTCGACATTGGCCGTCGACCAGATGGCGTGGAAAGTCTTGTACAGTCCCAGACGGGGATCGACTTCACGCGGAAATTCGTCGGGCTTGGCGACGATGGCTTCCAGCGTTGCCCGGACGAAAGCATCACCATGCGCCTGACTGCCAGTCAGCGCCCGGGCGTATCGGCGGAGAAACGGCAGATGAGGAGCGAGTTCCTGGCCTAGCGACATTGATGAGGCACTCCCTCGAAATGACAATTTGCGCCGTCTTTGGCGGCGCACCCTGATTGTTGCAACCCTGCAAGGGCCGTCAGTATCTGGCTGTGGCGCCCCCAAAGAACTGCTGAAGCGTGGAACCAAGCACCAGCCATTTGGTTTCCGTTGTCGAACGTGGGCTGGCTGCCGGCGAAGGATTGCGTGCGCAGCGGGTCGGCGAAAAATATTCGGAGCGATGGAGACCGTTGCGCCGAAATTTGAGCTTTGTATGGAGGCGCGTGTACCCGCGCGAGGGGGGACGAGAGGTTGAGTGGTAAGGATCGCGGCCAGTCGGACGGCGCCAAGCGTCGGGGCCATTCCGGCAAGCCGATCAATCCAGAGCGAAAGTCCCGCAAGCAGCGAGCGGTCGATCTCGGCCGCGCGCTTCGCTCGGTCTATGACGACACCCTTCGCGAGACGGTGCCGGACGAGTTCAACGATCTTCTGGGGAAGCTCAGCTGAGCCAGCCGTGAAAGGCGAAGCGGAATGGTGAGCGGTGCCGCGCGCCGCTTTGAGCGGCTCCCGACCGCAGCGAAACTCCTTCTGATCCTCACTGCGCTGTTGCTGCCGATCGGAATCGCCCTCGGCTGGCTCGGCGGAAGCGGCATCAGGCAAGCGAACGACGCTTTACAGGGCCGAAGCGAAGACCAGTCGCGTAGTGCTGCGAGAGCCATCGAGAGCCTGGTCGCAAGAAATGCACTCGCCTTGCGCGTCGCTGCTGCTGGCGCCCTCTCTCAGAGCCGTGCCGCCCCCTGCGCCGCCATCGTGCAATCACTCGCGACCGCTCCGGCGATCTCTCGCCGTTTCGCGCTTCGGGACTCGAATGGGCGTCTGCTTTGCGTTTCGGGAGGATTCCGGCCAGCGAATCCGACCCCCCTCGTAGCTCCGGGCGATATCCGCTTATGGATCAACCCTGAAGACAACGACCTCATCATTCGGGTCGGGGTGGTTGGAGGGATGGCAACCGCCAACCTGCAAAAAGACGAGATTCGCGCTGCAGCGCTCGATGCCGGCGGCGATATCAGGTCGCTTGTCGTCAGCGACCACGCGAACGAGATGCGAATCATCGATTCGGATCCGACCGCGAATGATCATCTCGTGACCATCGATTGGCCGATCGGGAATGGAGCGTTGGTCACGCGGATCGGATCGACCTCCGCAAGAATCACGACGATTGATCAGCTGATACTGTTGTTGCCCGTGCTGATGTGGATCCTGGCCGCTCTCGTCGCGTGGTTGCTGGTCAGCCGCCTGCTGATCCGGCCGTTGAAGCGCCTTCAGAACGCGGTGACCCGCTACACGCCGGGGTCGGAGCTCAATCTTCCGCGAAGATTGGGCCCATCGACCGAGATTCAGGAGTTGCGGGATGCGTTTGGGCGGGCAGTCGCGCGGGTGGACGAATCCGAGCGCGACATGACCGCGGCGCTCGAAGGCCAACGGCGGCTCGTTCGCGAGGTCCACCATAGAGTGAAGAATAACCTCCAGGTCGTTGCGTCATTGCTGAACATCCACGGGCGGAGCGCGGGAACTCCCGACGCGCAGGCCGCTTATGCCGGGATTGGCCGCCGCGTCGGCGCGCTCTCGATCGTCCACCGCAATCATTATGCGGAGATGGAAGAGAATCGCGGGATCGCGTTGCGTCCCCTCCTTTCCGAGCTCGCCGCGGAACTTCGCGCCGGCGCCCCGGATTCGGCCCGAAAGCTGATCATCGACCTCGACCTTGAATCGGTTAACACGACACAGGACGTCGCCGTCGCCGTCGCCTTCCTGGTCACGGAAATCGTCGAATATGCGATGCTCAAGTCACCTCAGGATCCGATCGACCTCTCGCTTCGCCGAACCAGCGAGCTGACCGCGCGATTGACGCTCAGCAGTCATGTCCTGGTGCCGGATCAGGCCGACCAGCCGGAAAAAGCCCAGTTCGAACGAATCGTCACCGGCCTGGCCAAGCAGCTGCGGTCTGAACTCGACCGAAAATTGGGGCGCTATAGCGTTGATTTACCAGTATTTCCCAACCCCTGACGGCCAATATCAACCGTTTCGGGTACGGCCAAAAAAAGTTGCCGCACGTCGGAACTGTTCGGGAAGACACCGCGTTGTGCAATTCGGATAGTGACCTTTTGCCCCCCCGCTCTCGCTATCCGCTTAAATGGGCCCGGAACCGCCAACCCTCCCCCCCCCCGGTGGCGCTTCCGGGCCCTCTTCTGTCTGGGCCTCCGGATTTTTCGCTTCTGACCGGGCGCGGCGCGCGGCGCGCCAGTGGGTTATGCGGATTGCGAGGATCGCGAACTCGTACAGCCCATAGAGCGGCACCAACAGCATCAGCATCGAAACGACATCCGGCGGAGTCAGCACCGCTGCGACCGCGGCTGCGGCGACGACGGCGTAGCGCCGCGACCTGGCGAGCTGCTCACGGGTGACGAGACCGGCGCGCTCCAGGATCATCAGCAGGATCGGAAGCAGGAACGCCGCTCCGAAGCCGAACAGGAAGCGCGTCACGAACGTCAAATAATTGCCGACGCCGGGCAGGGCCTCCTGGGTCACTCCGCCGACATTCCCCTGAAAACTCAGGAGGAAGTGCAGCGCCCAGGGCATGGCCACGAAGTACGCGAATGCCGCACCCGCCGCGAAGAAGATCGGGGTCGCCAGGAGGAACGGGAGGAAAGCGTTTTTTTCCTTGGCATAGAGACCCGGCGCGACGAACCGCCACAACTGGGTCGCGAGGACGGGGAAGCTCAGCATCAGCGCGGCGAAAAGGGCGACTTTCACCTGCACGAAAAAGGCTTCGAAAATGTCGGTGTAGATGAGCTTGCCCTGCCCTGCCTTGAGCAGGGGCTGGACGAGAACCGCGAAGATGTCCTTCGCGAAGGCGAAGCAGATGAAAAAGGTAAGGACGAGCGTCGCCAGGCACCACAAGAGCCGACGGCGCAGCTCGATCAGATGTTCGAGCAAGGGCTGCTTCGTGTCGTCGATGTCCCTCACGGAAGGGGCCGCTTCTCGGGCGGAAGCTCGTCTTCCCCGGGCGGCGCTACCGGCG
>DATLOY010000011.1:0-16089 GCA_035536015.1 Sphingomicrobium sp.
CGTGAATGGCCAAGAAATCGGCCAGAAGGATCCGGCGACAGGCGAGCTACGGTGCTTTCCCTTCCAGTATGATTCATTGGGAATTGCGACCGGTTACGGACTCTCCGACGCTCTCGGTCTTACGGCCGCCGGTAATCTCACATTCGTCTCAACGGGCCGAATCACGTTCCCCGGCTATGCGACCGGACAACCCGTGATCGGACCGCCTGTTCGGGTCGACCTCCCGATTGGGCCTCCGGGCGCTCCTCCCGGATATGACTTCCGTCCCTCGCCAGAACAGGCACAGCTCGAATCGACGATCATCTCGCCTGTGAAGACCTACACGGGCTATCTGAACGGTTCATATGATTTGGGCATTCTCGGCGACGCGGAGTTGTACGGGGAAGCGCTTTTCACGCGCCGTACCTCGCATCAGGATTATGCATATCAGCTGGCATTCGATACCGGGCAGCTTGGCAGCAACGTCCAGATGTTCGGCGGACATTTCTACGGATTTCCGATCGACGATATTTTCGGGCTTTCACCACTTGGAACTTCGTACACGAGTCCGTTCTTTCCGACTTCCTGGGACGCCGCCGGGATCAACTACTTCTCGCCCTTCATAGCTTCTGACCGGCTGTCTTGGCGGAAGCAAAAGGTCGATTATTTCCGCGGCAACGCCGGGCTGCGCGGCAACCTCGGTATTGGCGATTGGCAATATGACGGAAACTTCCAGGTTTCGCGCACGCGCGGAACGGAAGACGTCTTCAACCCGAGCACGACGGCGCTCGCCAACTCGCTGATCGCAGTCGAAGCTCCCTCCGGCACACCCGCCAGCGTCATCACCGTCGGCCTTCCTGGGCAGACGGGCGCGGGCGTCAGCTATACCTGTGCGAGCAACGTCACCAACAACGCCTATAATGGCGGGCAGTGCGTGCCGCTAAACTTCTACGATCCGCAGGTGCTGATCGCGGGGCGGATCCCGCAGAACGTCTACGATTACATCTGGCGGCATAACGTCAGTCACTCGCACTTCGATCAGGATACGGCGGAGCTTGTGGTCAACGGAACCTTGTTCCGGCTACCCGGGGGCGACGTGAAGGCCGCGCTCGGTCTTTCGCACCGCCACGACCATATCAGGGACGTTCCGTCCGAAGCTGCGCAAACTGGCGATCTCTACAATCTCGCGACTGCCGGGATCACGCAGGGTTCCGACACAGTGAATGAGGCGTTCGGAGAGCTCAACATTCCGATCTTCAAGGACCGGCCGTTCTTCGAGACGCTCGAGCTCGACGCGTCCGGCCGTTACACGCATTACAAATCGTATGGATCTGATTTCACTTATCACGTGAATGGTCAGTGGGCACCGGTGCGGGAGCTTCGCTTCCGCGGCAATTACGGTACCAACTTCCGGGCACCCAATCTTTACGAACAGTTCGTCGCGGCGCAGACCGGTTTTTATCCCCCGTCGTTTGACCCGTGCAATACTTTCACTGCGGTCTCGACACAGGGACAGCCGCTTTACGACAATTGTCTCGCGGTTCTGACTCCATTGCTCGACAATCCCGCGACTCCGCAGAACGAGGCGCTCGCTTTCGCCGCGACCCAACCCTCCCAGGTCACGACCATTGGCGGCGCGGGCAATCTGAAGTCCGAGCATGCGAGGACCTGGGGCTTTGGCGCGGTATTCACGGCGCCGCGACGGTTCGCCGACTTTAGTTTGGCGGTCGATTACTGGAACATCACGGTCAAGGACGAGGTCACCGTTCTTGGCAATCTGATCCTCAGCCTGTGCTACAATTCGGCGAACCTCAGCAGCCCCCTTTGCGATCTTATCGGGCCGCGCGCGCCAGCCGGTAGCTCACGCCCCGGCAGCCTCCTTACGTTCAACAACCCATATCTGAACGTCTCGAAGCAGAGGGCGACTGGCATCGACTTCGACGCGAGGTTTGCGACCCGCTTGCTCGGCGGCCGGTTCCAAACGCAGCTGCAGGCTACTCGAAACCTCCACCAGCAGTTGGAGCTTTTCCCCGGTGCGGGCCTCGCCGAATATAACGGGACGCTTGGCTACCCGGGCTTTGGTTCGGGCCCGAAGTGGGTCGGTTCGCTGGATACGCGCTTTACCGTGAACGACATCACGTTCCGCTGGGGCGTCAAATATGTCGGCAAGCAAGGGACCAAGGGCCTGTTGACAGGCTTGCTCAATCCCGACGGGACGGTGCCGCTCCCACAAGCTGACGGGAGCGTCATCAATGCGGACTTTGATCTGGTCGCCGAACCTTATTGGGAACATGGCGTCTCGGTTCAATGGAATTGGCGCAACGTCGGTCAGTTCACCGTCGGAATCCGCAACCTGTTCAATGAGAAACCGCCGACGATCAGTGGATTCCCGGTCGTGAACGGGCAATTCCCACGCATCGGCAACTTCTTCGGGGTCGGAGATTATGACTATCTCGGCCGTTCGGTGTTCGTGAACGCGACTCGAACGTTCTGATGATTGGGGGGGCGGGAGGAATCCCGTCCCTTCTTCAGACGTTTTCTTCGTTCACGACCTTGATCAGCAGGCGGTCGAGCCACTCCAGCTTGGCGTCGATGATCGCGACAGCGGTCCCATGAACGATATCGTCATACGGGGATTTCGGGCCTTGCTTGGGGCTGTTCAATTCCTGCTTCCGGTCGAGAAGCAGGCCCTTGGCATCGGCGATCCACCGAATGCGCTCATCGCGTGATACGTCGCTCAGCGCCAACACCCGGAACAGCATCGGATCATTCACGATGGAATGCTGCGGTCCGGTCTGCTCGATCCACCGGGTAAGCGCGCCATAGCCGGGCTTCGTGAGACTCAGTAGCTCGGCGTCCCGCCGGCTCTTGTTCGTTTCGACCCCGATGAGGCCGCGATCGATCAGCCTGCTTACAAGGGGATAGAGGCTGCCCTTGCTCGTGTTGTAGGTCGTCGTCGGAGACAGTTGGAACGCCTTGTAGAGCTGGTAGCGGGTCAGTGGCTGGTTGCGCGCTATCAGGCCGAGGACCGCGCCTTCATGCTCATTCACCGCGATCGCCGAATCGTCGCGTGCTGCAGCGGACCTGGCCATTCCTCTCCCTTGGGCAATGTCGCGCAGGCTCTTCCCGAAAGCTCACGGGGTGGCAAGCATTTCTGTCGCGTGCGTGCAGCTAATCCTGCAGGTCGACAAAGGGCGCGAACTTGATTTCGCGCTTTACGAAGCTCGATTCGTAGCGGCGAACCGTAGAATCCACGGTCAGCAGCTCTGTCGCGAGCTCGTTGAATTCGGCCATGCTCCCGCACAGAAACAAAGCCACCATGTCGAACGCGCCCGTGGTTTCGTAACAGAACTGCACCTGATGGGAACGGCGCAGGCGTTCTTCCAACCGGGCCTTCGCCTCAAGATCCGCGTGCTCGCTCAATTGTATGGAAACGAGGGCACGCAGGTAGCGGTCGGTGAGGCGCTGCGAGACGAGCGCGATAGTGCGTTCGATCCAGCCGTCGGACCTCAGGCGGCGGAGGCGCCGAGCGATCGCCGACGGAGAAAGTGGCACATGCTCCGCGAGCTCCTCCGCGGTCTGCGCGCCATGCCGCTGAACCGAGTTGAGCAGCGCAAGGTCGAGCCGGTCGAGCATTGGCGAATTCTGCCCGAGCCAAAGGCGATGCGCAGCAAGCTTTCGTCACGCGAAGCAATATTCGACAAACTGCACGGCAATTAATGGCAGAGGCCTGATCGATACGGCGAAAAAGCGCAACTGGCCCCAGGACGCCGCTGTAACCGGACCTCCAATGCCGCGCCGCCCCAAAGTACTTTCTGGTTCCAGCGAACTTAGCGAGGTTCCAGGACATGTATTCACCGCCATGGCAAACCACTCGGCGGAAGCAGCGCGCAAGCTTGAGTCGTCCGGATGAGCTGGCCGAAGACGTGAGATCGCATATCGAAGAGGCAAGGAGCGCCGGCTGCTCTTCGCTGCGGCAAATCGCATTCTACCTCAACGCAAACGGCCTCTGCACCGCCCGCGGTTGCGAATGGGGTGCTTCGCAGGTTCGTCGCACGATGCGACGCCTCAATGTCATCGACTTGCGCTCCGGCCTTGGCCCTGCTCCGTTACGTCCGGACCAGCTTGCCGACCATGTGCAGGCGGCCCGTAGATCGGGTTGCTACTCGTTGCGCGAAATCGCCAGCTACCTGAACGTGCACGGTGTTCGAACGGTCCGTGGCGGCATGTGGACGGCAATGCAGGTCAGCCGGATGTTGCGCCGGATCGAGGCCGTCGCGGTCGGTTGAGCTAGGCGGTTTTTGCCTCGGTCACCTGTTCGCCCTTGATCCCCAGCCGCTTCTTGGCGTCGCCGAGGATCTTGTGGAAGCGCGGGTCATCGCGCAGGCATTCAAGATCGGGATCATATTCGGCGCTGCCGAGCGATCCCTTGATCCTCGAAAGGGAGGAATCGAGCATCCTCAACGCGGCCTCCTTGTCACCGAGGTCGCGCGCCAGCGAACAAGCGAAGTTGTAGCGCATATTGAGATTGTCGGGATCGATGAGGAGCGCTCGCTCCATCCATTCACGCGCGCGATCCTTCTCGCCAAGCGCGCCTAGAGCACTGACTCCGAAACTGATCGCTGCGCCGTTGCTCGGATCCTGCGCCAGGACCTTTTCGACCTGCTGAAGCGTCATCTTCGCGGCCTCGAGCATGCGCTCCTGATCGCCGCGCCCGTGATGGGCGGTCATCAACATGCCCCAGGCGTGATAGTCGTTTTCCATAACCGCGACCGCCGCCTCGAAGTGCGGAAGCGCGTCGTCCAATTTGCCGCTCTCGGAAAAGAGCCTGGCGACGGCCTTGTTCAGCTCCCACGAATCCGGGTTCAGCTCGAGGCCTTTCTTGAGTTCCGCGAGCGCCTCGTCCTTGTGCCCCTGCTCCTCGAGACGCCGGGCCATGGGAACGCGAGCTTCGGCGATCGTTGGGTCGATTGCCAAAGCGGCATGAGCGCCAGCCACCCCATCGTCGACCTGGTAACCGAACCCATAACGCAGGTTCGACTGGGCGATTGCCAGCAGCGCCCAGGCCTGAGCGTAGTAAGGATCGATCTCTACAGCCCGGCTGCAAATGCGCATCACGCGCTCTTCGCGCCGGCTGTCGCCATGATTGCCGGTCACCCAATATTGCCGCGCGAGAAGGTAGAGATTGTAGGCCTCGACACTCGTCGTGCCGCGCTGCTCCATCGCCTTCTTCTCTTCCGGCATGAGCTGGAGCTTCAGGGCAGCGACGATGGCTTTTGAAATTTCGTCCTGGATGGCGAAAATGTCGGTGAGGTCGCGGTCGTAGCGCTCGGCCCAGATGTGCCCGCCGCTCTTTCCGTCGATCAGCTGGGCGGTGATCCTGACCCTGCTGCCCGCCTTGCGCACGCTGCCTTCGAGGACGTGGGTGACCCCCAGTTGTCGAGCGACATTGCAGACGTCAATGGACTGGCCCTTGAACTGGAAAGCCGTATTCCGGGCGATCACCTCAAGGGCCGAAACCTTCGACAGGTCCGTAGTGATGTCTTCGCTGATGCCGTCGCTGAAATATTCCTGCTCGCCGTCACCGCTCATGTTCTGGAAGGGAAGGACGCACACCGACAACTGCCGCTTTGAAGCCCGTGCCGGCTTGCCCTCCTCAGTCTTCGCTCCGGCAAGCGTCTGGACCCCGACCTTTAGCTTCTTCCATCCGGGAGTGTCCTCGTCTCCCTCCCAGCCCGAAAGATCGGCACACTGGATCTGGTTGAAGGGCAGCGGTGGGATGGTGCCGTCGAGTGTCGCCTGGATAATCGTCCCTGCAGAGCGAGCGGCATCCGCCTCTGCCCGGACCCACTGCGATTTCGCGGAATTCGCCGACCAAAGGACGACGACGGCCCGAGCCCCGCGGAGCTTCTCCTCGATCACTTCGGCATATGCCCGGTGCGCCGGAAGCTCATCGTCGCGCCACACGCCAAAGCCCGCAGCGCGCAACGCGTCCGCGACGCGCGTCGCCTGGCCCTCATCGGGGCGCGCATAGGAAATGAAGACGTCCATGGCCCTCTTAGACGTCGGATATCAGGACTTTAGCGTCGAGTCTTGCCCCGGACGCCGCAAGTCATGTCCCGGACGACGCTATTCCGCAGTGGTCGGATCGATCATCGTTTTGACTTGCGAAATCTTGTTGGCAGGGAATCCACCCTGCCGCGCATGCTCGCGGACCATCTCTTCGTTGGGCGCGCGGTAGATGCAATAGATCTTGTTGTCGGTCACGTAGCTGTGGACCCATTGAATCTGTGGGCCGAGAGTATGAAGAACCGAACAGCTGGTCTGCGACGCCATCTTCAGGTCCTCGGCGCTCAGTCCACCGACGCCGGGCATTTCACGCTCGATCACATACTGGGGCATTTGCATTACCTTCCACGTCATCCGCTCTGCCGGGCCATAGCACCTGCGCGCCAAACAGCGGAAGGCTAACCAAAGTTTAGAAAGCGTTTGTTTGGATCGCCATCAGGGCCGCGATAGGATGGGCGTGTGACCAAACGCTTCCAACAGGCTCCAATTGGCTCCGGGCGGGACGGCCCTGTCCTTCGACTGACGCTTCGGAATCCACCGGCCAATGCCCTGTCGGTCGGCGTCATGAAAGCATTGCAGGCGGAGCTCGACTCGGCGCGCGATGACGGGTCGGTTCGGGTGGTTGTGATCGCCGCGGCCGGGAAGCTCTTTTCAGCGGGTCACGATCTCAAGGAAATGACCTTGCACCGTTCGGACGCCGATCAAGGCAGGGCCTTTTTCGAACACACCTTCGGGCTTTGCTCGCGGCTCATGCAGACGATCGTGAACCTTCCGAAGCCCGTCATTGCCGAGGTGGATGGAATTGCGACGGCCGCAGGGTGTCAGCTGGCCGCATCCTGTGATCTCGCCTTTGCGTCGGATCGGGCGAAGTTCGGTGTCAACGGCGTGGACGTCGGACTGTTCTGCTCGACGCCGGCAGTCGCCCTGACGCGCAACATCAGCCTCAAGCGTGCGATGGAAATGCTGATGACCGGCGAAATGATCGACGCTGCTGCCGCGGAGAAATTCGGCCTGGTGAATCGTGTCGTGCCCAGCGCTTCGCTAACCGATGTCGTTGATGAATATGCGCGAAAGATCGCTTCAAAGTCGCCCGTCGCACTCAAGCTCGGAAAGGCGGCGGTCCACAGGCAGGCCGGATTGAGCCTCGTCGAAGCTTATGAATGCGCATCGCGCGCGATCGTGGAGAATATGCTCGCGCCCGACGCGGAAGAGGGGATCAATGCCTTCTTTGAAAGGCGTCAGCCAAAGTGGCTCGATCAATGAATTGGATGGCTCCTTGCGCTGACATGAACGCTGCCAATTCTCGACGCTGCAGCATCAATTTTCGACAAAATTAGCCGTATTACTGCAATATTACACCACTTCGTCGTTTCCCGCCTGCCGCTCGTCGGTTTGCACATCGGCGAAAGCACCTTGTCGGCCTGCACAAGCGGCACGACTGCTGGTCGATGAACGCTCACGCTTGCCTTGCGGCGGTGACAGATTCGCACCCACCCAATCCAAGTGGGAGTCGTGAAATGCCTAACCTGATTCTCGTGACTGCAAGCCTTCTCGTTGTTGCCGGCGCTGCCGATGCGGCCGTCGCTCGAGGCGCAGCGGTCGCCACGGCACCGGAGAAGGCGACCTGCGACGCCAAATATTACGACTATCTCGTCGGCAGGGATTTGACGGAGACGAGGGCGATCACCGCGGATGACTATCGCGCTGTCGCGTCCGATGCCGCCGCGCCCGCGCAGAAGCCCAAGCGTGTGACCTTCATATACGACAAGAAATCGAACAGGATCACCGAGGTCGGCTGCGGCTGAGCTGCCCCGAGCCGACCAAAGAAGAAGGCCCCGGCGATCACTCGCCGGGGCCTTTTATTTTCGATACGCTGACAAGCGATGAGGCGACTTACTCATCGTCCCCGGTCAAGAACGCCGGGGCAAACTCGGGCGCGGGGCCCTCGTCGCCGCCACGCGGTGCGCGATCCTCGCGATCCCGGCGCGGGCCGCGGTCTCCACGGTCGCCACGCGGTCCGCGATCGTCGCGACCGCCACGATCGCCATGGTCGCGGCGCGGGCCGCGATCGCCGCGCCCACCGCGGTCACGGCCAGGCCGGCCACGATCACCGCGGTCGCCACGCGGGCCACGGTCACCACCCTCGCGCGGCTCGCGCGGAGGACGTGTGTCGGGCAGCTCCTCACCAGTCTCCTGGTCGACGAGGCGCATCGACAGGCGGACCTTGCCGCGCTGGTCGACCTCGAGCAGCTTGACCTTCACTTCCTGGCCCTCGGAGAGGACGTCGCGGACGTTTTCGACCCGCTCGTTCTTGATCTCCGAAACGTGCACAAGGCCGTCCTTGCCGGGCATGAAGGTCACGAAAGCGCCGAAATCGACGACGCTCGCCACCTTGCCGGTGTAGATGGTACCGACTTCCGGTTCGGCGACGATGCCGCGGATCCACTGCCGCGCGGCTTCGATCTGGCTGAGGTCGGACGAACTGATCTTGATCGTGCCGTCATCATCGATATCGACCTTGGCACCGGTCTCCGCGACGATCTCGCGAATGACCTTGCCGCCCGTCCCGATGACCTCGCGGATCTTGTCCTTGGGGATGCTCATCGTTTCGATGCGCGGGGCGTGGGCCGACAGCTCTTCACGGGTGTGATCGAGCGCCTTGGCCATTTCGCCGAGAATATGCGCGCGGCCTTCCTTCGCCTGGGCGAGGGCGGTCTTCATGATCTCCTCGGTGATGCCCGCGATCTTGATGTCCATCTGCAGGCTGGTGATGCCCTCGGACGTTCCGGCGACCTTGAAGTCCATGTCGCCGAGGTGGTCCTCGTCGCCTAGGATATCGCTGATGACCGCGAAGTCCTTGCCTTCCAGGATCAGGCCCATGGCGATGCCCGAGACCGGGCGCTTAAGCGGAACGCCCGCGTCCATCATCGAAAGCGAGCCGCCGCAGACTGTCGCCATCGAGGATGAGCCGTTGCTCTCCGTAATGTCGGAGAGGACTCGGATCGTGTACGGGAACTCCTCGATCGTCGGCAGCATCGGACGGAGCGCGCGCCAGGCAAGCTTGCCGTGCCCGACTTCGCGCCGTCCCGGAGCGCCGAAGCGTCCGACTTCGCCGACCGAATAGGGCGGGAAGTTATAGTGCAGCATGAAGCGCTGGTAGGAGAGGCCCTCCAGGCCGTCGATCATCTGCTCGGCTTCCTTGGTGCCTAAGGTGGTGGTGCAGATCGCCTGCGTCTCCCCGCGCGTAAAAAGCGCCGATCCGTGGGTGCGCGGCAGGAAGCCGACGATTGCCTCGATCGGGCGGACGGTCTTCGTGTCGCGGCCGTCAATGCGGCGGCCCTCTTTGAGGATCGCGCCGCGGACGACGTCGGCCTCGAGGCTCTTCACCAGCTTGGAGGCGACGAGCTGCTCCTGCGGATCGGCCTCCGCGAAGGCTTCGGCGGCCTTTTCGCGCGCCGCGTTGAGCGCGGCGGAGCGTTCGGACTTGTTGGTGAGCTTGTAGGCGGCCTCGATGTCCTTGCCGATGAGCGACTTCAATTGCTTTTTGACGGCATCCTTGTCGCCTGACGAAGCGAGTTCCCACGGCTCCTTGGCGGCCTGTTCCGCGAGCTTGATGATTGCTTCAATGACCTTCTGGCTCTCGCGGTGCGCGAACATGACCGCGCCGAGCATTTCCTCTTCCGACAGCTCTTTCGCCTCGGACTCGACCATCATCACCGCGTTGCGGGTTCCGGCGACGACGAGGTCGAGCCGGCCTTCGGCGACCTGCGTCTGGGTCGGGTTGAGGATGTACTCGCCCTCATTGCTGAAGCCGACGCGGGCGGCGCCGATCGGGCCCATGAAGGGGACACCCGAGAGGGTGAGCGCTGCGCTGGCCGCGATCATCGCGAGGATGTCGGGTTCGTTCTCCCCGTCATAGCTAAGCACCTGCGCGATAACGAGGATTTCGTTGTAGAATCCCTCGGGGAATAGCGGCCGCACCGGCCGGTCGATGAGGCGGCTGGTGAGCGTTTCCTTTTCGGTCGCTCCTCGCTCGCGCTTGAAGAAGCCGCCCGGGATACGTCCGGCGGCCGAGAATTTTTCCTGGTAATGGACGGTCAGCGGGAAGAAATCCTGACCCGGCTTGACCGACTTGGCGGCAGTGACCGCGCAGAGAACCACGGTTTCGCCGAGGGTCGCGAGAACCGCGCCGTCGGCCTGACGGGCAACGCGGCCCGATTCGAGCTTGAGGGTCTTTCCACCCCACTCGATTTCGACTGTTTTCGTATTGAACATTTTCGTCCCTTCACCCCGCTCGCCCTATTGCGAACGGGACAGCTTGAGCGGGAAATCCGTCCCGCGTGCGGTTCGGGGCGCTTTTTGGCCCCGTTTGCGCCCCGCCGAATTGCGGGACTTCAAATCAAATAGCGGCCCGCGTTGGGGCCGCCCCAGGTTACTTACGGAGACCGAGCTTCGAAATGAGATCGGTGTAGCGCTGCTCGTCGTTGCGACGCAGGTAATCGAGAAGCGAGCGGCGCTGGTTGACGAGCATCAGAAGGCCGCGGCGCGAGTGATTGTCCTTCGCATGGGCCTTGAAATGTTCGGTGAGGTTCTGGATGCGCTCAGTCAAAATCGCGACCTGCACTTCCGGCGAACCGGTATCGCCCTTGCCGCGGGCATGTTCCTTGATCAGCGCTCCCTTGCGCTCGGCGGTAATCGACATCGTTTGCACTCCTGTCTTCTCTAAAGGTTGAAACCCCGGACGACCCTGAGGCCGTCGGCCGAGGCTTCGACCAGCGCGACCGGAGTCCCCTCCAGCGTTGCCATGCAAAGCCCCGGCTGTGCGGGGAACCCGACAAGCTTCTGCCCGTGACGGAGCAGTTGAGCCTGATCGGGAGTGACGGGGAGGGCCGGGATGTCGTCCAGCGCCGCTTCCAGCGGAAGTACCGCCCGCGTCAATTGGCGCGCCTTAGCGATTTCGGTGAGAAAGTCCAGCGAAACGGCCTTGTCGAGACCGAAGGGTCCCGCTCGCGTACGCCTAAGATAGGAAACATGGCCCACCGTTCCAAGCGCTTGGGCAATGTCGCGGGCGAGTGAACGGATGTACGTGCCCTTGGAAACCGTCGCAATCAGCGATGCCTCATTCAGGCTTTGCGAAATCAACCGTAGCTCGCCAATTTTGACGTCGCGTGGCTTGAGTTCGACCTCCTCGCCGGATCGAGCGCGAGCGTAGGCCGCTTTTCCCCCGATCTTCAGTGCTGAATAAGCAGGCGGGACCTGGCTGATCTCGCCCGTGAAGCCGGGCAGAATCTCCTGCACCTGCTCGGCGGTCGGTATGACGTGGCTGGTCGCAATGACCTTCCCCTCGCCATCCAGTGTATCCGTCTCCTCGCCGAACCGGAGGGTGAAAGCATATTCCTTGGACGCATCGAGCATTCGGCCGGCGACCTTTGTGGCTTCGCCCAACGCAATCGGGAGCACGCCGCTCGCCAGCGGGTCAAGCGTGCCGCCGTGACCGACCTTCGTCTTGGGTTCGCCGGCTTCCCGGAGCAATCGCTTGATCGCCGACACCGCCTGCGTCGAGCCGAGGCCGAGGGGCTTGTCGAGAATGATCCAGCCGTGAAGCATTGGCGTCCCGGATAGGCGCCTGCGCTCTGATGACAAGCGCACCGCCGAGCCGTAGGATACGGCCTGTCGTCAGTCGACGCTCTCCGGGGGTAGCAAGCGGATGGTCGAGGTTTCGTCGGACCGCGAAGATTATGTCTTCATCAGCTACGCCCGCGCTGACGAGAAGGCGGCCGCAGCGATCATCCGGATCATCGAAAAGGCCGGTTTCCAGGTTTGGTGGGACGGCCTGATCCCGAGCGGCGAGCGCTTCAGCGCCAAGATCAGCGACGCCTTGGACCGCGCGAAAGCGGTAGTCGTGCTCTGGTCGGCAAGTTCGGGAAAGTCGAACTGGGTGCAAGACGAGGCCGCGTTCGCGCGCGACCGCCAAAGACTTGTGCCGATCTCGATCGACGGTAGCGAGCCGCCACTCGGCTTCCGGCAGCTTCAATGCGTTGACCTGTCCGGCGGAAGGTTGCGGGCCAACAATCCCGGCATGCATCGCGCTCTTCAAGCCATCGCCGACATGATGGATCAGCCCATCGATCTCGCCGTCATGGATCAGGGCACCGGAATCGCGCGGCGAAGTCTTATCGCGGCGGGCGCTGCCGCCGGTGTCGCAGTGCTGGGCTATGGTGGCTGGCAACTCCTTCGGCCCGGCCGTGCGGAGGCCAACACGATCGCAGTGCTGCCGTTCGAAAATCTCAGCGGAGACGCAGCGAAGGAATATCTTTCCGATGGCCTCGCCGCCGAGCTTCGGTCGACCCTTTCCAGAAATCCGCTGCTTAAGGTCGTTGGCCAGGCATCATCGAACGAATTTCGTGACCGCAAGGAGGGAAGCAAGAGCATCTCGCGGCAGCTCGGCGTGGCCAATCTGGTCGATGGAAACGTCCTTGCCGCGAACGGCGCGCTTCGCATCGGGATCGAACTGATTGATGGCGACAGCGGATTCAGCCGCTGGTCCAACAAGTTCGAGCTTCCGATGGGCAACATCCTGGACGTGCAGGACGAGATCGCCACCGCGGTGGGCGCCGCTCTCGCGGTGCGTCTCTCCGACAAAGCGGATCAATCGCCCGCGCGAACGGGCGGGACGAAGAATGTTGCAGCGTTCGATGCTTATTTGCGCGGCAAGGATCTGTTCGATTCCCAGCGTGACGAGGACAGCGACCGTAGCGCGCTGGAGCAGCTCACGGACGCAGTTAAGCTTGATCCGAATTATGCGGCCGCCCGGGCTGCTCGCTCGCGTGCACTTGCGGTCATCGCCAACGCTTATGCCCAGGCCAACGAAAGGAGACCGCTCTACGATGAAGCCGTGGCCGAGGCGAAACGCGCGGTAAGCATCGCCAATCAGTTTCCCGATGCTTACGCGGCACTCGGCTACGCTCTGTTCTACGGCAAGCTCGACATCATTTCGGCGGATGGTCCGTATGAGAAAGCGGGCGAACTCGGGAGCGGAAGTGCGGATGTCCTGGGTCTCTGCGCCATCTATCGTGCTCGACGGCGGCAATTCGACCGTGCTTTCCCGGTCATCGAGCGAGCGGCTTCGCTCGACCCGCTGAACCCGAACGTGTTCAAGAGCCGGGGCCGGATCAAATTCGCGGCCGGCGACTATCCAGCCGCGATCGAAGCCGCGCGGCGCGCAATCGACCTCAATCCCAAGATCGGCGGAGCCCATGGCGACATTGGAAATGCGTTGCTCCTCCAGGGAAAGACCAGGGAAGCGGCGGCGGAGTTCGCGAACGAGAAGGTGGACCTCCTTGCAATTCCCGGCCGGGCGATCGTTGCCCTGCACGAGAGGAACGAAGGCGAGGCGAAGCGCGCGTTCGATGATCTGGTGAAGAACGAAGGGGACAACGGCCTCTATCAGCAGGCGCAAGTCCTGGCCCAGTGGAACAAGGTACCGGAAGCGTTGAACGCACTAGAAAAGGCGTTGCAGGAACAGGATTCCGGACTCGTCTACCTTCTCAGCGACCCCTTCCTTCTGCCGCTGCAAAAGGAGGCGCGATTCAATTCACTTCTGCAACGACTGCATTTCGTCTAAAGCCGCAGTTCCGCCAAGGGAGCAAAGGGGGAGTTCAATGCGCAAAGTAGCAACGGGACTGGCGATCGTCGGATTGGCCTTGATGCTTGAGGCTTGCCCGAAGCCGGCGACGAACGAAGCCGCCAACGAAACGACCACGAACGAGGTCGTAGCGACGGAAAACGTAACGACTGAGAATGTTACGACCGAAAATACTGCGATGCCGACCAACGAAGCGAATGCGGCAACGGCAACCAATGCGGCAACGAACGACGTGACCAAACAAGGATCGACCGACCACTGATCTATTGGCGGCGCCGGACCTGACGGACTGGCGCCGCCGGATCATCGACGCGGATCGCGGCGCCATCCTTCAACTGCTTGCGCGCGGCCTCAATCCATCGAGCGAACCTCGTCACGTCGGTATAGACCGATGGGAAGCCTTTATAGCCGCACCCCATCGACCATGAAGTTAAGCCAACAAGTTCGTCGCGTTTCTTGCCGAATCGCCGCACAAGCGGACCGCCACTGTCACCGCGGCAGCTGAAGACATTGTGGTCAGCGCGCGACGAGATCCGTGAACGTGGCGCGACCATGCACAACATGCCGTCAGCATAATTCGGGCCAAGCGCCTGCTTGCATTTCGCCCGATCGAGCGTGTCCATCATCCCGAATTGGAGTTGTTCGGGATTGTGCTGAAGGTCCCTTGCCTCGTCGAACAAAGGATCGGCCTTGGGCGGCACGACGCCAGTATAGCCCCAGCCGAGTCCGGCCAATGCGACACCGCCACCGACGGGCGCCCTGCCAACACCGATTGTCCTGACATCAACCGGCTCCGTGTCCCGGTCGGGTTTGATCAGAAGCAGTGCGATGTCGTTGTTCTGCCTGTCCGGCGAATAGTTTGAGGGCACCGCAACTCCAGCGATCGCATAGGTCGTACCGGCCCTTCCGAGCTCCATGCTGCCAACCCGAATTCGGCGCTCATCCAGGACCTTCACCATTCCATCGCCGGCGTATTTTCCGTCCGCGACGCAATGCGCGGCCGTAACCACGAGATTGGATGCGATCAGCGTTGCGCCGCAGCGATGCTCCAATTCTCGCATGCCTCGCTTTTCGAGCCATTGGCGTTTGTCGGGAGCCAACTTTGCATCGGCCGCAAAATCGGCCTTCGTGTAAGGCACGGTTGAGTAAAACTCGGCCATCCAGGGCGCCATTCCTGCGAGGACGGACAGACCACCACCCATCGCCGCGGGCGTGTCCCGATACACGCGATGGCCGGTCACCGACACCGACCAGGAGGCGTCGCCGGTCGCCGGCGGAACATAACAGTCTGTGACATTTTCCGGGCAGCTAAGACTGTGGTCGGCGTCGAACGATGGCTGGATGAAAGCGGATGGATCGACTGGTCGATCCGACGAAATGGCCACGACGTAAAGCCACTCAGAACGATCGTTCATTAACTCAGTGAGGTCTGAACGGACGCTCGCTCCCGGAGCGAGCGGCTTGGCAGCGTCGATTCCTGTGAACTTTAAGCGTTGTACGCCCAACCAGGGCTCCACCGTCAGCAGCGCAACATAGCGCGGACTCTTCGAATGGTTGGTAACGCCCGCGACGAAGCGGCCGAAATCGGATTCAGTCTCGTCGCGCGGCGGATCGGTCGCGTGGCAGTCAGGCACGGCGACGTGGCTGAAATCGTCAAAATTGGCCCAGCCGATGCAGCTTTCCACGTAGACACTGCCGCCGGACGATTGCATCGCAAGAAGCGATTTGGCGCGGACGGCGCGCGTGATGAGAGCCTGCAATCCGCCGCGGAAATCGCCGATCACCAAGTTGCCGAGTTCAAAGGTGCGCGGCTCCTGCCCTGGGTCGCCCTCGGGCGGGTCGAAATTCATGTCCCAATCCTCCTCGGGTTCCCGTGCATCGACCGCAATCAAAGTCTGCGGGAAAGCGCGCTTGGTCGTCAGCTCATAATCGGCCGGTTCGGCAATCTGAACGGGAAGGCCGGCAAGCGCGGCGCGGACGGCTGGAAGCGCTCGGCCCAGGTCCGGGCTGAGGCGAACATTCACGACCCGAGAAGGGGTGAGAACTTCTCGCCTCACGGCGGTTGGTTGCGGTTGTGCGATGGCGGGCATCGCCAAAAGCGCGAAAAGCGAGAAATATCGGTAGCGCTTCCCCATGCGCGTCACCCCCGGTCGCAAGCATCCGCCTGCAGAGGAGACGAGTCAAATTAACCGGTCAGGCCGAAGATCCCGAGGATCAGGACCGCGATGCGGTTCACAAGTGGGGAAACGATGTGCCCCACGATATCGAGGCCAAGCATCGGAAGCACGAGCAGAAGCATCACGAGGACCAGGAGCGAATAGCGGCCGATCTTGCCGAAGCTTCGAGCAAGCGAAGGCGGGAGCAGGCCCTGAACCACATGACCCCCGTCGAACGGC
>DATLOY010000012.1:0-20823 GCA_035536015.1 Sphingomicrobium sp.
ACCTTCCGAATGAGCTCATGCATGTCATAGGGCGTGGCGGCCGACGGCGGGACCAGGGTGTCGAGGCTTTCCTCGATACGGTCGATCGGGTCGTGGCACGGCCGCTCGGGCAGGTCGTGGCGGTTCGACAAAGGCAGGAAGTCGACGAACTCGCGGGTCGCGAGCAGAGCGTCGATGTCATTCTCGAACGCGACATCCGCCACGCCCGACCGGGTCGTGTGGGTGATGGCACCGCCCAGCTCTTCCTGGGTCACGACCTCGTTGGTGACGGTCTTCACCACGTCCGGCCCGGTGACGAACATGTAGGAGCTGTCCTTCACCATGAAGATGAAGTCGGTCATGGCGGGCGAATAGACCGCCCCGCCCGCGCAGGGTCCCATGATCAGGCTGACCTGCGGGACGACGCCAGAAGCAAGCACGTTGCGCTGGAAGACTTCCGCATATCCGGCAAGGCTCGCGACGCCCTCCTGGATGCGGGCACCGCCGGAGTCGTTGAGTCCGATGACCGGCGCCCCGACCTTCATCGCCATGTCCATGACCTTGCAGATCTTCTGCGCGTGCCGCTCGGACAAGGATCCGCCGAACACGGTGAAGTCCTGGGCGAAGGCATAGACCAAACGGCCGTTGATCGTGCCGGAGCCGGTCACGACTCCGTCGCCCGGCACCTTCTGCTTTTCCATCCCGAAATCGTTGCAATTATGCTCGACGAACATGTCATATTCTTCGAACGAGCCCGGATCGAGGAGGACGGACAGTCGCTCGCGAGCGGTCAGTCGGCCCTTGGCATGTTGCGCCTCGATGCGCTTTTCACCGCCGCCCAGCCGGGCCGCCGCGCGCTTTGATTCAAGCTCTTCGATCGTCGTTGCCAAGGGCACTCTCCTCGCGCGGCGCGTCCTTCCACGAGCGGCTCATCGGGTCAATCGGGCGAACTGTCGTTTGTTGCAGCGCACAATCGTATTAATTCACGTTAGTTCGCATGACTCGCTCGGAACCGTAGCGGCCATCGGCCCGTTCATCTGTGGGAACAAATCTCACGGAGGTTAAACGGAAAAATGCTCACTCGCGTCGGAGTGCCTGTAGAGTCTGTGGCCGAGCACTCGGCGCCGGATCCCGGGCCGACAACTCTCATCTGTTTTTCGCACTTGCGATGGAACTTCGTTTTCCAGCGGCCGCAACATCTGATGAGCCGCTTCGCCCGTGACAGGACCGTCATCTACTGGGAGGAACCGGTCGAGATCGGCCGCAAGGAAACGGCATTTCTCCAGGTCCGCCAGGCGGAGGACTCGCCGAACGTTCGGATCGTCGTTCCGCACCTGCCCGAAGGCATGCCCGAAGATGCGCGCGAAGCCGCCTTGAAGCGGCTGCTCGACGCCCATGTCGCGTCGCTGCACGGCCCGCTGGTCGCCTGGTATTACACGCCGATGATGCTGCCTTTCTCGCGGCATCTGGAATTCGATGCCGTCGTCTTCGACGCAATGGACGAGCTTTCGAAATTCCGCTTCGCCCCGCCGAAGCTGTTGGAGCTCGAGCAGGAGCTGATCGATCGCGCGGACCTCGTCTTCACCGGGGGCGCCAGCCTTTTCGAGGCGAAGAAGGACCGTCATGACAGCGTTCATTGCTTCCCGTCGTCAGTCGACCGGGCGCATTTCGCCAAGGCGCGATCCGGGCTTTTCGATCCGGCCGACCAGGAAGACCTGCCTCGGCCCCGGCTCGGTTTTTACGGGGTAATCGACGAGCGTTTCGACACCGAACTTCTCGCGAGGGTCGCCGAAATGCGGCCGGACTGGTCATTCGTGATGGTCGGGCCGGTTGTGAAGATTTCCGAGGAGGAGCTGCCGAAGCGGCCCAACATCCATTACCTCGGCGGCAAAACCTACGAGCAGTTGCCAGCCTATCTCAGCGGCTGGGACGTCGCTTTGATGCCGTTCGCGATGAATGAATCGACCGAGTTCATCAGCCCGACCAAGACGCCGGAATATCTCGCCGGCGGCAAGCCGGTGGTCTCCACTCCGGTGCGCGACGTGGTGCGCACCTATGGCGAACTCGAGGGCGTTCGAATCGCGAGAGACGCCGAAGGCTTCGTCGAAGAATGCGAGGCGGCGCTCGAGCTCTCCGCCAACCCCTTCGAATGGCTGTCCGAAGCGGACCTGATGCTGTCCGCGAGCAGTTGGGACACGACGCAGGCGCGGATGGCCGGGCTGATCGCCGAGGTGCTCGGCACTCGCGCGGAGGGCCGGTCTCCCGCTCTGCTCGTGGCAGCAGAATGACTGGGCTCCTGCGCGCCCCGGAGGGCGGCCGGCGGCCCTACGAATATTTGATCGTCGGCGCCGGTTTCGCCGGTTCAGTCCTCGCCGAACGGCTGGCGACCCAGCATGGCGCCCGCATCCTGTTGATCGACCGCCGTCCGCACGTCGGCGGCAATGCCTATGACGAAAAGAATGCGGCCGGAATCCTCTATCACAAATACGGGCCGCACATCTTCCACACCAACAGTGACCAGGTGGTCGACTATCTGTCTCGCTTTACCGAGTGGCGGCCGTACGAGCACCGCGTGCTCGCCGAGGTTCACGGGAAAAAGGTGCCGATCCCGATCAACCGAACGACGCTCAACGAACTCTTCGGACTGCACCTCAAGACGGATGAGGAAGCAGCGGCTTATCTCGCGACGCGGGCCGAACCCATCGAGGACATCCAGACGTCAGAAGACGTGGTGATCAACGCGGTCGGCCGTGAGCTCTACGAGCTGTTCTTCCGCGGCTACACGCGCAAGCAATGGGGGCTCGATCCTGGCGAGCTCGACAAGCAGGTCACGTCGCGGATTCCGACGCGGACCAACACCGACGATCGCTATTTCAGCGACACGTTCCAGGCCATGCCGCTCCACGGTTATACGGCGATGTTCGAGAGAATGCTGGACAATCCGATGATCGAAAGGTCGCTCGGAACCGACTTCCGCGACTTGCGCGACAAAGCCGGCAAGCTCGCCGAGCACATCATCTACACCGGCCCGGTCGACGAATATTTCGAATATCGCTTCGGCAGGCTGCCTTATCGCTCCCTGAAATTCGACCATCGAACTTTGGAGCAGGAGTGGCATCAGCCCGTCGCGGTGGTGAACTATCCCTCCGAGGATGTGCCATACACACGCATCAGCGAGTATAAGCATCTGACGGGGCAAGAGGCGGGAGTGACAACGATTACCTACGAATATCCGTCGGTCGAGGGCGATCCATATTATCCGATTCCGCGGCCGGAGAATCAGGCGCTGTACAAACGCTACGAAGCCCTCGCCGATGCGACCCCGGGCGTGACTTTCGTGGGCCGCCTCGCGACCTATCGCTACTATAACATGGACCAGATCGTCGGCCAGGCGCTGGCGACGTTCCGAAGGATCGACGAAAGCCGAAAACGGCGACAGCCGCAGCCGACGTCGGTTGCGGCTGAGTGAAGCCACGGCGCTCTGCGAACGCGATAGCCGCGCCGGTCGCGGGCACATACTGCAACCCGATCCTCGACGAGGATTTTCCCGACCCGGCCGTGATTCGGGCGTCCGATGGCCAATATTACGCCTATGCTACCCAGACTCTGCGAGATGGCCGTTGGATCAACATTCAAATCGCCCGGTCGACAGATCTGATCCACTGGCATCATATCGGTGACGCCCTTCCCGAAAAACCCGACTGGGCCCGCGATACGCAGGATTTCTGGGCCCCTTTCGTGCTCTGCGATGGGGAGCGTTACTTCATGTATTATTCCGCCACGCACGACGCCTGCCATGACCCGGAGCGCGGCCATTGCCTTGCGGTCGCGACCTCCGATTCACCGGCAGGACCATTCGTCGACATGGGCATGCCGCTCCTCCTCGGCGTTGGCTTCGAATATATTGACCCAATGGTGTTCGCCGACCCCGAAAGCGGCAAGTGGCTGCTCTATTGGGGTTCCGGATTCCACCCGATCAAGGTGCAGGAGCTTGGGCCTGACGGGATGTCGTTTGCGCCCGGAAGCGAGCCCATCAGCCTCATCTGGCCCAATCCGGTAAAGGGTGCATTCCCGCGGCTCGTCGAGGCCGCCTGGGTCATCCGTCATGACGAGTTTTATTACCTTTTCTATTCCGGCGACAATTGCTGCGGACCCGACGCCGAATATGGCGTGATGGTTGCCCGATCGCGCGAACCGACCGGTCCGTTCGAGACCCTGGAGGAGTCGCGAGGCGTGCCCCACAGCCTGATGCTGTTTAAGAGCGAGCGCTGGCTCGCACCCGGACATAATTGCATCATCCAGGATGAGGCCGGCGAGACCTGGATCATCTATCATGCGATCGACGTGAACCGCCCCCGGCAAAGGCAGGAGGACGAGATCAACAGTCGTCGAATCCTGCTGATCGACCGCATCGAATGGCGCGACGGCTGGCCCCACGTCGGAACCCCTTCGGACGAGCCGCGGCCGGCACCAATCGTCTAGCGGCGACTTCCTCCGACGACAGAGACACTTTCGGGCGTCCGAGCGAAGAGAGCCCGCTGAACATTGAATTCCTCCAGCAGGCGCTCATCGACGTGGCGGCTGCCGTCCGCGACGATCGTGGAGAGCAACCCGGTCTCCGCATGGCGGCTGTTGTCCCAGCCGGGATAAGCGGTGATCGGGTACCAGCAGATGCCGCGGATGTCGGCGCCCCGGCTCATCGCGTCGCGCACCTCGTTGGACACATAATGGAGCCAGGAAGGCTTGGCTGAGCCTTCCGCGCCTGTCTCCGACAAGAACATTGGTTTCTTGTACCGCTCGTTCATTTCAAGGAGCATGTCGGCGAGCGGGCGATATTCATGGTGGCCCATCGGAACGGTCGGTCCTTCGTAATACCATTGGTTGTGGGGGTAGAAATTGAAGCCGATCACATCGACAAGCGAACTGTCCCCGCCGAGTTCCGGCTCGGCCATCCCGAGAATCCAGTCATAGGCCTCGTACATCCCCCGAAGATTCTGCTCGGCCGCGCGCACCGTCTTGCGTCTTCGATCATGGGGCGCGATGTGGATCAGAGGTTCCGCGCCGACGATCGTGGAATGGGGCCAGGTCTGCTTTACGGCCCGCGATGCAATGATCGCCGTTCGCACCAGCTGACGCTTGAACCAGCCACGCTCTTCCGGGCCAACGCGAGGGAAATATCCATCATCCACGGCCCAGGACAGGAAGTTGATCTCATTCAACGGGCAGATCAGCGGCGACCGCCCGGTGGCCGATTGCTGGACCTCCAGCGCAGCCATCGCGAAGTGCGTGAAGCGCTCGGGGAAATCGGGCGCCGCCTGGTCGATGCAATCGGGCGAACCGTAGTGAAACAGGTCCCAGATAACCTCAAGCCCGACACTTTCGGCGGCCTCGAGCGCGGGCAGCCAGCTCGACCAGTCATATTGGCCGGGCGATTTCTCAATCAGGTGCCACCGTAAGCCATCCCGGATCGTTCCGAAGCCGAGATCCTTGCACAGGCGATAGTCGCGCAAGACATGCTTGTCGTGGCCGGTCGCCCGGATGAGGTCGAGGCGCACGCCGTCGCGCCTCCGATGGGACGAACATTCGAAACCGGCCTGGAAAAAACTTGCGAACATGGGGGACCAATGCGCGAGGCAACGAATGGAGCCGCATTCACCTTACAACAGGCACGGGTGATCGGGCTACTTCCCCGAAGACGCCTTGCTCGCCGTATGACGTTCGAGCTCGTCGCCGATCAGGCGAACCACGTGCAGCACATTGGTCGACCCGGCTGTCGCGAACGGAATTCCCGCCATCAGCACGATGCGATCTCCACCGGTAGCCAATTGGTGACGAAGCGCCATGCGCTTGCCCTTGCCAACCATCTCCTCGAAGCTTGCCACGTCGCGCGTGTGCACTGCGTGAACGCCCCACAGCAGGCCCATGCGCCTCGAAGTGTGCATCGACGCGCTCATCGCCAGCAGCGGCACCGAAGGCCGCTCGCGAGCGATACGCCGAGCCGTCGCGCCGGAGCTCGTGTAGCAGACCATAACCGTCGCCGAGACCGTGCTCGCGATTTGCCGCGCTGACCCTGCGAGCGCATCGGCGGTCGTCGGCTCCAGCCGCGTCTGCGTGAAGTGGACGCGCGCCGGATAGGTCGGGTCGCGTTCGACGCTGTTAGCGATGCGGTCCATCATCTGCACCGCCTCGCATGGATATTGGCCGGCGGCGCTTTCCGCCGAGAGCATCACGGCGTCGGCACCGTCGTAGATCGCCGTCGCGACGTCGTTGACCTCGGCCCGCGTCGGCGTCGGCGACGTGATCATCGATTCGAGCATCTGCGTCGCGACCACCACCGGTTTGCCGAACTGTCGTGCGCAGGCGACGATCTTGTTCTGCAGCGGCGGGACGGCTTCGGGCGGGAGCTCGACGCCGAGGTCCCCGCGCGCGACCATTACTCCGTCAGCGAGCGCAATGATGTCGTTCAGGCGCTCAATCGCCGCCGGCTTCTCGATCTTGGCCATCAGCAATGCCCGATCGCCGATCAGCGCTCGCGCCTCGGCGACATCCTCCGGCCGCTGAACGAAGGACAAAGCAATCCAGTCGGTGCGTTGCTCCAGGGCGAATTGCAGGTCTCCGCGATCCTTCCGAGTCAGCGCGGGAATCGGGACCAGCACGTTGGGAACGTTCACGCCCTTGTTGTCCGAAACGCGCCCGCCGACTTCGACCTCGGTCACGATCCGGTCGGGCTCGGTCTCCAGGACCTTGAGGCGAACCTTGCCGTCGTCGATGAGGATGTTCGTCCCATGAGCGACGGCTTCGAACAGCTCGGGATGCGGCAGCTCCACTCGCTCGTCGCTACCGGCTTGGTCCTTGCGGTCGAAGACGAAGCGCTTCCCCTTCTCGAGGTTCGCTTCGCCGCCTTTGAAGTGCCCGACACGAAGTTTCGGCCCCTGCAGATCGAAGAGGATCGTCGTCGGCCGCCTGAACTCCTTTTCGAGGGCGCGGATGTGCTCGACGAGGCGGGCCTTCTGCCTTTTATCGCCGTGGCTCATGTTGATCCGGAAGGCGTCGGCGCCCGCGAGCATGAGCTTTCGGATCATCCTTGCGTCGCTCGAAGCCGGGCCGAGCGTCGCCAGGATCTTCACCTTGCGGGAACGGGGCGGGAGAGCCTCGGTCACCATGTCTCCTTATCGTGAGCGCCCCTCGCCATAGCCGCTTGATATGGCGGTTCAACCCGCTACAGCCGCCGCTCAAACCTCAAATCGGAGATTGCGGGAAATGGCGGAAGGCACCGTCGCGGCGGATCAGCTGCGACTGTTCATCGAGCGGATCGAGCGCTTGGAGGAAGAAAAGAAGGGCATCGCCGACGATGTCCGCGACGTCTATGCCGAGGCGAAGGCCAACGGCTACGACCCCAAGATCATGCGCATGATCGTTCGCTTGAGGAAGATGGAGACGCACACGCGGCAAGAGCAGGATGCGGTGCTGGATACCTATCGCCAGGCGCTGGGCCTGGCGTAAGGAACTGCCATGGCCGGCCACAGCAAATTCAAGAACATCATGTACCGGAAGGGGGCGCAGGACAAAAAGCGCTCCGCCCTCTTCTCCAAGCTGAGCCGCGAGATCACGGTGGCTGCGAAAATGGGCCTGCCCGACCCGGAGGCCAATGCGCGACTTCGCGCCGCGGTCATCGCCGCCCGTGCGCAGTCGATGCCCAAGGACAATATCCAGCGGTCGATCGACAAGGCGTCGGGGAGCGACGCCGAAAATTATGAAGAGGTCCGATACGAAGGCTTCGGTCCCGGCGGAGTCGCTCTGATCGTCGAAGCGCTGACCGACAATCGCAACCGCACCGCGACCAATGTTCGCACCGCCTTCTCCAAGAACGGTGGCAATCTGGGCGCGGGCGGCAGCGTCAGCCACGGCTTTTCGCGCCTGGGGCTCGTCGAATATCCGGCCAGCGCCGGAGACGCGGACAAGGTCTTCGAGGCGGCCATCGAAGCCGGCGCCGAGGACGTCGAATCGGACGAGGACGGACACCGCATCTGGACCAGCGTCGACAGCCTCCATGAGGTCGCCAAGGCGCTCGAGCCCATGCTCGGCGAAGGCGAAGGCGCGAAGCTCGCGTGGAGGCCGTCGACCGAAGTCGAAGTTCGTGGAGATGATGCGTCGCAGCTCATGAAGCTCATTGACGCGCTCGAGGAAGATGATGACGTCCAGACGGTCTGGGGCAATTACGACGTCCCCGACGACGAGCTGGAGAGATTGGCCTGAAAATCCTCGGCCTCGATCCCGGCCTCGGCACCACCGGCTGGGGCTTGATCAAAGCCGACGGCAACCGCCTTCGTCACATCGCGAACGGCCAGCTGACGACGAAGACGAGTGCGGAGCTTCCGCAGCGGCTCGCATCGCTGGCCGACCAGCTCGACGCGCTCCTCGTTGAACACAGACCTGACAGCGCCGCGGTCGAAGAGGTGTTCGTCAACGCCAACCCGCAATCCACACTGAAACTGGGCCAGGCGCGCGGCGTCGTGATCATGGTCGCCGCCCGCGCAGGGATGAACGTCGGCGAATATGCCGCGCGGCTGGTGAAGAAGGCGGTCGTCGGCACCGGCAATGCGGAGAAGGCACAGGTCCACGCGATGGTCGCGCGGCTGCTTCCCGGAGCGAAGATCGTCGGTCCTGACGCCGCTGATGCCCTGGCGGTCGCGATCACCCACGCGCACCATCTGGCGACAGCGCGGCGCATCGCTTAAGCCTGAAATCGATGATCGCCCGGCTTTCCGGAATTCTAGCTGAAGTCAGCGCCGACAGCGCCGTGATCGACGTCGCGGGCGTCGGCTATCAGGTGCATTGCAGCAGCCGAACGCTGGAAGCGATCGGCCCGACTGGCGGCGAAGTGCTGCTTCTGACCGAGCTTCAGGTCCGCGAGGATGCCTGTACCCTGTTCGGCTTCGGATCGGCCATCGAACGCGATTCCTTCCGAGCGCTGACCAGCGTCCAGGGCGTCGGCGGCAGGTTGGCGCTCGCGATCCTGTCCGTGTTGTCGCCCGACGAGCTCGCACGTGCCGTCAGCCAAGGCGATAAAGCGATGATTGGCCGCGCGAACGGCGTCGGGCCGAAGCTCGCCGCGCGCATCGCCAACGAGCTTCAGGGCAAGCTTGGAGTTCCGGGCCTGGCGGGCGCGCCGGCTCCGCGAGCCGGAGCCGCGGCCGACGCACTCTCAGCTCTCGCGAACCTTGGGTTCAAGCCTGCCGAAGCAAGCGCCGCCGTCAATGCCGCCCAGGACGAGCTCGGCGTGGAGGCGGGCCTCGACGCTCTGGTCCGCCTCGCCCTTCGGAAGGCCGCCAAATGACCGATCGCACTGCCTCCTGCCGCTGCGGCCAGTTAAAGGCGACAGCAACCGGCGAGCCGGTACGCGTCTCCGTCTGCCATTGCCTCAATTGCAAGAAGCGTTCGGGCAGCGCCTTCGCGGTTCAGGCGCGCTGGCCCTCGGCGCAGGTGAAGATCGAAGGGCGATCCAGGACTTTCGTCAAGATCGCCGACAGCGGCAACAGCGCGACCTTCCATTTTTGCCCTGAGTGCGGATCCGACGTGCATTACGAGATCGACGGCAAGTTCGACGGCCTGATCGCGATTCCCGTGGGCGCGTTCGACGACCCCTATTTCGCCAGACCGAGCTACTCGGTCTGGGAGAAACGCAAGCACGACTGGGTCGACATCGTCGGGAACGGCATCGAGCACACCGACTAGGCTTCAGCCGCCCCAGGCCTCGCGATAGACCCGGAGGAAATTGGCACCCATCAGTTTCTCCAGCCGGCTCTGGCTCCAGCCGCGCCGGGCGAGATCATTGGCGAACCGCTCATACCGGTCGACCGTGTTGTAATCCTCAACCAGCGGATAGACTCCAACCGCCTCTCCGGGGGCCGCGATCCCGGCCTTGATCCGGTCCAGTTGCCATTTCTTGAGCTTCTCCTTCGACTCCTCGTCGAGCGGCGTCGGCAGCGGTCCATTGTCCGTGCCTATGCCGACGTGATCCTCACCCGCGACATTGGCGATATGTTCGACATGCGCGATCACGTCCGCGCCCTTCGGATGGCTGTCGAGTGTCAGGAACGGCATGAAATAAGCGCCGACGACACCGCCCTTGTCCGCCACGGCCTTGATCGTCGCGTCATCAACATTGCGCGGATGGTCGGTCAGCGCCCGGGCGCCGGTGTGACTGATCACCAGAGGGCGTTTCGCGAAGGCCGCGGCCTCGGCGATCGTGCGAGCGCCGCCGTGCGAGAGGTCGAGAAGCTGCTTTTCCGCCTCGATTCGCTCGATCGTCGCCTTGCCGAGCTTGGTGAGACCGCCGTTGCGCGGTTCGAGTGAGCCGTCGCCCGAAAGATTGCCGTTATTATAAGTCAGCTGGACCGTCAGGACCCCATCCTTCCTCATTTGGGCGAGGCGGTCGAGGTCAGGGCCGACCATCGCCGTGTCCTGCGTGCCGATGACCATCGCGACTTTCCTGTCCTTCTTGGCCTTCACGAGGTCAGCCGCGCTCCGCGCAAGGACCAGCCGCTCGGGATTGGCCTCGATGATGTTGTGCATTCCGGCGACAGCTTTCTGATAGTCGCCCCATGGATCGGTCACGTTGCCGACCGGCATCACCGTGTCGCGAACGACTGTAATCCCCGTCGCCACCATCTCAGCCCAAGCCCGGTCGCTCAGCCGCAATTGGTCGTCCGGCGAATAAGGGTCTCCAATGCCGCCAAGACCGTCGATCACAACCGCCTGCCGGTACCAGTTCGGCGCCGCCGGCTTTTTCGCGAGCGCCGGTCCGGCCGTCAGCATCGCGGCGGCACCCGCCATCATCGTTCGCCGATCCAGTTCCATTTGATCCCCCTGCTTGTCGTTGAGCCATGCATCTGCGAATCAACGCGGGATGGCAACGGACCCGGCCCGCATCACCACGCCAGAGCGCACCGCGGAAGACGCGGATGCGGCGCTACGGCCGAAGAGCCTCGACGAATTCATCGGTCAGCAGGCCGCGCGCGAGAATTTGCGAGTATTCGTCCAGGCGGCGAAGAGTCGCGGCGAGGCACTCGACCACGTCCTCCTCCATGGCCCGCCTGGGCTCGGCAAGACGACGCTCGCCGGCATCCTCGCGCGCGAGATGGGAGTCGGCTTCCGCGCCACGTCGGGTCCGGTGATCGCCAAGTCGGGCGACCTCGCGGCCTTGCTCACCAATCTTGAGGACGGCGACGTCCTTTTCATCGACGAAATCCACCGGCTGAATCCCGCCGTCGAGGAAGTGCTCTATCCCGCGATGGAAGACCGCGCGCTAGACCTGATGATTGGCGAAGGCCCCTCCGCGCGTTCCGTCCGTATCGAGCTTCCGCGCTTCACCTTGATCGGGGCGACGACGCGACAGGGGTTGCTGACCACCCCATTGCGCGATCGGTTCGGAATCCCCGTCCGGCTCAATTTCTACACCGTCGAGGAATTGGAACAGGTCGTTCGCCGCGCCGCCCGCCTGCTGGGCGTCGAACTTGCCGAAGACGGTGGCCGCGAGATTGCCCGTCGTTCGCGTGGCACTCCGCGAATCGCGGGCCGCTTGCTCCGCCGGGTGCGCGACTTCGCTCATGCCGCCGGATCGGACTCGATCGATGCCGAGGTCGCCGATAAAGCACTCTCGCGGCTCGAGATCGATGCGCTCGGCCTCGACGCGATGGACCGGCGCTACCTGACGATGATCGCCGACCTCTACGGCGGTGGACCGGTCGGCGTGGAGACGCTCGCCGCAGGCCTCAGCGAACCGCGCGACACGATCGAAGACGTGATCGAGCCGTTCCTCATTCAGCTGGGCCTCATCGCCCGCACGGCACGAGGTCGCTGCTTGAACGGCCGTGGCTATTCGCACCTCGGATTGCCGCAGCCTCAGGGCGGTCAGGCGGGATTGTTCGACCAGGGAGCGACGTCGAAGTGATGCGTATTGCACTGGTGACCGCGCTCGCGTTGATCGCGGCCGCGCCCGCTCCGGCCCAACCCGCAGCCCCCAGGGCGCCCAATTACACGAACGATTCGACCTGGCTCTGCCTGCCTGGTCGAGCGGACATATGTTCGACCCCCCTCGCAACAACGGCGCTCAGTGCGAATGGTTACGGGTCGAACGGGAAGAGCGAAGTCGCTAAAGACCCGCCGCTCGATTGCTTCTACGTCTATCCCACGGTTTCGAACGACCAGGCGATGAACAGCGATCTGAACCCCGGCCGGGAAGAGAAGATCGCAACCGAGGCGCAATTCGCGCGATTCGCATCGGTGTGCCGGACGTACGCGCCGATCTACCGGCAGATGACCGTCGCGGCGGTCGCGGCCTATGCGGCTGGCGGCGACATCAGCCAGGCCGCGGCGATTGCGTATCGCGACGTTCTCGCCGCCTGGCGCAATTATCTCGCGACGCGCAATCAAGGTCGTCCCTTCGTCCTGATCGGGCACAGCCAGGGAAGCCTGATGCTGCAGCAGCTGATTGCCCGGGAGATCGAAAACAAGCCCGCGATCGCCGGCCGGATGAAACTCGCGATCATCCCCGGCTTCGATGTCTTGGTCCCTCAGGGCAGGCTGGTGGGCGGGACATTCAAGAAGACGCCGCTCTGCAGCCGCGAAGGCGAAACCGGCTGCGTCATGACCTGGACCAGCTTCCGCGAGAAGAACGTGCCTCCACGCAACGCACTGTTCGGTGTTGCAGACAAAGCGGGGATGACCGTCGGGTGCGTGAACCCGGCGCGCCCGGGCTCGCGCGACTGGGTCAAGCTGGACAGTTATTGGTACGCACATTCGTCTTACCCGGTCCCGGGCGGCCCGATTCAATGGTCGAGCGAAGGCGCTCCTCCCACCCCTTATCTCCGCACCGAAGGCCTGGTGTCGGGAAAGTGCATCAACGACGGGCAGCGCGGCTACCTCTGGATCCACACCAACAGCAAGGCCGGCGAGAAGTGGACCGATCACATTGGCGGCGAAGTCGGGATGCTCGGCATGTTCCTTCCGGGCTGGGGCATGCACCTCGCCGACGTGGCCGAAGCGCAGGGGGATTTGATCCGCCAGGTCGAAGAGGTCGGCCGCAAACAGTGACCGACCTCGACCAACCCTATCGCGGCGGTTTCATCGGCCCGGAACATCACTTCGCGCTCAGCGTCTATTTCGAGGACACGGACGCGTACGGCATCGTCTATTACGCCAATTATCTGAAGTTCATGGAGCGCGCGCGCTCCGACATGATCCGCGCTGTCGGGATCGACCAGGCTTCGGAGCTCGCAGCCAGCGGAAGCGCTTATGCCGTTGTCGAAGTCGACATCCGCTACAGGAGGCCAGCGCGCCTCGGCGACGACATCCGTGTCATCAGCACCGTCGAAGACGTCCGCGCCTCTTCGGTGCTGATTCATCAACGAGTCATGCGGCGCGAAGAACAACTCACCGATGCGCGCGTGACTGCGGCCTTCCTCGATGGACAAGGAAAGCCGCGGCGGCATCCGCCATCATGGGTCGAGAAGTTCAGGGAAATCGCGAAACCAGCATGATCTTGAAACTCGCGCCGCTCTTCCTGATCGGCCTCACCCTTTCCACCGCCGGTTTTGCGGACGAGCCCTCGACGGTGATCGGAATCCCGCCGCTCGCTACGCCCGATCAGGGGGGCGATGCCGCGGCAGTCGCCTGGCAGGCAAGCCAACTCATCGCGTCCGATTTGCGCGCAACGTCGGAGCTCTTCCCCGTCGGACCCGATCAGAAAGACTTCTATTCCTACCCGGAGGTGACCGCTCCGACATTCTCGCGCTGGAAATCGCGGGCGAAGGCCTTGCTCACCGGTTTCGTAAGGTCGCGAACCGATGGGCGGCTCACCGTCGGCTGCTATGTCTATGACGTTGAAAAGGGCCGCGAGCTCGGCCGCACCGGCTTCGTCGTTCCTGCGGGCGAATGGCGGCGAGCCGCACACAAATGCTCCGGCCTCGCCTACCAGAGCATCACCGGCGCGCCCGGAATGTTCGACACCCGTATTGCTTATGTCGCGGAGACCGGCTCCCGCGAGAAACGGATCAAGCGGATCGCGCTGATGGATAGCGACGGCTTCAACCACAGCTATCTGACCGCCGGCGAATCGATCGTCCTCACACCGCGCATCTCACCAAAGGGCGATCGGGTCGCCTTTGTCAGCTTCGCCGGGACCACGCCGCACGTGATGGTCGCGAGCATTGCTTCCGGCCAGCCGCGTGCGCTCGTTCAGGGCGATGCGATGAGCTTCGCGCCGCGCTTCTCACCCGACGGCCGGCAGATCGCCTTTGCGATGATGAGCGGTTCGAACAGCGACATCTATGTGGCCGATGCGAACGGCGGTCCTGCTCGACGGCTGACGACCGCCCCGGGCATCGACACAAGCCCCAGCTTCTCCCCCGACGGAAGCCAGATCGTGTTCGAAAGCGACCGTTCGGGCACACCACAGCTTTACGTGATGAATGCCGACGGATCGGTGCAGCGGCGGATCACCTTCGGCGGCGGATATTATGAATCGCCAGTATGGAGTCCGACCGGCGAGTTGATCGCCTTCACTCGCCGCGGAGGCGGCCGCCAGATCGGGGTGATCAAGCCTGGCGGTAGCGAAGAGCATGTGCTGACGAGCGGCCCCTCCGACGAAGGGCCGAGCTGGGCTCCCAGCGGCAAGGCCCTGGTCTTCCAGCGGACGGACGCGGCGGGACGTTCGGGCCTTTACCGCGTGGGCACGTCCGGAGGAGAGCCGCAGAAGGTCACGACGCCGCAGGACGCCTCGGATCCGGACTGGTCGGGAGTGCTCGACTGATGCGCCGCGCGGTCCTGCTCATCGTCCTCGCCCTTTTCGCCGGCAGCGCCTCGGCGCAGCTACCGGGCCTGCGGAAGCGCCAGCCGATGCCGCAGATCCCGATCATTGTCGGGATCGACGCTCTTCGTGCCGATTTCCTCGCGCGTTCGGGAAGCGACCTCGTTTATTTCGCTGGCGACAGCGCTGTCCTGAGCCCGCAGGCCAGGCAAACCCTGGGCGCGCAAGCGCAGTGGCTGCTGCAGCATCCCGAGGTGGTGGTCCGGATCGAAGGTCATGCCGACCTCAGCGACACCCGCGATCACGCGCTGGCGATCGGGGCTCGGCGCGCGGAAGAAGTCCGAAGCTTCTTGGTTTTGATGGGTGTGCCCGCTGCTCAGCTCAGCACGTTGAGCTGGGGCAAGGAGCGGCCGGGTCCGCCCCGGACGCAGACGATACTTGTCAGATAGGAGTTAGGCGGCGCGGCGCTGGTAGCCCGTTGCGGCGAGCCATGCGCGCGCCTGGCGTTGCGCCTCCGCGATCTCGCGAGCAGTCATCTCGACCGAGATCTCGGCGCGACACTGTTGTCCGCGAGTGCAGCCCGACAAGGCCGCGAGATTGAACCATTTGTGCGCCTCGATCAGGTCGACGGTCACTCCGCCGCGGCCGGTCGAATAAGCAATTCCGAGCTCGAACAATGCATCGACGTTGCCGGCTTCGGCATCGGCAAGCCGGCTCCGGATCAGGAACTCCGCACTCTTCTGACTAATGGCACCCATGTGATTTCCCCTGTCGCTCCGTTGCAGGGCAATTCACCAGTGGATCGCAAATAAATGGTTAACGCCGTTCAACCATGTTCAAACCGAAATATTATCGATGAGCCGGACGCCGCCCAAAAATGCTGCCGCGATCAGCCGCCCTCCCTCTTGATATTCGTCAAGGGGCTCGAGCGTTCCGCCATCGACGTAGGCGACATAGTCGACCGGCTCGAATCCATTCCGGATTAAATTTTCGATCGCTCTTTCGATTGCCGGACCGACAGTGGCGCCACGCGTGATCGCACCTCCCAGATCCGCGAGTGTCGACAAAAGGCCGCCCGCCTTTTCACGATCGGACGGGCTGAGCAGTGCATTTCGAGATGAAAGCGCCAGGCCGTCCGGATCGCGCACGGTCGAAACTCCTGCGATTTCGACGCCGAGGTTGAGGTCGGTCGCCATTCGTCTGATCACCGCAAGCTGCTGAAAATCCTTCTCTCCGAAAAAGGCGATATCCGGATGCACCGACAGCAAGAGCTTGGCGACCACGGTAGCGACGCCGTCGAAATGGCCGGGGCGATGCTCGCCTTCCCAGCGGTCGGAAATGCCGGAGACGTGAACGGACGTCGCAAAGCCGGCCGGATAGATGTCGTCCACGGAGGGCGTCCACAGCAGGTCGCACCCGGCTGCCTTGAGCTTCGCGACATCCTCGGGCTCCTGCCGTGGATAGCGGGCGAGATCGTCCTTGTCGTTGAACTGGGTCGGATTGACGAAGATCGTCGCGACGACCCTTTCGGCTCGGCGTTTCGCTTCATCGATCAGCGCTATGTGTCCGGCGTGCAACGCACCCATCGTTGGAACCAGCGCAAGCGTGCCGGATTGGCGTAATTCCGCCACTGCGCGTGCCAATTCTTCACTGCTGCGAACGGTTTGCACGCGGGGGGTGCCTCAGTTAATCTGTTAACGGGGCGGCGTTTCGGTGCCGCGGGGAAAAAGATCAAGCATGACGCAACCGCATTTCATCGTCTTCGCCAACGAAAAGGGCGGTACCGGCAAGTCCACGACGGCAGTGCATACGGCCATCGCTCTCGCTGCGTCGGGCCATCGGGTCGGAGCGCTCGACCTCGACAGCCGGCAGCGGACGATGACCCGCTATCTCGAAAATCGTGACGCGACGATGCGCCGGCTCGAGCAAGAACTGCCGCGGGCGAATTATGAAGTGCTCGAGGACCATAGCGAAAGCGGCTTCGCTGCCGCGGTCGAGCGGATGTCCGAAGAAGTCGATGTAATCGTCGTCGATACACCCGGCCGCGACGACGCGATCGCCCGGACGGCGATCCTTCGTGCCGACACGCTCGTGACACCGATGAACGACAGTTTTGTCGACCTCGACCTCATCGGCCAGGTCCATCCCGAGAATTACAAGGTGACCCGGCCGAGCTTCTACGCCGAGCTGATCTGGAACAGCCGCACGCAGCGCGCGAAGCAAACGGGCAAGGGCGTCGACTGGGTCGTCCTCAGGAACCGCCTGCAGCATATCGAATCGCACAATCTCCGCCGCGTCGGCGCGGCGCTCGACGAGCTGGCCAGACGCGTGGGCTTCCGGGTGATCCCCGGCCTCGGCGAACGCGTCATCTACCGTGAGCTGTTCCCCAAGGGCCTGACATTGCTCGATCTCCAGCAGCTCGGCGAAGTCGGAATCGCCCACATCACGGCCCGACAGGAACTCCGCGAGATGATCGCCGGCCTGGGCATTCCGGAGCCGGGAGCGGTGGAACCGCTCGCGGCGGCTGGATGAACTGATCGAGCGCCGCTATTCGGCGGCGCAATGGTTCATAAGTTCAACCCAACTATCCTCCGCGAATATGATATTCGCGGTATCGTCGGCGGCACGCTCACCGAGGCGGACGCTCATGCCCTCGGCCGCACTTTTGCGTCCAAGGCTCTCGACGAAGGCGCTCGCACCATTGCGGTTGGCCGCGACGGCCGCACGCATTCGGGGATGCTCGAAGCGGCCCTGATCGATGGTCTCACCTCGAGCGGCGTCAACGTGGTTCTAGTCGGCATGGGTCCCTCCCCCATGCTCTATTTCGCGACCCATTATCTCGACGTCGACGGCGGAATCCAGGTTACCGGGAGCCACAATCCGGCCGAGTACAACGGCTTCAAATTGCTGTTGAAGGGCCGGTCGGTGTTCGGCGAGGAGATCCAGGACCTCGGGGAGCGCTCGGCGGCAGGCGACTGGAGCGATGGCAATGGCAGCGTCGAAGAAGTCGACATCCGCGGCGCCTATGTCGATCGCCTGCTGAAGGACTTTTCCGCCAAACCCTTCCGCGTCGGCTGGGACGCCGGAAACGGAGCGGCCGGACCGATCCTCGACATGCTGGTCGAAAGGCTTCCCGGCCAGCATTATTCGATCTTCACGCACGTCGACGGGCATTTCCCGAACCATCATCCCGACCCGACGGTCGAAGCCAACCTTGCCGACCTGAAAAGGCTCGTCGCCGACAAGGGACTCGATTTCGGCATTGCCTTCGACGGCGACGGCGACCGGATCGGCGCAGTTGATGGCAAGGGCCGCGTAATCTGGGGCGACCAGCTTCTGATGATCCTCGCCGAGGCCGTCCTTCGGGATGAGCCGGGCGCGACGATCATTGCCGACGTGAAAGCGAGCCAGATCCTGTTCGACGGCGTCGCCAGGCTCGGCGGCAAGCCGTTGATGTGGAAGACCGGACACAGCCTCATCAAGTCGAAGATGAAGGAAACGGGCGCCCCTCTCGCCGGGGAAATGAGCGGTCACATCTTCTTCAAGCAACGCTGGTACGGCTTTGACGACGCGCTCTATGCGGCGGTGCGGCTGATCGAGGCGGTTTCGCAAAGCGGCAAGAGCCTGACCGAGATCATGGATGCGATGCCCAAATCGGTCGCGACGCCGGAGATGCGTTTCCAGGTCGACGAGCCCCGGAAATTCGCGATCGTCGACGAAGTTCGCCACCGACTCGCCGGAGATGGCGCAAGGGTGGACGCTACGGACGGCGTCCGGGTCAGCACCGAGGACGGCTGGTGGCTCTTGCGCGCGTCGAACACCCAGGACGTGCTCGTTGGCCGGGCAGAAGCGGCGGACCAGGCGGGCCTCGATCGCCTGGTCGCGCAAATCGACGACCAGCTGGCGAAATCAGGCGTGAAACGCGTCGAGGCCGTGCATTAAGTCACTCCGGTGACGACTCCGCGGCGTTGTTGTATGACAGCGCGATGCTGAACCGGCTTGCTGCGGAGATTGGCGAGCGCGAACGGCTCGAGATCATGTTCGGGCATGCCCCCGG
This sequence comes from Sphingomicrobium sp., assembly GCA_035536015.1. GTDB lineage: Bacteria > Pseudomonadota > Alphaproteobacteria > Sphingomonadales > Sphingomonadaceae > Sphingomicrobium. The sequence continues at coordinate 18,846 of DATLOY010000012.1, forward strand.
ATTCATGGCGCTGCTCGAAGGCCGAGATCACAAGATCCTGCTGGCCAACCACGCATTTGCGGAGCTCGTCGGCGACCGCGACCTGATCGGCAAGACATTCGCCGAGGCCTTGCCCGAGCTCGCCGAGCAAGGACTCATCGACACGCTGGACAGCGTCGCGCTTTCGAACGAGGCGTTCGTCCAGCATGCTTTGGCCATCCGCGTCGCACGCGCGCACGGAGCACTCGAAGAAATCCTCGTCGACATCGTCTTCCAGCCGCTTCCGGGGGCGGAACAGGAGCTGATCTTCGTCCAAGGCCACAACGTCACGGGCGACCAGCGTAGCGAAACCTTGCGCAAGGCCCACAACAAGGTGCTCGAGCTCGCGGTCAGCGACAGTCCGCTGGAAGAAACCCTGGGCGAGCTGATCAGAATCGTCGAGGCCACATCGAGCACGGGTGTTCTCGGGTCCATCCTGCTGCTCGACGCCGACGGGATCCACCTTCGCCACGGGGCCGCGCCGAGCCTCCCGACTGCCTATAACGAGGCGATCGACGGTGCCGAGATTGGACCGTGCGTCGGCTCATGCGGCACGGCCGCCTATACGGGCATGCCGGTATTCGTCGCGGACATTGAGAACGACCCGCTTTGGGTGGACTTCAAAGCAGTCGCTTTGCCGCATGGCTTGCGCGCCTGCTGGTCGACTCCGATCCTGACCGCCGGCGGCCGCGTGCTCGGAACTTTCGCAATGTACCATAAGGAGCCGCGCGAGCCGACGGTACGCGATCTCGCACTCGTCGATCTGGTAACTCAGACGGCATCGCTCGTGATCGACCGGGAGCAGGCCAAGGCAGCGCTTCGCGATATCGCGGAGGTGGCCGGCCTTTCCGCCGTTTATCCCTAATCGTCCTCGTCCTCGTAACCGACGAGGTTCAGCTCACACGCCTTGATCTGATGCGTCAGGCACCAATGCTTGAGCGCTTCCTCGCGCCCATGCGTGATCCACACTTCTGCGGGCTCGAGCTCACGAATCGTCGTGGTGAGCTCGTCCCAGTCCGCATGGTCCGAGATGATCAACGGAAGCTCGACGTTTCGCTGCCGCGCCCTCTGACGAATGCGCATCCAGCCCGAAGCCATCGCCGTCACCGGATCGGGCAGCCGCCGCGACCAGCGATCGTTGAGCGCCCCGGGCGGGGCGATCACGATATGGCCAGCCATCTCCTGCTTTGTGGCGCCTCCAGCATGGCGAAGCTCGCCGAGCGGAACTCCAAAGCTCTCGTAGAGCTGGTTCAGCCGCTCGATTGCGCCGTGGAAATAGATTGGCTGTTCATGTCCCCGTTCGCGCAGCTCGGTGATGATCCGCTGCGCCTTGCCCAAGGCATAAGCGCCTACGAGGACACAGCGTGACGGATCCGAATGCAAGCGATGCAATAAACGGTCAATCTCGCTCCCCGTCTCAGGATGACGAAATACCGGCAGACCGAACGTCGCCTCGGTAATGAAGATGTCACACGGCACCGCGACGAAGCAGGCGCAGGTCGGGTCCGGCCGCCGCTTGTAATCGCCCGAAACCACGACTCGTTCGCCCTTATGTTCGAGCACGATTTGAGCCGAGCCGAGCACATGGCCGGCGGGAACAAACCGCACATCGACGCCGTCCATGGGAACTATCTCGTCATAGGCCGCGGCCTGTCCGTTCTGCGGCCCGCAGCGAACTTCCATGATCGCCAGCGTCTCGGGTGTCGCCAGGACTGCGCCGTGCCCCCCGCGCGCATGGTCCGAATGACCGTGTGTAATCAGCGCCTTCGGCTTGGGCTGTGAGGGATCGATCCACGCGTCCGCCGGACGAACGTAGATGCCCTCGGGGTGGGACTCGATCCAGGAACCCAATCGCGCCATCGATAGCTATATAGACATAGACAGAGGACGGTTCCCGCGGGAGGAGAACGAAATGGACGTAGCCCAATGGTGGATCATCGACATCATCCTGCCCGCGGTG
>DATLOY010000013.1:0-25658 GCA_035536015.1 Sphingomicrobium sp.
CTTCGGCAGCAGACGGTCAAGAATTTCGAGTGGGTGATCATCGACGATGGATCGTCCGATAACACGCGCGAGGTCGTGGAGCAGTTCGCTCAGAATTCAGATTTCGACGTCAGGTACTATTGGCAGACCAACAGGGGGAAGCACACGGCCTATAATGCCTTCGCCGGATTGGCCCGCGGCGATCTCTATTGCTCGATCGACTCCGATGATGAGGTCCTGCCGCAATGTCTGGAGAGAATGCTGTTTCATTTCAATGACATCCTAGCCGGCGAACGCACGGAATATGCCGGCATCATGTGCCTCGCCCAGGACCAGCACGGCGAGTTGATCGGCGATGAATTCTGGCCCGACGATTTCCGCGACGACGTTGTTGGAGTTCTCCTGCGCCACCGAAAGCTCGGAGATAAAGGCGGGCTCAACAGGCTCGATGTGCTTCGGGAATTCCCGTTCCCCGAAGACGTCGAGCGCGTCTACGTCCCCGAAAGCTATCACATCCACGGCTACACGACGAAGTACAAGACGAAGTTCGTAAATGAGATACTGATTCAACCGTGGACCGACCGCAGGGAAGACCATCTGTCGAACCGTCTGGGCGAAGTGAAAAACTATGCAGGCACGGCCTACGGCCTTCTCGCCTGGCCAAAATATTCCATGCGGCACTTCTGGAGAAATCCGAAATTGTTTGTCGCGGTAACGTCGGCGTACATTGCCGTCGCGCTGGCGTCCGGCAAATCGCTTCGTCGTCAGTATCATGAGGTCGAGAGCCTTGCCGGCCGTACCCTCTGGCTCCCGCTGATCCCACTCGGCCTCATCCGCTACTACACGATGCGGCGCCGCTAACTTGTCAAACTGTCAGTTTCGCGTAGGCGTTGGAAGAGGTCGCCCCGTCCATGAGTAGCTCCAGGCGAATATTGATCACCGGCGGCGCCGGGAACGTCGGCGGCAGCCTCGCCCGCGAGCTCGTGCGTCGCGGCGGCAGCGAGGTCCTGGTCGTCGATAATCTTCAAACTGGGACGGTGGAAAAGCTGCCTCCGTCGGGGCGCGGCTTTTCGTTCATCCGCGCCGACGTCAACGATTATGCGGATATCGCGCCGGTGTTCTTCGGCTTTCGTCCGGACTTCGTGTTTCATTACGCGGCCACGGTCGGCGTCGAGCGGACAACGCGCAATCCTATGATGGTGCTCGACGACATTTCGGGGATCCGGAACGTCCTCACCCTGTGCAAGGGCCTCAACGTCCAGCGCGTCTTTTATTCCTCCTCGTCGGAGGTCTACGGCGAGCCTGTCGAGTTCCCGCAGAAAGAGGATTCCACGCCGCTCAATTCGCGCCTGCCTTATGCCGTCGTGAAGAACCTCGGTGAGATTTTCATGAAGACTTTCGAGCGCGAATTCGGACTCCCCTATACGGTATTCCGCTTCTTCAATACCTATGGGCCCTTGCAGAGTACGGACTTCGTGGTCTCGCGTTTCATTACCCAGGCGCTGAAAGGCGAGGACATCACCGTCTACGGGGAGGGGGATCAGTCGCGCACCTTCTGTTATGTTGACGACAATGTCGCCTTCCAGATCCAGTGCCTGGATGAAGACCTGCACATCAACGATACGGTGAATGTCGGGTCCGACCGCGAAGTTTCGGTACTCGAGCTCGCGAACCTCGTGATTGAACGCCTGGGATCGAAATCCAAAGTCGTCCACAAACCCGCTCTGAAAGAAGGGGATATGCGCCGGCGCGTCCCCGACAATGGCAAGATGCGCCAAGCCCTGGGGCGCGAGCTGATTTCCATTGAAGAGGGGATCGACCGCACGGCCGAATTCATCCGTGCCAATCTGAAGTGCTGATCCGAATCTACGCGACGGACTTGAACAGTTGGATGAGGCGTGGCGCCTGGCTCGACAGCGAGTAATGCCGTTCGACGCGCGCCCTGCCCTTTTGGCCCAGTCGTTTCCGCAAATCCTCGTTGCTCAGAAGCTTGACGAGTGCGGTCCGCCACTCTTGCTCGTTGCTCGCCAGGAATCCGTTCTCGCCTTCCTCAACGATTTCGCTGTTCACCCCAACGGGTGAAGCGACGACCGGCAGTCCGCAAGCCATATATTGTATGAGCTTGTAGCCACTCTTGCCACGCTCGAACGGACGATCGATCAACGGCATGATCCCGAGATCCATGCTCTGCACGTCCCCGATCTCGCTATCCTCACCCCAATCGCGAAGTTCGAGGCCGGGAAAATGATCGCCCCGCGCGGCGGCCCCGGCGCCCACGGCGAGCAGTGTGGCGCCAGTCTCGGCGCATACTTCCCGAAGCATCGGCAACATTGGCTGCACGTTCCGCCATGTCGACGGGGATCCGATCCAGCCGATGACCACGCCGCGGCGGTCGTCGCGCCTTTCGGCTGGCTTGTACTTATCGGTATCCACGACGGTCGGAACGACGATCGAATTGGCGCAGTAAGCGGCGGCGTAATCCCGGAGGTATGCATTGCCGCATGTGCAGGCGCGCACGCGCCTGAGCAGTGGCACCAGCTTGTCCCGCAACAACAAGCGCACCGGCAACGAGCTGTTCTCATCGTACATGTGGAAAATGGCGTCGTCGAAATCGAAGACGATTGGCCGAGCCGTCATTCTCGCCGCGATGGTCTCAGCGACAGCAGGCCAGTAAGGCAGGAACTCGCAATGCAGCCAGATGACGTCGGCGCTGCGCGCATCCCTGATCGAGAGCCAGCGCCGCCGATAGGCGCGGATTATGCTCCCAGCCGAGGGCGGCCTCCCCGCGAGAACGTCGGCGAGATAATCGTTGTCGAGAAGCGGCGAACATTCCAGCTCGATTCCGGCCTCTTCGAAAGCCGGCTCATATTGCAGGAAGCGCTGGCGCGTACTCGCGGCAAGCGTGCCGTACTTCGTCAGAGCCAGGACTTTCATGAGCTCAGGCCGAACGCTTCCCGCACGCGGTCCAATAGGGCACTCCCTCATGGAAGCGAATGTCGGTCAGGCCCGCGTCCTCCATCATTTGCTGGATTTCGCGCCTCGAGAAGCGATGTTCCAACCGCGTTCCCAAACGATCGAGCGCGTCCGTTCGCATCGTATAGAAGCTGGAGTTGCGATATGCGTTGAGAGGCACGTTCGAAACGTTCGCTCCCAATTTCTCGCCAATCGAGGCGGCTCGCGCCATGGGCCAGTAAACGGCGGCCGCGACCAAAGTGGTTGACCATTTCCTCAAGCGGAAGGGTGCCCTGGAAATCAACCGCCTGCCAAAGTCGCTAAGCCTCCAGAGCCCCCGGTACCACGCGGGACGATTGTCGAAGCTATAGTAGAGATAAAGGAGGAACGGCGCGCCCTTGCGAAGCTTTACGACGCAATCCCGAAGCGCGGCAAATGGGTCCGGGACATGGTGGAGGACGCCAAGGCTATAGCCAAAGTCCTGACTCGAATCCGCCAGCGGGATCTGATCCACGCTCGCCAGATGGAACTGGACGCATGGCGCGTCCGACAAGCGGCGCCTGGCGACCGCCAGTGCCTCTGGCGACGGGTCGATGCAGTGCAAGCGGCCCACACGGTCTGCCATCTCTGCCGCCCATCGTCCCGACCCACAGCCCAGATCGAAGCCCTCCGCATTCGGCGGCAGCTCCGCGAACGGGAATATCGCGAAATAGGCGTCGAACCATTCCCTCAGCTCGCTTCGGTCGAGCTGCGTTTGATCATAAGCCGTCCACTCGCTTCCGAAGCCCGCGACGGTCGCTGCGTCGATGTTCGAGGCCGGCCGTTTCGTCATCGATCAGGCAGGGTCGAGCTGGCGATAAATTGAGTCATAACTGGCTACAGCCGCATCGACGGAAAACAGTTCCTCCGCAACCATTCTGCAACGGCGCTGGAGGTCGGCCTGGCTGGCGAGTTGGAGAAGCTGGCCGACCCCCTCCCGGATAGCGGCTTCCGACATGTTGTCGAGCGCTACGCCGACCTCCCGGCCTCGCAGGATCTCCTCCATGTCTCCAACGCCAACGTTTCCGACACAGGGCACTCCGCAACCGAGATATTCGGCGAGTTTCGTGGGAGCACTCGCAATCTTGGAGAAGCATGGCTTGATCAGTGCCATGCCGGCCGTCATTCGGGCAATGAGACCAGGCATCCCCTGGTGATTGGCAGCCGTGATTTCGACGTCCGGCTGGTCGATCCCAAGCGCAGCGAGGCGGGTGCGAACCAAGGGTTGCTCGCCCCGGTTGGCGATCAATAAACGTGCGCCAGGCCGCTGCAGCCGCAACTCGCGATAGAAGCGCAGCATGTCGTCGAGCAGGTACCAGGTTCCGACCGATCCCACATAACCCAGCACGAAGGGTTCCCGTTGAGGCGGACCCTGGATCGTGAATCGTTCAAGATCGGCGCAAGTCGGAATCACTGTGATGGGGGGGACTCGCCCGGCAAGATAGCCAAAACGGCGGATCTCGCTCTGTGAGGCGTGAGTGAGCGTGACGACATAATTTGCAGCACGAAGGAAACGCGCTTCGAAGCGCTTTGCCGTCCGGTATAAAAAGCCGTTCTCCGGCCAAAGTCCGCCGTCCACGCGCTCGTTCGCCCAGAACCCGCGCATGTCGAACAGGAATTTCGCCCCCGTCGCACGCTTCACGGCCAGAGCGATCAATGACGGAACATAGCTTCGTGCGTGGACGACTGACAATCGATGCCTGAAGACCAGCGAGATCGCCCGGACGATCCCCACCGACACATCGTACGCCGTCGCGGCGGCGGACGGGCTCTTGTGATAGCGCAGCGGATGCCAATGAATTCCCGAAGCGGCCGTTCGGCGTTCGATAACCTGGCGTCGCTCGCGATCACTCCAATCGGCCGCTTTTTCGAAGCTCAGGAGATGAATTTCGCGCCCGCTCGAGAGTCGTTCGAGATAAGTGAGCACCTGGCTCTGGCCGAGCGGCTCGAGCATTCCGTCATAGCTGATGTACAAAATGCCTTGGGTCACGAAGCCCCAATCAGGCGCTCGACGACCTCGGCTACGCCATTGCGCCATTCGCGAGCGCCTATTCCGAACTCTGCTTCAAAATGACCCGAGTCCAGCGCCGAGAAGGCCGGCCGGACCGCGCGCGTTGGATAGTCGGACGTCGAGATCCTGCGCACGGCGGCGTTCGGTCCACCAAGCGCACGACTAACGGCGAAGATCTGCTCGGCAACATCGGCCCAGCTGCAAATGCCTCGGCCGGCATAGTGGAACGTGCCGCTGGCTCCGCTCTTCACGCCGTCGAGAATGCCGATCACCGCATCCGCGATGTCCAGGGCGCTCGTCGGGCTGCCGCGTTGATCCGCGACGATTGCGATCTCGTCTTTCTCCCCGGCGAGACGCAGCATGGTTTTGACGAAATTGCGGCCGAAGGGGCTGTAGACCCACGAAGTCCGGATGATCAGGTGGTGCGGGTTGGCGGCCCTGACTCGTTCCTCGCCCGCAAGCTTGGAGCGTCCGTAGACGCTCAGCGGCGCCGTCGCGGCATCCTCTCGATAAGGTTCTGAAGCTCGGCCATCGAACACATAATCGGTCGAAAGATGAATGATCGGCGCTTGAGCCCGGGCGGCGGCGCCGGCAATTTCCCCAGCCGCCTCGGCGTTGATTCGGAATGCCCGTTCGGGCTCCTCCTCTGCGTCGTCGACGGCGGTGTAAGCGGCGCTATTGACGACGATGTCCGGGGCTTCGGACAGGATCGCCTGTTCCGCACCTCCCGCTATTTCGAGATCGACGTCGGGGCGACCGATCGACAGGACTTCGACACTCGACCCCCGAGCTCGCTCAACGAGGCTGCGCGCCACCTGGCCGCCAACGCCGACCACCAGAAGCTTCATTGCGTAACGCCCAGCCGCTCGCCCCCGTACCGGCTCTCACGGATGGGCCGCCACCACCATTCATTGTCCAGGTACCAATCGATCGTCTTCGCAAGCCCGCTTTCGAATGTCTCTTCGGCGCGCCATCCAAGCTCGCGTTCGATCTTTGACGGATCGATGGCGTAGCGCAGGTCGTGACCGGGGCGATCTTTCACAAATTCGATCAGTTCGCGGTAGCTGCGCCCTCCGGCGAGCGGTCGCTTCTGGTCCAGCATTCCGCAAATCGTCTCGACGACAGCGAGATTGCTGCGCTCGGAGCGCCCGCCGACGTTGTAGCTTTCACCGATGCGGCCGCTCGTAGCGATGAGTTCAAGGGCGCGCGCATGATCCTCGACATGAAGCCAGTCCCGCACATTCTCGCCCTTTCCGTAAACCGGAAGCGGCTTGCATTCGAGCGCCTGGAGAATGGTCAGCGGGATGAGTTTCTCCGGAAAATGGAACGGCCCATAATTGTTCGAACAATTCGAAAGAACCACGGGAAGTCCGTAGGTCAGGTGCCAGGCGCGAACGAGATGATCGGCGCCTGCTTTCGACGCCGAATAAGGGGAAGAGGGCGCGTAGGGCGTGTCTTCGGTGAATACGCCCTGGTGAAGCGGTAGATGGCCGAACACCTCGTCGGTCGAGATGTGATGGAAGCGAAAAAGATCGCGCCGTTCGGCATCCAGACCCCGCCAATAGTCCAATGCGCAATTCAGCAGCCGAAAGGTCCCGACGATGTTGGTTTCGATGAATGCGGCCGGACCGTCGATCGAGCGGTCGACGTGGCTTTCGGCCGCGAGGTGCATGATAACTTCGGGTTGTTCGGAACTCAGAATTCCAGTGACCCCGTCGGTGTCGCAAATGTCGGCTTGATGGAACCGATAATTGGGGGCGCCGGCAACCTCCTTCAGCGAATCCAGGTTCCCAGAATAGGTCAGCTTGTCGACGTTGACGACCTCATAGCCCTTGCCGACCAGCAGGCGAACGACCGCGCTGCCGATGAACCCGGCGCCGCCCGTTACAAGCAGCCGGTGGATCGCGGTCACTTCAGAGCTCCGCTTCGAGATGACTGAGGAGAGGCGCTGCTCGATCCTTGTCGGAGACAATCACCTCCGCCTTGTCGATCGGCCATTCTATGCCGATTGCGGGATCGTCGAACCGGACCGCGCGCTCCAGGTGAGGCGTGTAAAAAGCACTCGCCTTGTAGAGCACTTCGCAATTCTCTTCGAGCGTCACGAAACCATGAGCGAAGCCCCTTGGGACAAAAAGCTGGTTCCACTCCGCCGCAGACAGAACAAGGCCGGCCCACTGGCCGAAGGTCGGCGAATCCTTGCGAACGTCGACCGCGACGTCGAATATCGAGCCGCGGGTCACCCTTACCAGCTTGTCCTGAGCCGCCGGTGGAAGCTGCAAATGCAGGCCTCGAAGCACCCCGCGCGCGCTTGAAAACGAATGATTGTCCTGCACGAAGCGGGTGTCGATGCCCGTTTCCGCCATCCGGTCCGCCCGCCAGACCTCGGAAAAGAACCCGCGCTGGTCGCCAAAACGAGGTGGCCGAATTTCGATCAGCCCGTCGAGCCCGAGCCGCCGCGTTTCAAGCACGTTCGTGCTCGCTCGCGCGGCGCCGGAGATAGGCGGCATAATCGGTCGCCCCGAGCAGGTCTGCGCGACGGCGCAGGTCATCGGGACCAAGATAGCCAAGCTCCAGCGCAATCTCCTCCAGGCACATGACCTTCAGGCCCTGACGCTTTTCGATTGTCCGGACGAATGACCCGGCGTCGTGAAGGCTGTCGTGCGTTCCGGTGTCGAGCCAGGCGAAACCCCGGCCAAGGCGAGCCACCCGAAGGCTGCCGCGTTCGAGATAAGCGCGATTGACGTCCGTGATCTCGAGTTCCCCCCGGGCCGAAGGTGTTAGAGCCGAGGCAATCTCGACAACCTCGTTGTCGTAAAAATAGAGACCGGTGACCGCCCAGATCGACCTGGGCTGCGCAGGCTTTTCTTCAATCGAGATGGCCTGGCCGCTTTCGAGATCGAATTCGATAACGCCGTACCGCTCCGGATCCTCGACCGCATAAGCAAAGACCGTTGCACCGGACTTCTGTTGGGCAGCCTCCCGAACCATTTCGATCAGGCCCGCCCCGTAAAAGATATTGTCGCCGAGGATCAGGGCAGCCGGGCTGTCGCCGAGAAAGTCGCGGCCGATGATGAAGGCCTCGGCGAGTCCTCGCGGCTGTTCTTGCTCGGCATAGGTTAGGGTCAGGCCGTAAGCGCTACCGTCCCCAAGCAGCTCACGGAAACGCGGCAGATCGGTCGGCGTGGAAATTATCAGGATCTCGCGAATACCCGCGAGCATCAGGACACCCAGCGGATAGTAAATCATCGGCTTGTCGAACACCGGAAGGAGCTGCTTCGAGACTGCCAGGGTCGCCGGATAGAGCCGGCTCCCGCTTCCGCCAGCTAGAACGATGCCCTTCATGATCCCGGCCCAACGCTAGATGAGACCCCTTTCATGAGACGCTTCACGAAAAGAGCGGGTAGATGCGATAGGGAATCCAGTACTTCGAGTGGTTCGCGAAAACCAGCCAGACGAACTCAACCGCCGCCGAGTATGCGATTACGGCCAGAACAAGCACAGGCGACGCCTGACCTTTCCTCGCGAAGGCGGTTGGAAACCGGGCAAGGACATAAAGCTGAAGCGGAATCAAATACAGGGCGAGGCGGTCGATCAAGACGGTCGATTCGATCCTCAACCAGAAGGCGAAAGCCAGCACTCCGAGGATCGCCATCGTCCGCCAGGTCGTTCGTTCCACAGGATCGGCCGTAAACCGACGCGCGAAGAGCAGATAAATCACAGAGGGGACCAGGTTCATTGACAGGCGGATGCCGGCTCCCTGGGCCTGATAGACCTGATTGAGATATCCGCGTTCGAGCTTTTCGAGGCCGCCCGTCGAAACGAAATAGCCGAGGACGACTGCCGCAACACCGATCAAGATCGCTTCGAGCCGATTGCGACTGTAGGACAGCAGCACGATCGGGATCAGAATCACCGCACTTCGGTGGAACAGCCCCGCAAGAAGGGTCCAGAAGACGAAGCGCGCCAACGAGCCCTTCGAAACTGCGACCAGGCCGATCATCGAGAGACCGATCGCTACGGCCTGGCGCGTGTAGCCCATGCCGACACCGATCACGAGATAAGGCACCGCTACGACAAAGACGAGCCAAGGATTGGGCTGTGTCTTGCCGAAGACGTACAGTCCGTAGATGAAAATCCCGCCGCAAATCAGATTGACGGCCCAGATTTCCAGGCCGGCCCGCGCAACAATCCAGTTTACGAAGGAAAACCCCGGTTCCTGGACCGCGAGCGCATCGATCAGCGACGAATGTTCGATGCGCTTGAATATGTCCATGTAAGTCCACCAATCGCCACCAACCTGGTAGCGAAGGCCGATCATCAGCACGGTCAAAAGCGCCGCCGGCATCAGCAGCGTTTCGATCACTGACTTAACTGGCCGTACGGAAGATGGAATCGACTGTTGCGTCGCGGAGGCTCGCGCCGCGCTTGCTCGCGTGGCCTGTATCGCTCCGAGAGCGAAGACCAGGAAGAGTATCCAATAAGGAACCATTACGACCGTTCCCTAGAGCGACAATCGGGACTTGCCATTGCTCAGGGTCAAGCAAGGCGCGGAGGTTAAGCTGGTGCCCCTGGTCCGACTCGAACGGACACTCCGGTGAAGGAACTCGATTTTGAGTCGAGCGCGTCTACCATTCCGCCACAGGGGCACGCGGCGCCGTAGGTAGCGGCGGCTCGATGAGGTTGCAAACGGCGGCGGGAGCCATTGAAGGCATGCCTGCGTTATCCGGCCGTTCCCCCACCGGGAGTGCCACCATGAAAACCGCTGACTTCTTCGTCGATCGCCTCAAGGCCTGGGGCGTCAGCCGTATTTTCGGCTACTCGGGCGACGGCATCAATGGCGTGATCGGCGCGCTCCAGCGCGATGGCGAGATCGACTTCATCCAGCCGCGGCACGAGGAGATGGCTGCGTTCATGGCGGTCGCCCACGCCAAATTCACGGGGGAGCTTGGAGTTTGCCTGGCGACCGGCGGCCCCGGCGCAACACACCTCATCACCGGCCTCTATGATGCAAAACTGGATCACATGCCGGTGCTCGCGATCTGCGGGCAGGCCGAAACGACGGTGCGGGGCGCCAGCTATCAGCAAGAGATGAACCTCGATCGAATGTTCGCCGACGTCGCCGAATATGTTCAGGAGGTCTCGCATCCAGCCCAGCTTCCGCATGTCGTCGATCGCGCGATTCGTCTAGCGATCGCACGTCGCGGACCCGCGGTGATCATCCTTCCAAAGGATGTGCAGGAGCAGGCCTTCAGGCCGCCAGCGCGCGAGCACGGCTTCACGCGCTCGGGACCCGGATACTCGCGTCCGATCGTCGTGCCCGCGGAAGCGGATGTTCGAAGAGCGGCCGCCGTCCTCAATGCCGGCGAGAAGGTCGCTATCCTGATCGGCGCTGGCGCAAAAGATGCCGTCGACGAAGTGATCGAGGTTGCCGAGAAGCTCGGAGCCGGCGTTGGCAAGGCTCTCCTCGGCAAATGCGTTCTTCCGGACGATCTTCCTTTCGTCACCGGCTGCATCGGCCTGCTCGGGACAAAGCCGAGCTCGGACCTGATGAATGGCTGCGACACGCTCCTGATCATCGGAAGTGGATTTCCGTGGTCCGAGTTCCTGCCGAAGACTGATGCGGCGCGGGCGGTGCAGATCGACATCGAGCCGGCAATGCTGTCACTGCGCTATCCTTGCGAGGTGAACCTGCACGGGGACGCGGCCGAGACCCTGCGAATTCTGCTTCCGCTGCTGAAGGAGAAGGATCGCAGCTGGCGCGACGAGATCGAGCAATCGTTGAAAGACTGGTGGGGGGCTCTTGAAGCGCGCGCGATGACGAAGGCCCATCCGGTCAACCCGCAGCGCGTCGTCTGGGAGATGTCGCCTCGCCTGCCGGATAACGCGATCGTGACCAGCGACAGCGGATCCTGCGCCAATTGGTATGCGCGCGATTATCGGGTGAAGCGTGGCCAGATTTCATCGCTATCCGGAGGACTCGCCTCCATGGGCGCCGCAGTTCCCTATGCGATCGGCGCCAAATTCGCTCATCCGGACCGACCCGTGATCGCTCTCGTCGGCGACGGCGCAATGCAGATGAACAACATGGCCGAGCTGATCACCGTCGCCAAATATAAGGATCGCTGGCCGGACAAACGGCTCGTGACCTGCGTGTTCAACAACGAAGACCTGAACGAAGTCACCTGGGAGCAGCGGGTGATGAACGGAAACCCGCGTTACGACGCGAGCCAGGATATCCCCGACGTGCGTTACTCTGGCTTCGCAGAGTTGATCGGACTGAGGGGCATCTATGTCGATGATCCCGATGATCTCGCCGCGGCCTGGGATGAGGCACTGTCGGCGGAAGACCCGGTTGTACTCGAGGTCAAGACCGATCCGGAGATCGCGCCGCTGCCGCCTCACATCTCCTTCAAGGAGGCGCGCCAGTTCATGTTCTCCATGGCGAAGGACGCCGATGCGGGTCACGTCATCGCCGACACGGCGCGGCAGATCGCCAACGCCGTGTTCGCGAAGGAGAAGGCGGACTAAATCCTAGTTCGCGAAGGAGAAGGCGGTCGGCGCCGCCCCATAGCGATTCGGCACAGTCGTGCCCTTCTTCAGGAACAATGTCAGCAGGTTGGCGAAAACCAGCAGCGTAATTCCGAGGAAGCCGAGCGCGACGATCTTCGGCAGGATCCCGCGGAAGGCAAAGGCGACCGGCAGCAGGACAAGCATGATGCACGGCACAGCCAATTCCTTGCCGCTCTTGCCGAGGTCATGGAGTCGGCGGACCGCCACGGTGATCTGCGGGACGATCAGCAGCAGACCGATCAGGCCGGCAAGCGCCTGGCCGAAGCCGAGCAGCAAGCCGAGAATTCCAGCGATCGCGTTGGCGACGATCACGAAGACGAAGAAGCACCAGAATTCCTGGCGGGACGCACGGCCGTTGAACTCGGCATATTTCTTGAGCGTCGCTAACGCGGACTGGAACACGAACATCTTTTACCTCCGTGACTTACGCACATTGCGACTGTCATTCGCCGCATTAATTTTTAGTTACGCGGCACCTGGCGCCGATAGCTGAGCGCTTCCGCGACATGGATCCGTCCAACCCGCTCAGCCCCCGCCAAGTCGGCGATCGTTCGCGCGACGCGAAGCACGCGATGGAACCCGCGAGCCGAAAGGCGCATCGCCGAAGCCGCATCCGCAAGAAGCTTCCTCCCGGGATCATCCGGCGTTGCGACGCTATCGAGAAGTTCGCCGTCGGCCTCGGCATTGGTCCGGACGCCATTGCCGTTGTAGCGCCGCGACTGCACTTGCCGGGCGGCCGCTACACGCTGCGCGACCTCGGCACTCCCCTCCGCCGGCGGCGGCAGGGTCAGGTCGGCAGCGGATACGCCCGGCACTTCGACATGCAGATCAATACGGTCGAGCAGCGGGCCGGAGACCCGCGCCTGATAGTCGGCCGCGCAACGCGGAGCGCGGCTGCAAGCCAAGGCAGGATCTCCGAGATGGCCGCAGCGGCAAGGGTTCATCGCCGCTACGAGCTGGACGCGCGCAGGAAAAGTGACGTGGGTGTTGGCTCGCGCCACGCTCACCGCGCCGGTTTCGAGCGGCTGGCGGAGCGAATCCAGGACAGGCCGCTGGAATTCCGGCAGCTCGTCCAGGAAGAGCACGCCAAGGTGCGCGAGGCTGATCTCCCCCGGACGAACCCGAAGGCCGCCGCCGACCAGCGCCGGCATCGACGCGCTGTGGTGGGGCGACCGAAACGGGCGACGGCGACGGATTCTGCCGCCGGTCAATTCGCCCGCGACCGAGGCCACCATCGAGACTTCGAGCGCCTCCGACGGTTGCAGCGGAGGCAGGATTCCGGCCAGGCAAGCGGCGAGCAACGACTTGCCCGAGCCCGGTGGCCCGCTCATCAGCAAATTGTGGCCACCCGCAGCCGCGATCTCGAGCGCGCGCTTGGCGACTTCCTGGCCTTTAACCTGCGCGAGGTCGGGCCCGCCGTCCTGCGGCTCGGCCTCAGCCGCAGCCGGTGCGGACAGCAACGCCGTGCCTTTGAGATGCGCCAGCAACGCCAGCAGATCGGGCGCTGCGATCACATCCAGTTCGCCGGCCCAACATGCCTCGCTGCCCTGTGTGGCCGGACAGATCAGCCCCTTGTCCTGGGACGAAGCGTGGATTGCCGCCAGCAAAACTCCGGGCGATGCGGTGATGCGCCCGTCGAGGCATAGCTCGCCCACCGCGACATAATGCGACAGCGCCTCCGCGTCGGTCGCTCCGATCGCCGCCAGGAGGCACAGCGCGATCGGAAGGTCGTAATGCGATCCCTCCTTGGGGATATCCGCCGGCGAGAGATTGACCGTGATGACCTTGGGCGGGAGCGCGAGACCGATCGACGATAGCGCGGCGCGGACGCGCTCACGACTCTCCCGAACGGCATTGTCGGGCAGCCCGACGATCGTGAATCGTGGCAGTCCGGACGATAGCTGAACCTGGACTTCCACGGCGCGAGCTTCGAGCCCGAGATAAGCGACGGTAGCGACGGTAGCGGCCATCAGGCCCCACCCCGCGAACACACAGAATTGAACAGACGTCCCCCTAGCTCGGCGACGGGACGCCTAGCGTGCCGCCGCGCCTTCCCGCAAGCGCCTTGCGCTCGGGACGTCGTACCGCCACATCGCTGCCATGACCCGACGAGAGCAATTGCGCGCCTTCTTCGACCATCCGGCCGTGGAATGGGCGATGTTTGGGCTGGGCGTGCTGCTGATCATCCTTGGACTGATCATTGGGCCACTTCCAGGGCCCGGCGGGATATTGCTCGTCGCCCCGGGTCTCGCTCTCGTCCTCAAGACCAGCATGTGGGCCAAGCGCCATTATGTGAAGTTCAAGCGCTGGCAGCCGAAAGCAGGCAGGTGGACCGACTGGGCTCTCCGCCGCGGTTCCGCGAAGCGCCGAGAGGAGCTCGCCAAGGCCGATCAAACGGGACCAGACAATTGACTTCCGCACGACCCTCAACTATCGGCCCGTCCAACAGCGGCTGCCTCAGGGCGGCCCTTTTTTCTTTGATTTAAGGCATGAGCGATGAAGCGCACTTTTCAGCCGAGCAACCTCGTCCGCAAGCGTCGTCACGGATTCCGCGCCCGCATGGCAACCGTCGGCGGCCGCAAAGTGCTGAATGCCCGCCGCGGTCGCGGCCGCAAGAAGCTCAGCGCCTAACCACCATTCGGAAACGCGCGGACTTCCTGGCCGCCAACGGCGGGAGGCGCGCCTCCACTCCCGGTTTCATCCTGCTCGTCCGCGATCGCAAGGACCAGGATCCGTCCATGCGCGTCGGTTTCACCGTCACCAGGAAAATCGGCGGCGCGGTTGTCCGCAACCGAATGAAACGGCGCTTTCGTGAGCTTGCCCGTGAGCTTGTTCCAGTAAAGGGGCTCGTCGGCGCCGATCACGTCCTGATCGGAAGGGCGCGAGGGATCGAGCGTGATTTCGCCCAGATGCGCGCCGAGCTTGCCGAGGCGCTCGATAGTCTTCGCAAATGATCGCGCGACTGCTGATCTGGATTGCGCGGGGGTGGCAGAAAGGCCCCTCGCAAATTCTGCCGCCGACTTGCCGCTTTCAGCCAAGCTGTTCGGCCTATGCGATCACAGCGCTCCAACGCTATGGGGCCGCGCGGGGCAGCTGGCTGGCCCTGAAGCGAATCTCTCGTTGCCATCCCTGGGGCGGCCAGGGCTACGATCCCGTACCGTGAGGACAAATAAGTGAACGATAACAAAAACCTGATCCTCGCGGTGGTGTTGAGCGCGCTCATCCTGCTCGGCTGGATGTGGGCAGCGAACAAGTTCTTTCCGACAGCGAATCCACCCAGCGTGAAGGTCGAGAACAGCAAGCAGCAGCAGCCCGTGCCGTCCCAATCGCAAGCACAGCCAACCCAGCAGGCCGCTCCGCAGGTCTTGCGGAACCGGACCGCAGTGCTCGGCTCGACTCCGCGTGTCCGGATCGAAACGCCGTCGCTCCAGGGCTCGCTCAATCTCAAGGGTGCGCAGATCGACGATCTCGTGCTCGTCAAGCAGAAGGAAACGATCGCCAAAGACTCGCCGCCGGTGCGGCTCCTGTCGCCGCTCGGAGCTCCGGGCGCTTATGTCGCAAGCTTTGGTTGGACCGGACAGGGTACCGCAGCCCCCACGCTCGATACGGTCTGGCAATCGGATGGCCAGCTGCTGGCGCCGGGCCGGCCGGTGACCTTGAGCACGCAATCCGCCGACGGCGTTCGCTATGAAATGAAGATCGCCGTCGATGACGGCTATCTGTTCAGCGTCGACCAGCGCGTGATCAACGCTTCCGGCAAGCCCGTCATTGTGCGTCCGATCGGTCTCGTCAGCCGCTCCGGCAAATCCTCAGATCCGTCGACCTGGACCAACCATGTCGGGCCCATCAGCGTGTTCGACGGCAAGGCCGACTATGACGTCAACTGGAAGGACCTAGACCAGAAAGGCGCGGCATCCTTCGACAATGTCGGAGGCTGGCTCGGCTTCACGGACAAATATTGGCTGACCGCGCTTGCTCCGGCCGGGAACATGGCTGCCGACTTTCGTCATTCGCCCAGCGGCGGCTATCAGGCCGACTATGCGCTAGCGCCCGTCGCGGTGGCCCCCGGCCAGACGGCCGCGACCCAGGCACGTCTTTTCGCTGGAGCAAAGGAAAAGGCCTGGCTCGATCGTTACGAAGACGCCGGTTTCACCAAGATCTCCAAGTCGATCGACTGGGGTTGGTTCGAATTCTTCATGCGGCCGATCTTCGACCTGCTCGTCTTCCTGTTCCACACGGTCGGCAACTTCGGCGTCGCGATCATCTGCCTGACTCTGATCGTCCGCGGGATCATGTTCCCAATCGCGCAAAAGCAGTTCCAGTCGATGGCCGCGATGCGGAAGGTTCAGCCGAAGATGAAAGCCATCCAGGAGCGCTTCAAGGACGATCGCGCACGGCAGCAGCAGGAGATCATGAAGCTGTACCAGGAGGAAAAGATCAATCCGGCCGCGGGCTGCCTCCCGATCCTGCTTCAGATCCCGGTCTTCTATGCGCTGTACAAAGTGCTGCTGGTCAGCGTTGAAATGCGCCACCAGCCTTTCGTCGGATGGATCCACGATCTCTCCGCACCCGATTCAGCGAGCCTTCTGACGGTGGCGCACCATTTCGGCTGGACCTGGTTCCCACCGTTTCTGGGTCTGTCGGTCCTTGCGTTCCTGCTCGGAGCGACAATGTGGGCCCAGTTCAAGCTTAACCCGCAACAGATGGACCCGACGCAGCAACAGATCTTCGCGATCATGCCGTGGATGATGATGTTCGTGATGGCCCCGTTTGCAAGCGGTCTCCAGCTCTATTGGGTGACCAGCAACGTGCTGACGATCCTGCAACAATGGTGGCTGTACAAGAAGTACGGGCTGCACTTCAGCGACACCCATCCGGTCCACTCATGACGGAGGCCCTCGACACCGACCTTGCCGAGCAGGCGCGCAAGCTGTTCGCCGGCAAGGTCGAGTTCCTGAAGTCGGCGCCGCAGCTGAAATTTCTGCCGGACCCGGACCTGCCGGAGATTGCCTTCGCGGGCAGATCGAACGTGGGCAAGAGCTCGCTGCTCAATGCGCTGACCAACCGCAAGGGGCTGGCGCGGACGTCGAATACGCCTGGGCGGACACAGGAGCTCAATATCTTTGACGTTGGCGAGCCCGCGCGGATCCGGCTGGTCGACATGCCCGGCTATGGATTCGCCGATGCGCCGAAAGACCTGGTGAAGCGGTGGCGCTTCCTTGTGAACGATTATCTTCGCGGGCGCGCCGTGCTGAAACGGGCGCTCGTGTTGATCGACTCGCGACACGGTCTCAAGGATGTCGATCGTGAGGTGATGCGAATGCTCGACGACGCGGCGATCAGCTATCATCTCGTGCTGACCAAGGCCGACAAGGTGAAGCCAACGGAGCTCGAGAAGATTATCGCCGTAACTTCAATGGACGCGTCGAAGCACCCGGCCGCGCATCCAAATCTCTTCACGACATCGAGCGAAACGGGTAGCGGCATCGCAGAGTTACGAACGGCAATCGTCGAAGCGGCGACATCTTGAGGAGCCTCCCTTGCTGAAGCTGATCATCGGCAACCGTGCTTATTCGAGCTGGTCGATGCGCGGCTGGCTGGCCGTCAAACAATCGGGCGAGGAATTCGAGGAATATGTAGTCCCGATGTTCGACGAGGATTGGGAGAAGAGACGCGAAGGCGACGAGTTCGCGCCGTCCCTGGGCAAGGTTCCCATCCTTTGGGACGGCGAATGTGTGGTGTGGGACAGCCTCGCGATCATCGAATTCCTTGCCGACCGCAACGGACGCGATCTTTATTGGCCGGAAGACGAAACGGCGCGCGGGATGGCACGATCGATGGCGGCCGAAATGCACTCCGGCTTCTCCAATCTGCGCCGCGAGCTGCCAATGAACGTGCGCAAGAGCTTCCAGCCGCACGATCTCACACAGCCCGTGAAGGAGGAGATCGACCGGATCATGCAGCTTTGGGCCCAGGCACGCGCGCGTTTCGGCGGCACGGGCAATTTCCTGTTCGGCGAATGGTGCGCGGCGGACATGATGTACGCGCCGGTCGTTACGAGGTTCATCACTTACGGCGTGCCCGTGCCTCCGTTCGCGGCCGTCTACGTCAAGGCCGTCCTTTCGCATCCGCACGTCGCGGAATGGATCGAAAAGGCGCAGGACGAGCCTTGGGTCATCGACGAATATGAGGTCGGCAAGGCTGCCTAGGCCGGGCGCTTCGATTCCTCGTAAGGAGTCCCGTCCTTGCGGCAGAAGCCGCCTTCGGTCGTCCACATCATGTCGATATCCGAATAGCCGCCACCTTTGTTCGTGCCACCGCTCATGCAAATGAACGCGCAGTCCTGATCGCTCTCATTGATGAGGTGATGGCCGTTCGTGCTGCCCTTGGGCCAAGCCGCGCAATCGCCTGGTCGAAGCAACGTGCGGCCGTCGTCCTCGACGAGCACAGCTTCGCCCGAGAGCATGACGAGGAATTCGTCCTCGCCATTGTGCCAGTGCCGCTGCGACGACCAGGCGCCCGGCTTCAGGACCACATGACTGACGCCGAACTCCGTCAGGCCCGACGCCGGAGCCAAGCGCCGATACCATCGGCCGCCCACAGCCTCGTTGAACGGCGGCGGATAGCCTGTGCGATTCACTTGCTCGATGCTTTCCAGGTCCACCTTGGGCATGCCGGCTTCCTTTGCTAGGCCGCGTCAATGACGATTGATCCCATCGCTCTTGCGCGCCAGTTGATCAACTGCCCGAGCGTCACCCCGGCGCGGGGGGAAGTGTTCGACGTGCTCGCGGCGGCGCTCGAGCCGCTCGGGTTCATTTGCCATCGCTGGGTGCTGGGCGAGCCGCCCGACGGACCGACAGAAAATATGGTCGCGATCAGAGGAGAAGGCTCACCGCATTTCGGTTTCGCCGGGCATCTCGATGTGGTTCCGCCAGGCGACGGCTGGAGCGCAGGTCCGTTCGAAGCCCGGATTGTCGACGGGCGGCTGATTGGACGCGGCGCCAACGACATGAAAAGTGCGATCGCATCCTATGTCGCGGCTATCTCTCGGATCGAGCAGACGAATGGCACTTTGTCGCTGCTGATCACCGGCGACGAGGAGGGTTATGCCACTTTCGGGACGCCGCGGATCATCGATTGGCTGAACGAGCGTTCGATCAGCCCCGACATGATCCTGATCGGCGAGCCGACCTCAGTCGACCGCCTCGGCGATACGGTGAAGATCGGCCGTCGCGGATCGGTCAACATGTGGATCGACGTGCCCGGCGTTCAGGGTCACGTCGCCTACCCACATCGCGCGACGAATCCGATTCCCCCCCTTGGCCGGGTGATCGCAGCGCTGGATGCGGTTCACCTCGACGATGGGACGGAGCAATTCCCGCCATCGAACCTGGAATTCACGGGCATCGAGACTCCGACGCATGCAAGCAACGTGATTCCAGGAAGCGCGACTGCGCAGCTCAACATCCGCTTCAACAATCTTCAGAAAGGCGCGGATCTTGTGCGGATGGTGGAGGAGATTGCCGAGCGCGAGGCTCCCGGCTCGAAGGTCCGCGCTCGCATCTCGGGCGAGGCGTTCCTGACACCGCCGGGCCGGTTGTACGACGTCGTCGTCGAGAGCATCCGGGAGGAGACGGGGATCGAGACTGAGCTGTCGACGAGCGGCGGCACGTCCGACGGCCGCTTCCTGATCCAGCTCTGCCCGGTGGTCGACTTCGGCCTGCCCAACGCGACGATGCACAAGCTCGACGAAAGTGCGGCCGTCGCGGACATCGAGGCTCTTTCAAGGATCTACGAGCGGATAGTGCGCAAGGTGCTTTCGTAGAGGTTCGACGGCGTCAGGGTTCGCTCGGGACCGGCCATTCGACGGTGTCCGCGACGTCAGCCATCTCACCCACGCGATCACCCCGGGCAGCGACCAGCGGCCTCCTGATCGCTCGCTGCTTGGAAATGTCGCGCAGGCGATCCAGCGAGACTCGCTTTGTCATTCGGAATCCTCGGGTGTTTCCGGCTCTTCCGACGCCTCCGCCTCAGACGAACGGGCTGGCTTGAATCGGCTCGCGATGGCCTCCAGCCGCGCCAGCGCGGCCTGATCCTCATCGGATCGATCGGGTTGCTTTGATCCAAATACTTTCATGAGCGGCACCTCCCCATAGCCACCGCTCCACGCCAACTCTGTCAGCTACGCGACAATCGTTGACGAAATCCAAACATTGCGGGGACTCGGAAGGAAGTCAGGCTACGGACTTGGCGCCCCTGCGGTCGGCATTTCCGACCCACGAGAGAAACTCATGTTCTGCCAACGGCGGCGCGTAAATGTAGCCCTGGACGACGTCGCAACCCATTGCGCGCAGGATGTCCGCCTGTGCAGCTGTCTCGACGGCTTCGGCGACGATCTCGCACTCGACGCCCTTGATCAGCTGAACCACGGCCTGGACGATGACGCGGGCCCTTTCGTTCGATTCGATATCCTGGATGAGCGACGGGTCGAGCTTCACGCGATCAAGCGGCATTGCACGCAGCCTCGCAAGGTTCGAATAGCCGGTCCCAAAGTCGTCGATTGCGATCGTCGCACCGTCGGAGCGAAGGGCAGCGATCTCGGCCAGAACGCCCTGGCTCACTTCCATCGCCGCACTTTCGGTGAACTCGAGCTCGATCAGCGAAAGCGGCACGTGCGCATCGGAGAAGGTCTGGCGCAACCTGGCGAAGAAGTCCGGGCGATCGAGCTGCCGAGGGCTGACGTTGAACGATAGCCGAAAGCCAATGGTGGTACGCTCCCAATTTGCCAGGACCGCGGCAACTTCGCCGAGGACCCACTCGCCGATTTCCTGGATCACGCCGGTCTTCTCGGCCACCGGGATGAAGGTACCCGGCATACGGAGACCTTCGCGCGGATGGTTCCAGCGGAGCAGCGCCTCGGCGCCTGCGATTTCACCGGTGACGAGGCTCATCTGCGGCTGGAACGCCAACTCGAACTCGCCGCGCTGGACCGCCTCGGTGAGAGACTTCTCGGTTTCGATCTTGCGCTGATGCTCGGCGGCCAGGTCATCGTTGAAGACGCAATGCTGACCACCGCCGCTCGATTTGGCACGGTACATCGCGATATCGGCCGCGCGCATCAACGATTCGATGCTGGTTCCGTGATCGGGCGAAATGGCGACGCCGATCGAGGCGCCGATGTCGACGCTATGCGAGCAAAGTTCAAACGGCTCTGAGATTGCGAGGACGACACGCCGAGCCACCCGTTCCATCTCGTCCACCGACTCGATTTGCGGGAAGAACATCGTGAATTCGTCGCCCGCAAGACGCGCCAGCAATGGACGCATTCGGGCATTGCCCGTGTATTCCGCATTCACGACAACGCGAAGCCGATTGGCGACCATGATCAACAGCTGGTCGCCGCGCGCATGGCCCAGGCTGTCATTGACGTTCTTGAAGCGGTCGAGGTCGACGAACAGCATCGCCGAGCGTGAGCCTTGACGCGCCTCACCCAGCAATTTGTCCGCTTCCGAGCGGAAATGCAGGCGGTTCGGCAGCGACGTCACCGGATCGTACATGCCGAGTGCATGGGCATTCTCGATCGACGCGCGCACCTCTGCAAACAAGCGGTCCACGGCCGACGCGAGCTTCGGCATGGTCTGGCGCAACGCCGGAGGCGCCGGCGACACCAAATCGCCATCCTCGACGGCAAGAAGGCGATCTCCCAGGGCCGAGAGAGCGCGAGCGCTTTCGCTGTTGGGCCGTTCCGACGCGATATAGCTGATCAGCAGGCAGAAAGTGCCCGCCACAAGGGCGGCAAGGATCTGCTCATTGATTTCAGTGATGTAGAGGAACGCACCCATCGAAAAGAGGAAGGACGCAACCCCGGCCGCACACGACAGGATCGCGTTGCTGATCTTCTGGGCCGTCCCTGCTCTCATCGGTATCTTGCGCCCTCGAGCGAAGGCAATGCGCGCCTCACCCGCTCGCGTTAAAAGTTTTGGGTTAAGAAACCGTCAGCGGCGGCGAAGAACGATATACAGGCTTCCGCCGCCGCCGTGGCGGCGGTGCGCGCCTCTGACGGCTGCGATTCGCGAGGCGTGCCGCGAAGCATGGAGCCAATCGTAAACGGCGGCCCTGATCCGCCCGCGTTCGACCGGGGGATCCCCCGGCCGGTGATGGCCGGTGATGAGCAGAAGGATTCGATCGCCGAGCGCGATCGCTTGTTCAAGCGCACGATCGATCGCCCACCATGCCTTGTCGAGGCTCATCCCGTGAAGGTCGAGGACCCGGTCGGGCTCGACCGACCCGCTCCGAAGGCGCCGGTCCCAGGTCGAATCGAGCGTGGTTCCGACGTTGGTTGGGCGGACTTTTCGAACCTCCGCCGCCGGACGGATCAAGGGTGCGATTGGGGCAGTTTTCTTCGCGGGCTCAGGAACTTCGGCCTGAATTGGCTCGCGCGATAGAGGCCGGATGGTGGCCGTCACCCTGGCCCAGAGTTCGGCCTCGTCAGGGCTGAGAGAACGCACGCGCCGCTACCCCCTTCGGCAGCAGGATCAGCGCCTGGCCCGACGCAGACATTCCGCCGGCGATGGCGACAGCTTCCGGCCCGGCGCCCCAGAAGGTGTCGAAACGATTCGGGCCCTTGATCGCGCCGCCGGTGTCCTGAGCGACCCAGAGACCGTAGGGCTCGGGCCGGTCGAGGGCGAGGAAAACGGGCGCTCCAAGCGGCACAAAGTTCGGGTCGGCAGCGACGGTGCCATGCGGCGTCACGGGAACGTTCAGCGCCCCAATCGGGCCGGGCCCGGTCAATGGCTTGAAGAAGATGTACGAAAGATTCTCGCGCATTAGCGCCTTGCCCTGATCCGGATTGGCGCGAATCCAGGCCTTGATCGCTTCCATGTTCGCTCCGCCGGGCGGGAGGATTCCACGGTCGCGAAGTTGCCGGCCGATCGCGACGTAGTCGCGGCCGTTCTGGTCGGCATAGCCGATGCGCATCACGCTTCCGTCCGGGAAGCGGATTCGGCCCGATCCCTGGATTTCGAGGAAGAAGAGATCGACCGGGTCAGCCGCCCAGGCAAGCTCGTAGCCCTTGTTGGCAAGCGCACCATCCTCGATTTCGGGTCGTGTGTAATAAGGCACGCACGCCCCGGTTTCGTCGATGCGGCCTCGGCCGGTCGTCCCATCTGGGCGCGTGCAGCGCACGAGATCGGCCGGCTTCGCATAAACCGGAACATACCCTGGGAGCGGCACTCGGGAGCCCGCGATCTCCGGCTCGTAATAGCCGGTCGCGAAGGCCTTGCCATCGCCGACCTGGACCCAGTCGAAGTGATCGCGGAAAAAGGCGCCGGCGCCTCCAACCGGCACGAGCGCCGCGTCGGAGCAGGTTTGGACCCAGTCGCTGGCGTAGCTAAGCTGCGACTGGTCGGTCCTACGGGTCAGAACCGGGCAGCTCGTGCGGAACGCCGTGAGGGCGCGAGCGGCGGAAACCTCATCGAGCGTCGCCAAAGGAATTGCCAGCACGATGCCGGCCGCTCTCGCGTTTGCGGGCGGTGGCGGCGTTGGCGGAGTTACGACTGGCGGCGGTACGGTAACCGGCGGAGGCTGGGTCGTCGGGGGATGAACCGTCTTGGCGCAGGCCGCGAGCAGCGCGAGCGAAGCGAGCGCGACCGCTCGTGCGGCGAACTTCACTCTTCCTCGTCGGTCTCGATGAGGAACCAGTTCGGATCGCGGGACGAAACGTCGCGGCGGAAGGTCCAGAGATCGCGTGTCTGGATGGCGTCGCTGAGCGAACCGGCGACGACCTCGCCGGCTGAATTGCGGGTGACGGCGGCGATATCCGCCTCGAAACGCACCGTGACGATCGCGACATTCCGTTCCAGCGAGGCCTCGGAAATCACCGCCTGGTCAATCGCGACCAGACGATTGTCGAGCGTCAGACCGTCCTTCTTCCGCTGATCGATCGCGCCGGAAAACGTCTCCTGGACATGGCTGTCGACATGGCCGCTCACCGGCCCGAGATCGCCTTTCCAGAAGGCCTCGAGGATCATCCGGTAAGCGCTCTGTGCGCCTTCAAGGAAGCGAGCGACATCGAAAGTGGGATCAGCAGCAAGGATCGCGCGGACGCCGGGGCCCGCGGTTGGCAGGTAGGCCATGTCGCCGCCATCGCTTGCGGTTGGTTGAACGACCGCGGGCTGCACCGGCCTTTGCTCGACTCGTGCGTCGGGGTCGGCCGGCTTGAGGATCGGCTGCTGCTCATGTCCGGTTCGCTCCCCGAGGACACTGTACAGCCTCAGACCGATGAAGAGAGCGACAAGCGCAAGGACGATAATGACGGCCAATTCTAGAGTTCCAATGCTTCCTTCTTGCACACAACATAGTGCGCAGAGTTTAAAGATTCCAACACAACGCAACGCACGAGCCGGCATTGCGCCTCATAATTGCGACTGCTAGTCGCTCGAACCGAAGCGCGCTGCCTTTGAGGCGGCTCCCGACACCTAAGAATTTGGCAAGGACAAGCATCAATGGCGGATCAGGATTCGACCAACCAGGGGAACGGCTCGGGAGAGGCCGGCAATGAGCCGGCCGTCGCGACCCTCGCCCAATATATCAAGGACTTGTCGGTCGAAAATCCCAGTGCGCCACAGGTCTACCAATGGCAGGTCCAACCGACCCTCGACGTTCAGTTCCACCTGAATTCGGAGAAAGTCGCGGACGACGTCTACGAGGTCGTGATCAAGGTTGAGGTGACCGCGCGATCGGACAACGGCGTCCATTTCGTGGTGGACCTCAGCTACGGCGGGCTCTTCGGCGTTCGCAACATGCCGGAAGAAGCGCTCGGCCCGATCCTGCTGGTCGAGGCGCCCCGTCTGATCTTCCCCTTCGCCCGCCAGATCGTGTCCGAAGCGGTGACCAACGCCGGCTTCCCGCCGCTGCTGCTCGACCCGATCGACTTCGCAAGCGCCTACGTCTCGCAGCTTCAGGCCGCCCAGCAGCAGGGCGAAGGCGAAGCCGCGCCCGAGGAAGCTCCGGCAGAAACGCCGTCAGAAGGTTGAGCCCAGACGGCCATCGCGCGGTCAAGAGCATGAACCTCGTCAAAGCGACGGGTACGATCGGCGGGCTGACCATGGTCAGCCGGATCGCGGGATTTGCCCGCGAGATGCTGATGTCGCGCATCCTCGGTGCGGGCGTCTACACCGACGCCTTCTACGTCGCATTCCGGCTGCCCAACACCTTTCGCCGGCTGTTCGGCGAGGGCGCGTTCTCAGCCGGGTTCGTTCCTCTCTATAGCCAGCGGCTCCAGTCCGGCGGCGAAGCCCAGGCGAAGCTGTTCTCAGAGGAAGTCCTCGCGGTCTTCCTGCCGACCTTGATCCTTTTCACGGTCATTTTCATCGCCTTGATGAAGCCGTTCATCTGGCTGGTCACCGGCTGGCATGGCGATCAGCTGAGCTTCGGCACTTTGCTGACCCGCATCACCTTTCCATATTTGCTGCTGATCAGCCTTGTTTCGTTGTTCTCGGGCATTCTCAACAGCATCGCGCGCTTCACGGCGGCAGCCTTCGCCCCTGCCCTGCTCAACCTTGCCATGCTGTGCGCGCTGATCTTCTTCCGCCAAGGCGGAGCGACATCGGCGACGGCCGTCGCAACGGCAGTGACCATCGGCGGGATCCTTCAGCTGATCCTGTTGCTCGTCGCCTGCAAACGCGCGGGGATCGTCCTCAAGATTCGAAGGCCTCGGCTGACACCGGGCGTTCGGCAGTTCATCCGCGTCGTGATCCCGGCCACCTTGGGCGCGGGCGTCTATCAAATCAGCGTCTTCATCGACACCTTCTTCCTGACGAGGATCGGTACAGGGGCCGTCAGCTGGTTCAATTATGCGGACCGCCTCAACCAGCTTCCCCTGGGCGTGATCGGTGCCGCAATCGGCACCGCAATCCTGCCCCAGGTCAGCCGCCACGTGGACATTGGCGAGGCGGACAAAGCGGCCAAGGTTCAAGGCCAGGCCGCGGAGCTGGCGATGCTTTTGTGCCTTCCGGCTGCTCTCGCGCTAGCGGTCAGCGCTTTGCCCCTCGTCTCGGCGATCTTCGAAGCGGGCAAGTTCACGGCGAGCGACGCCCATAACACCGCG
>DATLOY010000014.1:0-11780 GCA_035536015.1 Sphingomicrobium sp.
ACTCCCGACTTCGACCTTTACGACCTGAACCGTGTGGAGACGCTGCGCGGTCCGCAGGGAACGCTGTTCGGCTCGGGGTCGGTCGGCGGAACGATCCGCTACATCACGAACCAGCCCAAGCTCGACGTGATGGAAGGAAGCGCCGAGGCGGACGTCAACACAACCAAGGGCGGCGACATCGGTTACGGGCTCAAGGGCGCCGTCAACTTCCCGCTCGGCTCAACCGCGGCTGTTCGTGTTGTCGGTTATGGAACGCACTTCCCCGGCTTCATCGATGCCGTCGGCCCGGCCGCCGGCCACAACGTCAACGATGGCCGGCGTTACGGCACCCGCGTGTCGCTACTCTGGGAGCCGACGCCCGACCTGAAGATCACGCCCCGTTTCGTCTACCAGGACGTTCAGGCGAACGGCTTCAATCGCGAGGAGTTCTACAACCTCTACGACAACATCTTCACGACCGGAGCAGGCGGGACCGACCTCGGACGCCGCAAGCAATATCTGAAGATGCGGGAGGAGTTCCGCGACAAGACCTGGCTCGGCGATCTGGTCGCCAGCTATGACTTCGGCCCAGCCGAGCTGACCTCGGTCACAAGCTACGTCCATCGCGACATTCTCGTCAGCCGCGACGCGTCAGCTCTGACGGGATCAGTGACGATCACGCCGCTGGCCGGCCTGGAGCCTGCAGTCGCGCCGGGCGCGAATCTCGTATCGAACCTTCGCGATACGACGAAGCTCAAGCAGTGGACTCAGGAACTTCGCCTGGCATCGACCGGTTCGGGGCCGTTCCAGTGGGTCGTCGGCGGCTTCTACAGCCACGTGGACCGCAAATATGCGCAGCGGCTCCCTACACCGGGATATGATGCTGCCGTCACGGATCCATTCTTGCTTGCTTTGTGCCGGAACGTCGCTCCGCCGAACAACGCCTGCTTGTCGAATGGCGCTGATCCCAATCCGCTAAACCGCGTGCCGCTGACCGCGGTGAATGTCGACAACGGCTTTGGACTCGTCGACAATCCCTATCACGCGGACTTGCCGTACATCATCAAGCAGACTGCGATCTTCGGCGAGGCTAGCTACAAGCTCGGCCAGTTCAAGATCACGGGCGGTGGTCGCTGGTACGATTTCCGTGAGAAGCGCAACTTCATCTCCGGCGGCCTATTTTCGAACGACGACACACGCATTGGCGACAAGACCAAATCCAATGGCTTCTCACCGCGCGGTATCGTCAGCTGGGAGCCTAATCGCGCCCTCAGCGTGAACGTACAGGTTTCGAAAGGCTTCCGCCTCGGTGGCATCAACGACCCGCTGAATATTCCGATTTGCAACGCGGACGACCGCATCATCTACGGACCGTTCACTTCGGCGACCTACGACGACGAGACTCTGTGGAACTACGAAGCCGGCTTCAAATATTCGAAGCATGGCGTCACGTTCAACGCAGCCGCATTCCACAATCAGATCAAGAACCTCCAGGTGACTGTGGACGCCGGAAGCTGCTCGTCGCGTCTCGTCTTTAACGTCCCCAAGGCCCACACCAGGGGTATCGAGGCCGAGTTCGCCGTGCACCCTCTGGAGGGCTTCGAGCTCTCCGCCGCCGGCAGCTGGATCGACGCAAAGTTCGATTCGACGATCGCCAATCCAGTGCTGGCGGTAAGAACGGGTATCCGTGACGGCAACCGCCTCCCGACCGTTCCGAAGTTCCAGTTCGCGACGACCGCCAGCTACGAACATGCGGCCGGGCCGGACATGACCTGGTACGGCAATGTCAGCCTCCAGCATGTCGGCAGCCGCTATACGCAGCCTGGCGATCAGGAAGCAGGTAACGAGCTGTTCAACTCCATCTGGTTCGATCCTGTGACCGAAGACTTCGGTACTGCCGACCAGAACTTCGGCTCACTGAAGTTGCGGCCGTACAATCTGGTCAACGCCTCGCTTGGCGTCCGCTGGCTCAACGGTCTCGACATCGTCGCTTATGTGAAGAACATCTTCGACGTCGATCCGAAGCTCTCGCTTGACCGCGAACGCGGTGGACGTGCGCGTCTCGGCTACAATGTCGGCACGCCGCGGACTATCGGTTTGACGGTGCGGAAGTCATTCGGCGGGCGTGCGGCAGTCGCCGCGCCGCCTCCACCGCCGCCGCCTCCGCCACCCCCTGCGACGCAGACCTGCGCGGACGGAACGGTGATCGACGCTGCGGCGGCTTGTCCGGTCGCTCCGCCTCCACCGCCGCCTCCGCCTCCGCCGCCCCCGCCACCTTCTGGTGAGCGCGGCTAAGCACCAGGCGATCCGCAAGTTGGGCATAACGCGCCGCTCGCTCCTCATCGGGGCGGGCGGCGCTGCCGTTTCTCCCGCGGTCGCAAAGACCTACAAGCGAGCCATGAGCGAGCGGATCATCGTCGTCGGTGCGGGCGTCTTCGGCGCCTGGACCGCCCATCATCTCCAGCAAGTGGGACACCAGGTCACGCTCATCGATGCCTGGGGTCCTGCCCACAGCAGGGCATCCTCGGGCGGTGAATCGCGGCTTACCCGCGCCGCTTACGGCAAGGACGCCATCTACACCCGCATGGCGCGCGATTCCCTTCCCCAATGGAAGGCCCTGAGCGCGATCTCGGGACTGCCGATCCTCCATCAGTGCGGGATATTGTTCTTTTTTCCGACCGAAGAGCCATACGTTCGCGACAGCATCGCGGCACACAAGGAATTCGGCCTCGAAACCCTGGTGCTCGATAATGCCGAAATGGCGCGCCGCTTTCCGATGATCGACTTCAGTGAAATCGTCGTGGGCTTGTATGAACCGCAGTTCGGCGCGCTCATGGCCAGGCGATCGGTCCAGACCCTCGTCGAGCGGTTCACAAAAGCCGGCGGAACCTACGTCAAAGGTTCGGTGCTTGCGCCCAAAGGCTCGGCGGAGCTCGATGAGGTTCGGCTGGCATCAGGCGACAGGATCACAGGCGATCGTTTTGTGTTCGCCCTGGGTCCCTGGTTCCCCAAGCTCTTCCCCGACGTGATCGGACCCAAGATCCTGCCGACACGGCAAGAGGTCTTCTACTTCGCGACCCCGCCCGGCGATCGCGCATATTCGCCTGCTTCAATGCCCGGCTGGGCGGACTTCAACGGTGGCGACATCTTCTACGGTTTCCCCGACCTCGAAGGCCGCGGAGTGAAATTCGCGCATGACCAGCATGGCGTCGAGGTCGATCCCGATACGCAGGATCGCCGTCCGACCGCGGCAGCGCTCGAAGAGATCGTCGCTTTCCGTGACCGCCGCTTTCCCGGTCTTCGCGGCATGCAGCTAACCGGCGCTGAGGTCTGCCAATATGAAAACAGCTCGAACGGCGACTTCCTCATCGACTTTCACCCAACGCTGAAGAACGTCCTGCTAGTCGGCGGAGGGTCGGGCCATGGCTTCAAGCATGGGCCCGAGGTCGGTCGTCATGCCGCGCTGCGGCTCATGGGCTCAATCGAACAGGAGCCGCGCTTCAGCCTCGCGAGCAAGGCCGAGACGCATCACCGCGAAGTGCATTAGTCTGGCTTTTTCGCCACTCCGACGAGCGCGGGCCGAAGCAGCCGATCCTTGATCATGTAACCGGGCTGCATTTCCTCGACGATCGTTCCCGGCTTCGCCTTGTCGCTCGGAATCTCCATCATCGCCTGGTGTCGATGCGGGTCGAGCTGTTCACCAATGGATTCGATCCGCGTAATTCCGTGGCGGGAGAAGACCGCTTCCAGTTCCCGAGCGGTGGATTCGATGCCCGCAAGGAACTGGCTTGCCGTCTTGTCGGCACGAAGTTCTTCGGTGACCGCGATCAACGCGCGCTCGAGATGGTCCTTGATCGCGAGCATGTCCTTGGCGAACTGCGCGGCGGCATAGGCAGATGCCTGCTGCTTCTCCTGCTCCAGCCGGCGCCGGACGTTCTGGATTTCGGCCGCGGCGTAAAGCGCGTTGGCCTTGGCCTCCTCGATCTGCTTCTCGAGCTCGGCGACATGGTCGTGCTCGGCCAATTCGGGCGAGTCCTCGGCCGTCTCCTTGCGAATTTCTTCGGCTTCGTCGTGCAGCTTTTCGTCTTCGGTCATGCCATCAATCTCGTCAGCGCTTTCGCAGTGAAATCCACCATGGGGACCACGCGCGCATAGTTCAACCGCGTCGGTCCGATCACGCCGACAACGCCGACGACTTGCCCATGGCTCCCATGGTAAGGCGCGGCGATCACCGAAGAGCCGGACAAGGCGAACATCCGGTTTTCCGATCCGATGAAGATCCTGCAGCCCGGCGCATCGCGCGCGCCTTCTAGCAGCCGCGCGATTTCTTGCGCTTCTTCAAGCTCGTCCAGCAGCTGCTTTACCCGGTCGAGGTCCTCGGCGGCGCTCGCGTCGATAAGGTTCGCATGGCCGCGGACGAT
This sequence comes from Sphingomicrobium sp., assembly GCA_035536015.1. Classification (GTDB taxonomy): domain Bacteria; phylum Pseudomonadota; class Alphaproteobacteria; order Sphingomonadales; family Sphingomonadaceae; genus Sphingomicrobium. The sequence goes on from DATLOY010000014.1 coordinate 4,401, forward strand.
CAGCACGGGCCGGCGGGCGTGGTCCTGGCTCCATGCCGCGAGACCCGAGGCGACCAGCTCGGCAGCCGCCTCGTCGATCGCTTCCTTGCGTTCGCGGATCTCGGCGCGGAGCCGAGCCTCCGCTTCCGCCAGGGTCATTCCGGCGAGACGCGCGTTGATGAAGTTGCTGACTTCGGTGAGCGCCGCAGCGTTCGTCGCCCCGTCGAGCGAAACGACACGATTTTCGACGCTTCCGTCCGCGCCGACAAGGATGGCCAGGGCCCGGGTGTCGCTCAGCGGCACGAAATTCAGCTGCCTCAGGCGCAGTTCCTGCTTCGGGGCGAGCACGACCCCGGCAGCTTGCGACAGGCCCGAGAGCGCCGCCGAGGCCGCTGCCAGGGCATCTTCGATCGGCTGGTCGCGGACGATCTGTCGCTCGATCTCGCGCCGTTCGCGCGGATCGGGCGCCGACGCCTGCATAATTCCGTCTACAAAGAGCCTGAGGCCGCTGTCCGTAGGAATTCGGCCCGCCGACGTATGCGGGTGAGTGAGAAGGCCCCTCTCCTCGAGCTCCTGCATCACTCCCCTGATGGAGGCCGGCGACAGGTTGATGCTGCCGGCCAGCACCTTCGAACCGACGGGCACCCCGCGCTCGAGATAAGCTTCGACCACGAGGCCGAATATATCCCGCATCCGGCTGCTGAGTTCGCTGATCGGCTGGGTCATGGCGATGCATCTAGGATTGCTGCTGTCGCCGGTCTAGGGAGCCCACGCACCAGTATCAGGATGAAGGAGTCAGCATGCGCCCGTCCGGACGCGCCCCCGATCAAATGCGCGAATTGAAGTTCGAGCCCGGCTTTACCAAGCACGCCGAAGGGTCATGCCTTGTCTCCTTTGGCGAAACCCGCGTGCTGTGCACCGCCTCGGTCGAGGACAGGGTGCCGCCCTTCCTTCGCGGCAAGGGCCAGGGCTGGGTTACCGCCGAATATGGAATGCTTCCGAGAGCTACCCACACGCGCGGCAATCGAGAAGCCGCCAAGGGCAAGCAATCGGGTCGGACGCAGGAGATTCAGCGGTTGATCGGCCGAAGCCTGCGGGCCGTCGTCGAACTGCCGAAGCTCGGCGAACGTCAAATCGTCGTCGACTGCGATGTGATCCAGGCGGACGGTGGAACGCGCACTGCAGCGATTTCCGGTGGTTGGGTCGCTCTCCGAATTGCGATCGATAAGCTGCTCGACAATAAAGCAATTTCTGCCGATCCCATTCAAACTCAGGTCGCAGCGGTGAGCTGCGGGATTCACCAGGGGGCCGCCGTTCTCGACCTCGATTATGACGAGGACAGTCAGGCCGGATGCGACGGCAATTTCGTCCTCACGGCAGACGGATCGATCGTGGAGGCCCAGGTTACGGCCGAGGGCGAATGTTATGACGAGGAAGGCCTGTTGCGCCTCCTTCGCCTTGCCCGAATCGGCTGCGGCGAAATCTTTCAGGCTCAATTGAAGGCGACCGGGCGGTGAGGCCGATCGGCGACAGGCTGGTCATCGCGACTCATAATCCCGGCAAGCTCCGCGAGATCGCCGAGTTGATCGAGCCCCTCGGCATTTCCTGCGTAGGCGCGGCCGAACTCGACCTTCCCGAGCCTGAGGAGATCGGCAACAGCTTCGCTGACAATGCGGATTTGAAGGCGCGCGAAGCGGCTGATCTCAGTGGTCTGCCCGCGCTCGCCGATGACAGCGGCCTTTGCGTTGATGCGCTTCATGGGCGTCCCGGGATCTTTTCCGCTCGCTGGGCCGAGGATGAAAACGGCAACCGGGACTGGATGCATGCCATGGAAAAGGTCTGGCGCGAGGTCGAAGCGACCGAGCCAGACGCGGCTCCGGCTGCGCATTTCGCATGCTCGCTGGCGATTGCCTGGCCGAACGATGGACAGGCGGAGACCTTTGACGGCCGCGTCGACGGAACGCTCGTCTGGCCGCCACGAGGAGACCGCGGCTTCGGCTACGATCCGATGTTCGTTCCGGTGGGCCAGCAAATTACGTTCGGTGAGATGGACCCGCTCGACAAGCACAAGATGAGCCATCGTGCGGATGCGTTTCGGAAGTTGGCGGCGGCGCTCAGGGATGAACCGCTTCCAAAATAGGAATTCATCTGCGACGCTGGCGCCCATGGCGTCGGTTTGGACTCGCGATCTTCGAGAAACTCTCACCGACGCTGCACAAACGCGCAAAAGGCGCCTCATCGCGTGACATTAGTGAACGTAAGATCCGAGCCCACCGGCAGCGCACCTCTGGCGCTGTACGTTCACTGGCCGTTTTGCGTCAGCAAATGCCCCTATTGCGACTTCAACAGCCATGTCAGGGCCAGCGTCGAGCAGGATGCCTGGCGCGAGGCGTTGCTCGCGGACCTGGCCTACGAAGCCAGCTTACTTCCTGGCCGCAAGCTGACTTCGATCTTCTTCGGTGGCGGAACGCCATCGCTGATGGAGCCTTCAACGGTGGCGGCCCTGGTCGAAACGGCGAGCCAATATTGGTCGGTCGCCGAAGATATCGAGATCACTCTGGAAGCGAACCCCAATTCCGTCGAAGCTGCTCGCTTCGCGGATCTCGCGTGCGCCGGGGTCAATCGCCTGTCGCTCGGTCTCCAGAGCTTCGATGACCAGGCTCTCGCTTTCCTGGGCCGCGCCCATTCGGCCCGGGAAGGATGGAAAGCGCTCGAGATCGCCCAGAAGCATTTCCGGCGGGTGAGCTTCGACCTGATCTACGCTCTTCCAGGGGAAACGGAGGAGAGTTGGTCGGCCACGTTGGCGCAGGCTCTCAGCCTCGGAACGTCGCACCTTTCGCTGTACCAGCTGACGATCGAGCCCGGCACGCGCTTCGCGACGATGGTGGCGAAACATGATTTCGAGCCGCTGGATGCCGATAATGCGGCCGCGCTTTATGAGCTGACCGCTACCATGGCGTCCGAGGCTGGCCTCCCTGCCTACGAGATCAGCAACCATGCGCGGTCCGGACGCGAAAGCCGTCACAACCTCACCTACTGGCGATACGGCGACTATGCCGGGATCGGCCCCGGAGCGCACGGCCGTCGTCTCGGAATGCGAACGGTCCGGCACAGGAAGCCGGAGAACTTCCTTTCGGCCATCAAGCGCCATGGCAGCGGGGTCAGCGAAGAAGCCCTGCTCTCACCGATCGAAGCCGCCGACGAAGCTCTCGTGATGGGCCTTCGGCTGTCCGAAGGCATCGACACCGATCGGCTGGCACAACGCTTCGGGCTCAGCTCGATCGTCGATTGGGCGAGGGTCGATCGTCTTGTCGGGTCAGGTCACGTGGTGCGAGACGGCGGCCGCATCGCAACCACCGCGCGGGGTCGCCTGTTGCTCGACGCGATCCTCGGCGAGATTGCCGCTATTGACCCTGCGGCTTCGACTGCTGCGGAGCCGATGCCGGCGTCGCCTGCGCGGCCGGGGTCGCTTGAGCCGGCGCAGCCGGCTTTGGCGGCGAGTTGACGTCGGCCATGAACTTATAATGATCAACGGAGCTCGAGATATAATCGTCGACCGTCATGTCCGCGTCGGAGCCCGCCTGCTTGCGAGCCATGCCATTCTTCACACTGAAGCCGATCAGCGCGTTCCTGAGAGCCGACAGCTGGCCTGAGCATGCCGCACGAAGATAGGCCTCATAGGCGTCCGCGCCGACTTTCTCGCTGGTTGCCTTGGCGCCGGTCTGCTTGAGGCACGCTCGGAACTCGTCACGCGGCGCATTGATCGCCGCCTGAAGGCCAGTCAGATAGATCGCGGAGGCCATCACTAATGCAATCATCGCACCCTCTCCCCAGGTACGGACGATGAATAAACGCACGATGCCCCTTTTTCGCTGCGTTTGGAAGCATTTATTGGTGAAATGCCAATGAATGAAAGGCTTGCGCCCGGTCTGTACGTCGTCGCAACACCGATCGGGAATCTCGGCGACCTCAGCGAGCGTGCCGCTGACGCCCTGAAGCGCGCCGACCGAATCCTCGCTGAAGACACTCGGGTGACCGGCAAGCTGCTCGCGCACGTTGGCGCGAAGACACCGATGTCCCGCTACGACGATCACGCCAGCGAGGCTCAGCGGCAGGCGATCGTCGATAGCCTCGGCAATCAGGCGGTCGCTCTCGTCAGCGATGCTGGAACGCCGCTGATTTCGGACCCCGGCTACAAGCTCGTGCGCGCTGCGCGATCCGCTGGCCATGAAGTGCGGACGGTCCCGGGTCCCTGCGCGGCCATTGCGGCGCTTTCCATCGCGGGACTTCCGACCGATCGTTTTCTCTTCGCCGGTTTTCTGCCCGCCAAGGCAAAAGCGCGAGCGGACGCGATCCGCGAGATTGCCGACATCCGGGCTACACTGATCTTCTACGAAAGCGGCCAGCGCATCGCCGACACCTTGCTCGCGCTTTCGTCCGAGCTTGGGCCGCGCGACGCGGTTGTCGCGCGCGAACTCACGAAGCTTCACGAGGAATGCGTGAGCGGATCGCTCCAGGAACTTGCCGCCCGCTACGCCGAACAGATTCCCAAGGGAGAAATTGTCATTGTCGTCGGCCCTCCCCTCGAAGCCGAGACAATAAGCGATACGCAGCTCGACAAGATGCTCGACGCGGCCATGGCCAACCTCTCGCCCTCGCGCGCTGCGGCAGAGGTTGCCGAGCGGCTCGGAATCCCGCGCAAGCGCGCCTACGCCCGAGCATTGGAGCTCTCGCGCAAGTGAACCGAGAGGCGGCGGAAAAGCGCGGCCGAGGGGCTGAAACCCTCGCCTGCTGGTATTTGCGGCTCACAGGCTGGCGGATCCTCGCGCGGCGCGCTCGCGTTCCCGGAGGGGAAGTGGACGTGATCGCTCGGCGCGGCCGAACACTCGCCTTCGTCGAGGTGAAGCAGCGCGCGAGCATCGAGGCGGCGGCATTCGCACTTGACCAGTGGCGACTGCGCCGGGTGGCGGTCGCGGCCGAGCGGCTGTCCAAACGTTACATGCGCGCGGGCGACGACGTCCGGATCGATGCGATCTTCATCATTCCGCGCCGCTGGCCGCAGCACCTCGCCAACGTCTGGCAAGGGTGACAAACAACAGAGGCTCGCCTAGGCCGCGCCCCATGCGCGTAGCCGTTCAAATGGACCCTCTCGACAAGATCAACATCGCGGGCGATTCAACCTTCGCCCTGATGCTCAAGGCGCAGGAGCGCGGGTACGAATTGTTCCATTATCTTGCCGAGGACCTGACCTGGCAGGACGGTCGCCTTTACGCAGGGGTCCGCGAGGTTTCGGTCCAGGCGGTGGCGGGCGATCACTTCCGCCTGGGCGAGTTCGCGATCCTCGATCTCGGCCGCGACGTCGATGTCGTGTTGATGCGCCAGGATCCGCCTTTCGATCTGGGCTACATCACTGCGACGCACTTTCTCGAGCGGATCCAGGGCGAGACGCTTGTCGTCAACGACCCCGCGGCGGTCCGCAACGCTCCGGAAAAGATCTGGGTGCTCGACTTCGCGCAATTCATGCCGCCGACGATGATTACACGCTCTCTCGGCGCTGCCCGCAAGTTCCACGCTGAGCATGGCGATATCGTCGTGAAACCCCTTCACGGATTCGCCGGTGGATCCGTTTTCCGGATCGGTCCGGACGGCCGCAATCTCTCTTCGCTGATGGAGTTGTTCAACCGGACCTACCGCGAACCGCATGTCCTGCAAAAATTCATTCCGGAGATCGCCGAGGGCGACAAGCGTATCGTGCTCGTCGATGGCGAAGTCGCCGGGGCGATCAACCGCGTTCCCGGCGAGGGAGAAATCCGATCGAACCTTGCGGTCGGAGGCAAAGCGGCAAAAACGGAGCTTACCGACACCGAGCGAGAGATTTGCGCCGTTCTCGGCCCCGAGTTCAAGAAGCGCGGCCTGCTGTTCGTCGGTATCGACGTCATCGGCGGCCGTTGGCTGACCGAGATCAACGTCACGTCCCCGACCGGCATCGTTGCGATCGACAAGTTCAATGGCACCGATACGTCCGGCGCCATCTGGGACGCGATCGAGCGCCGGCTCGCTGAATTCCAGACCGCCTGATCCGATGAGCGACTGGGTTGTGCGCCTGATCGAGCAGTCAGGCTATCTCGGGGTCGGCTTCCTGATGTTCCTCGAGACCCTGTTCCCTCCGATCCCGTCGGAGGTGATCATGCCGGTCGCGGGCATGGCGGCCGCGCGCGGAAAGATGGATTTCACGATCTCGGTCATTTCTGGAACGGCCGGAGCGATGCTCGGCAATATCGTCTGGTATCTCGCCGCTCGAGCGCTCGGCCATGATCGTCTGCGGCCCTTCATCCAACGCCACGGCAAATGGCTGACCATGAACTGGAAGGACGTCGAGCGCGTCCACCACTGGTTCGATGACCACGGGATTGCGCTCGTCATGCTCGGCCGCCTCGTCCCGACCATCCGCTCGATCATCTCGATCCCCGCCGGACTTCTCGACATGCGCTTCCGTAACTTCGTCATTGCCTCGACAATTGGCACTGCGGTGTGGACTGCGATTCTGACGGGTGCCGGCTACAAGCTGCAGGAGAATTTCCACGAAATCGGAAAGGTGATCGGGCCGCTTTCGAACTTCGTCCTGATCGCCCTCGTCGGCGTCTACGTCTGGCGTTTGTTCACGCACAAAGTCGATTGAGCGCGACTATTTAATCCGGAATGGCAGCGATTTCTCTCTACGGACCGCCCGTAAGCGTTTCATTCAAAATGGTTATTTAGCACCTGATTTACTTCTCATGCCTTACCGGACCCTTGTCGCGGCGCAACTGGCGGTCCCCACTTCGCCAAGAGCGCTGCGGCGAGTTCAGCGTGCCGAAATCACGCACGGGGGTGGGCGTGGCGATAAACGTCGAGAAGACGGGCCGCGTCCACCGCCGTATAGATCTGGGTCGACGAAAGGCTCGCGTGGCCCAGCAATTCCTGAAGCGATCGTAGGTCCGCGCCCCGCGCCAGCAAATGCGTCGCGAAACTGTGGCGCAAGGCATGCGGGGTCAGGCTGTCGGGCAATCCCAACCTTCGACGGGCCGCGGCAACCGACCTGCGCACAAGATCAGGGTTGAGCGGCCCTCCCCGAGCCCCGACAAAGAGTGGCGTATCCCCCGACAATGGATAAGGGCACTGACGGACATAATCGTCGATCGCCTCCCGCACGGCCGGAACGATTGGTACGACGCGTGTCTTCGATCTCTTGCCGGTGACCCGCAAGGTCGCCCCAATCGGCAAGTCGCGCGCGATGAGCGAGAGCGCCTCGGCAACGCGCAATCCGCCGCCGTAAAGCAACAGGAGGATCGCAAGGTCCCGAGCGCCGATCCACGGCGTGCTGGCAGCATCCGCAACGTCTTCGGCCAGCCCCCGCGCATC
>DATLOY010000015.1:0-9729 GCA_035536015.1 Sphingomicrobium sp.
GGATTTCACCTTCGTCTCGACCGCGGGCGGAGCGTTTCTCGAATGGATGGAAGGGCGTACGCTTCCGGGCGTCGCCGCTTTGGAGCAACAGGGATCATCATGAATCAGTCTGAAATGACCGCGAAAATCCGGCAGGGCGACGGCTTCATTGCCGCGCTCGATCAATCGGGCGGATCCACACCGAAAGCGCTCAAGGGCTACGGAATCGAGGAGGGCGCCTGGTCAACGGATGAGGAAATGTTCGGCCTCATTCACCAGATGCGAAGCAGGATCATCACCTCACCCTGCTTCGGCTCGGGGAAGGTAATCGGTGCGATCCTGTTCGAGCGGACGATGGATGGCACGGTCGGTGGCAAGCCGACGCCGCGGGCTTTGATCGATCTCGGGGTCGTTCCTTTCATCAAGATCGACAAGGGCCTGGAAGACGAAGAAAACGGCGTCCAGATGATGAAGCCGATGCCGGAGCTGACTGGCCTGCTCGAGCGCGCGAAACAGCTCGGCGTTTTTGGCACGAAGGAGCGATCGGTCATCAACTCGGCGAATGAAGCCGGGATCGCCGTCCTGGTCGCGCAGCAGTTCCAGGTGGCCAGGCAGGTCCTTGGGCACGGTCTGGTCCCGATCATCGAGCCCGAGGTGAACATCAAAAGCCCGGAGCGCGACGAATGCGATCACCTTCTGCTGGCGGCGCTCCTTGAGGAACTGGATGAGATTCCTGAGGGCCAGCAGGTGATGCTCAAGCTCTCGATCCCGCAGGAAGCGGGACTATTCGATCCGCTGGTGCATCACCCGAAGGTGCTTCGCGTCGTCGCGCTTTCAGGCGGTTTCTCCCGTGAGGAAGCCTGTCGCGAGCTGGCGAAGAACCCGGGAATGATCGCGAGCTTCAGCCGAGCGCTCCTTTCCGATCTGCGTCACGGCCAGAGCGATGACGAATTCAATCGCACGCTTGGAACGGCGATCGACGAGATCTACGAGGCCTCGACGGCGAAAATACTCGCCTGACGATCGCAAGAGTGGCCGCCTTTTTCGAACGCTATTGCGCGAGCCAGCTAGCTCGTCCGCACGGGTTGGCCGGTCGCTTCTTCTGGGGAGCTTGGCTCAATCGGGCCAATCGCGCCATGAACGAGACCGCCTTTCAATTGCTTGCCGTGGAGCCCGGCGACCGGATCCTGGAGGTGGGGTTCGGAGGAGCCGCGCTCTTCTCGGACATTCTCGCCGCCAAACCGGAAATGGCGATAGGAGTCGAGCTCTCCGAGGAAATGGCTGCGCGCGCACGTCGTCGTTTCCGCCGCTCAATTGCAACGGGCAGAGCGCAAATCCTGCGTGGATCGGTTGATCGCCTCCCGCTCCGCGACGACTCGGTCGATAAGGTCTGCAGTCTGAACACAATTTATTTCTGGGATGATCCTTTGGCGGCATTCCGAGAGTTCGCCCGAGTGATACGCCCGCGCGGTATGCTGATCCTGGGTTTCGACGCCGCGGAGTCCTTGCGCGAATGGCCGGGACATCGCCACGGTTTCGCTCTCTATGAGCCCTCGGACGTCATTCGCCTCGCGACTGAGGCGGAATTCGGCAATGCCCGCATTCACCAAAGAGCGGATCCCAGGATCGGCAAAATCTATTGCCTGGAGTTCGAAGCTCCAGCCTAGGCGCGCTCGAGATTCGCAGCGACGGCCTCGCGGATCAGCGCCTTGAACGCGGAGGCATCAATCGTCTCGCCTTCACGGATGTCGATGGCGCGCCGGGTGCCTCCGTCTAGACTGGAGTTGAAGAGGCCGCTCGGGTCTTCGAGCGCCGCACCCCTGGCGAAGGTCAGCTTCACCTTGTCCTTGTAGGTCTCGCCAGTGCAAATGATCCCATTGTCCGACCAGGTCGGGACGCCGGCCGGATTGCTCGGCTTCTTCCATTTTCGTTCTTCGACGACGTTCGGGTCGGCCTCACGAATCAGGCCGCGCACCTTCTCCAGGGTTTCGGCACGCCAATCGTTACTGCTCATCGTTCCTCCCTACGTTGCGGCTGGCGCTAGCACAGTTTCGCGTTAGGAAGCCGCATGGTTTCAGACGAGGTCACACAAGAATTCGCCGAAGCGTTTGCACCGAGGGATCGCGGGACGCGCGGCCTGTATCTCATCAGCCCGCAGGATGTCGGGGGCGACTTTCCTGATCGGCTGAAGGCGGCGCTCGAATCTGGAGTGGCGACGGCGTTCCAGATGCGGGTGAAAGACAAGGATGAATATCAGTTGGTCCACCTTGCGGAGCCGCTGCAGCGAATTTGTGCCGACGCGGGGGTCGCATTCATCGTCAACGACAGCATGGCGCTGGCGAAGCGCATCGGCGCCGACGGAGTGCACCTCGGCCAATCCGACGGCGACATTCGGGAGGCGAGGGCCCTCCTCGGTCCGTCCGCGCAAATCGGCAAGACGTGCCATGACAGCCGGCATTTCGCGATGGAAGCGGGCGAGGCGGGTGCCGACTACGTGGCGTTCGGTGCTTTCTATCCGACGACGACCAAGCCGTCGCACTACCGCCCGGACCCATCGATCCTGAGCTGGTGGTCGACTCTGTTCGAGATCCCCTGCGTCGCCATCGGGGGGATTACGCCGGAAAATGCAAAGCCGCTGGTCGATGCCGGGGCGGATTTTGTCGCGGTCTGCCAGGCCGTCTGGGGCAAGGATGATCCGGCGGCCGCCACTGCCGCGTTCCGTGAGGTCCTCACGCCTTAAAAAGCGAAACCAAGAGTACTCACGCATCGTTGCAACTCCGGACCACCGTTTCGAGGAGAGTTGCGTTGCGTAGGCTTGTAGTGTTGGCATTCGGACTCACAGCGGCAGCTGCTGTCGCACAACAGGCGGACAAGTCGGCGGCGGCGGATCCAAAGGGTTGGGTGGCGCCCGGGACAGCCGGATCGCCCATCGATGGACAGCTGTTCCACGCCCAGGTGCTGCTCGATTCGGCAGGTTTCTCGCCGGGAGTGATCGACGGCAAGAACGGAAGCTCGTTCAAGGAAGCGCTGCACGGATTCCAGGAGGCCAACGGCCTCGACGCCACCGGCAAGCTCGACGGACCGACCCGCGGCGCTCTTCTCAAGGCCTCGAGGCCGTCGACGGTCTACGTGAAGCTTGGTCCCGACGACGTGAAAAGCACCTACGTCTATCCGCTGCCGAGCGACCCGGAGAAGCAGTACAAATACAAATTCCTCGGCTACCGGAACATGCTGGAGAAAGTTGCGGAACGCTATCACACCACTCCGGCGACCGTGGTCGCGCTCAACGGTCCCGAAAAGCTGATCGGCCCGGGGCAGACGCTGCGCCTGCCCAATGTCGTCCCGACTTCGCGAGATTATGGCGGATCGAAGGATAATGCGGCCCGACTCATGAGCCTGCTGAACGTCGACGGCAACCAGCCAAGGGGCGATTACGTCGTTGTCGACAAGAGCGAAGGCGTCCTCAAGGTCTATTCGGGTCCGAAGCCCTCCGAAGGCGAGGTTCCGAGCGGCGGGAGCCTAGTGGCGCAATTCCCCGTGACGATGGGATCACAGCACGATCCGCTGCCCATCGGCACCTGGAAGGTCCAGACTTTCTCCTTCCTTCCGCCATTTCATTATCAGCCGAACCTCTTCTGGGACGCGAAAGACACCGCCAAGGAGCATATGCTCGCGCCCGGTCCGAACGGTCCGGTGGGCGTAGCCTGGCTCGACCTCACCAAGGAGCATTACGGGATCCACGGCACTCCCAACCCGGAGAAGATCGGGAAAACGGAAAGCCACGGCTGTCTTCGAATGACAAATTGGGACGTGATGCGGCTTGCACGGATCATGATGAAGCCGGGCTTCCCCGCGATCATGCAGGACTAGGATGGTGAAGGTCGCAGCCACCGCTGTTGTGACTGCGGTCCTGACGGCGATCGTCACCAGTGTTTTCTGGATCTGGTTCTACAATTTCGTGCCGTCTTCGCCGCCCGCTTCTGTGGCCCGGAGCGGCAATGTCGTCACGGTGAAACCCGACCAGGCCCCTCCGGTCGTCGTTTCTGAGCAGGTCTTGGTCGGTCCCTCGGGTCTTGCGCTTCCGGTCGTCGGGGTCAGGCCGGACCAGCTGGTCGACACCTACGACGAAGCACGGGGACAGGGACGCCGCCATGACGCGATCGACATCATGGCTCCCGAAGGCTCGCCGGTGATTGCGGCCGCGGACGGGACGATCGAGAAGCTGTTCAACAGCGTTCGCGGCGGAATCACCGTCTATGAACGGTCACCCGACCGCAAGTGGATGTATTATTACGCTCACCTTTCCACCTACGCTCCCGGGCTTCACGAGGGTCAGCAGGTGAAGCGCGGTCAGGTCATTGCCCAGGTGGGCCATACCGGCGATGCGAGCGCCGCGGGTCCTCACCTGCACTTCGCGATCAATTCCATGGCTCCAGGCGACGGCTGGTGGCTGGGGAATGCGATCAATCCCTATCCTTTGCTTGCCGGAAAACGGGCCAGCGGCTAGGGGCTGCCGCGGCTCTTTCCCAACACATTCTCCGAGAGAAGACATGAAGATCAGCGGCGTGGACATACGTCCCGGCAACATCATCGAATATGAGGGCGGCATCTGGCGCGCCGTGAAGATCCAGCACACCCAGCCTGGCAAGGGTGGCGCTTACATGCAGGTCGAGATGAAGAACCTCATCGACGGCCGCAAGACCAACGTTCGTTTCCGTTCGGCGGAGACCGTCGAGAGGGTCCGCCTCGACACCAAGGACTTCCAGTTCCTCTACCACGACGGCGACATGCTCGTGTTCATGGACAAGGACACGTACGAGCAGGTTTCCCTGCCCGAGGATCTGCTGGGCGATGCGGGCGAATTCCTGCAGGACGGAATGGACGTCGTGATGGAGCTCTATAACGAGCGGCCAATCAGTGTTCAGTTGCCCGACCAGGTCGAGGCGACCATCGTCGAGGCCGACGCGGTGGTGAAGGGCCAGACGGCGAGCTCGAGCTACAAGCCGGCGGTGTTGGACAATGGCGTGAAGGTGCTTGTCCCGCCGCACATCACGGCTGGGACCAGGATCGTCGTCGACGTCTACAATCGGGAATATGTCAGGCGGGCTGAATGATGCTTCCTCTCCCGCAAGCGGGAGAGGGGATTTGGTAGCCCACTCCGGCCTGATCACCGTCATGACGCGCGCTGCACGCAAGGCTGCGCCGCGGCTTCGCCGCGACTTCGGGGAGGTCGAACAGCTGCAGGTCAGCCGCAAGGGACCGGCCGATTTCGTCTCGATGGCGGACAAGCGTGCCGAACAGACGATTGTCGAGGAACTCAGGAACGCACGGCCGGACTGGGGCTTGCTGCTCGAGGAGGGCGGCGCGATCGAGGGCAATCCGGACAAGCCGCGCTGGATCGTCGACCCGTTGGACGGCACCACGAATTTCCTTCACGGCGTGCCCCATTTCGCGATTTCAATCGCAGTCGAGGAGCGCAAGCCCGGAGGCGGCGGCGAGATCAGCCACGGGCTGGTCTATCAGCCGCTGACCGACGACAGCTATTGGGCGGAAAAGGGCAGGGGCGCGTGGCTCCAGGACGCGCGTCTTCGCGTTTCGGCGCGCCGTGACCTGAACGAAAGCCTGATCGGCACGGGGATGCCGCATTGCGGCCGAGGAGATCCCGACCGCTGGGCGAAGATCTACGCAGCCGTCGGGCCGCAGGTCTCGGGCATTCGCCGTTTCGGTTCGGCGGCACTCGACCTGGCGTGGGTCGCGGCGGGTCGGATGGACGGCTTCTGGGAAGACGATCTCGACGTCTGGGACACCGCGGCCGGCATACTTCTGGTGAAGGAGGCGGGCGGGTTCGTTACCGATTATCGCGGCTCCGACCGGTCTTTCGAAAGGCGCGAATATGTCGCGGGCTCGGCGACCATCCACAGCAAGCTGCAAAAGCTGGTCGCCGGGGCGCTTCGTTAGTCCCATCGCCTGTCCGGACACGATTCCGCTTGATCCCGGACGCTTTCTCGCTTGGCTGGCCTGCGGCATAGAGCTTCAATCCTCGGCCGACGCCGGACAGAGATGATGAACGAACGACGCCCGCCCAAGAAGAGCGATACCCTGGAAGTTCGAGTCCCGCATGAGGTGAAAAATGCCCTCATGAGCAAGGCTCGTGCCGAAGGCCGCTCGGCAAGCGACGTCATCCGCTCATCGATCGATGCATATCTGGCGGATCGATCGAAGGAGAAACCGAGCATGCTTGTTATAGCCTGGAAACCCCTCGCAGTGGCGGGAACCGCCGCGCTTGCGATCGTCTGGGCGGGCCTTGCCCCGGCGCCCGTTGCTGCCGGGCCTGATCTCAGGGCAGCGTTCCAGACATTCGACGCCAACAAGGACGGCGTCGTTACGCTTGACGAATTCCGCCAGCGTCACTCCGATGACCGCCTGTTCGTCCATTCGGAGCCCGGGGACCACCCCGTTGCGCAGCAGTTTACGATGCCGTTGCATCACAGCCCTCAGGCGTTCGAGAACGGCGTGCCAGTGCCGACCGCGATGCTGAACGGGGAGTTCGCAAAGCAAGACAAGGACCATAACGGATCGGTCGACTTCAACGAATTCAAGAGCTTCCACGTCGCAATGATGGCGGCATCCTTCGGCCAGATGGACCGGAACAAGGATGGCGGGATCGATGCAGCCGAATTCGCCGCAATAACGGCGATGCTTCCGCCGGGCAGTCCGCAGACCGGTTTCTCCGACCTTGACGTCAATCATGACGGGAAGCTCGATCAGTCCGAGTTCTTCGGTCACGAGGAATAGAGGGGTGTCGGCGCGGCCTCGGCTGCGCCGCAATCCGCAGCTCCAGGATACGATTCACGACACCGGACCGGTTGCGAGGCGCAACCCGCTGTCCTAAAGCCCGCCGCGAGTTCTCAAGGCCCTGGAGTTTCCCTTGGCAAGCGTTGCCGCCGGCTACCTGCCGATCCTGCTGTTTCTGATCATCGCCCTCGGCCTTTCCGCGGGCTTCGTGGTGCTGCCGATGCTGGTTTCGCGCCTCACCGGCGCGCACAAGCCGGATGCGGCGAAATTGAGTGAGTATGAGTGCGGTTTTCCTGCATTCGAGGATGCTCGCGCCGAGTTCGACGTGCGCTTCTACCTGGTCGCGATCCTCTTCATCGTGTTCGACCTCGAAGCCGCATTTCTGTTCCCCTGGGCGGTGAGCCTGGACTTCACCCGGATGACCGGCTGGGTCGCCATGATGGGCTTCCTCGCGGAGCTTGGCCTTGGCCTCGCTTATGCATGGAAGAAGGGTGCGCTCGAATGGGAGTGATGCTGCGCCCTGACGAAGACCGGATGCCGAGCGAGGAGGAACTCGCGCGCCTCGCGGGCCTGGTCCCCGGCGACATCGACAAGAAGCATCTCGAGGAGCTGCGCCGCAACCTCGACGAGAAGGGCTTCATGGTCACCACGACCGAGGATTTGTTCACCTGGGCGCGCACCGGTTCGCTCTGGTGGATGACCTTCGGCCTGGCCTGCTGCGCGGTCGAGATGATCCATGTGAACATGCCGCGCTACGACCTTGAAAGATTTGGCGCTGCGCCCCGCGCAAGCCCACGCCAGTCGGACGTCATGATCGTCGCCGGAACGCTCTGCAACAAAATGGCCGCGCCGCTGCGTCGGGTCTATGACCAGATGAGCGAGCCGCGCTACGTCATCTCCATGGGCAGCTGCGCCAATGGCGGTGGTTATTACCATTACAGCTATTCCGTCGTTCGCGGCTGCGACCGGATCGTTCCGGTGGACATTTACGTGCCGGGATGCCCGCCGACGGCCGAAGCTCTGCTCTACGGAATCCTGCAGCTTCAGCGGAAGATCCGCCGCGAAGGGACGATCGAGCGGTAATGACTGCGCTCCATGTTCCCAGAACCGCCTCCGATGCTGGCGTGATCGAGGCTGCAAAGGCGGCGCTCGGCGATGCGATCGTCGATGTGAAAAGCCATGTGGGCGAGATCACTCTGACGGTGAAGCGCGAAGAAACAGCTAACGTTCTCAAAATCCTACGCGACACTGCTGGCCTGGAATATCAACAGCTGATGGAGATCGCGGGAGTCGATTATCCGGATCGCGCCGAGCGGTTCGAGGTCGTCTATCACCTGCTTTCGCTGACGAGGAACCGCCGTATTCGGGTGAAGGTCTCAACCGACGAAGCGACGCCGGTGCCGAGCGTGGTCGCCCTTTGGCCGGTCGCCGGCTGGCTCGAGCGCGAAGTGTACGACATGTACGGAGTCACCTTCGCCGGAAATCCGGACCTGCGGCGAATCCTCACCGATTACGGGTTCGAGGGCTATCCGCAGCGCAAGGACTTTCCGCTGACCGGCCATGTCGAGCTTCGCTACTCCGAGGCGGAGAAGCGTGTTGTCTATGAGCCGGTGCAGCTGCCTCAGGACTTCCGCACCTTCGACTTCCTGATGCCGTGGGAGGGGCCGGAATACCGCCTTCCGGGGGACGAGAAGGCCGTGGCGGAAGAACCTGGCGCGACATCGCCCGCTCCGGCACCCAATTCGCCGCCAGGTGTCAATGTGAAGGCTGAGGTGAACACTCCCAAGACGACGGAAACTCCTGCTCAGACCGGCGCGGGCGCTCCGGCGGACAAGGCCGCGACGAAGGAAGCGCGCAAGCCGCGCGCCGCCAAGGCCCGGAGCGAAGCCAGCAAGAAGCCGAAAGCCAGGAAGCCGTGACCGACATCCGCACCGATCTCTTTGATGAGGTTCCCGAGAAGGCGCCGCGCCGCGTGGAGGTCAGCGTCGGCGCCGGCGGCGCAGGTCCGGACCTCGCGGAGCCGCTCGGCCATCCGCGCGATCTTGGTGACGACAGGATTTCGAACTACACGATCAACTTCGGCCCCCAGCATCCGGCCGCGCATGGCGTGCTTCGCCTGATCATGGAGCTGGACGGCGAGATCGTCGAGCGCGTCGACCCGCATATCGGGCTGCTCCATCGCGGCACCGAGAAGCTGATCGAGTACAAGACCTACGCCCAGGCGCTGCCGTATTTCGACCGGCTCGATTACTGCTCGCCGATGTGCATGGAGCACAGCTTCGTGCTCGCGATCGAGAAATTGATGGGCCTCGAAGTGCCCATCCGCGCCCAGTACATCCGCACCCTGATGGCGGAACTGACCCGTATTTCCAACCACATGCTGAACCTCGGCAGCCATATTATGGACGTTGGCGCCATGACGCCAAATCTGTGGTTGTTCGAAGTGCGCGAAGACACGCTGCAGTTTTACGAGCGCGCGTCCGGAGCGCGGATGCACGCCAATTATTTCCGTGTCGGCGGAGTGCGGGAGGACCTTCCCGAGAAGATGCTCGCCGACCTCGGCGACTGGCTCGACAACCGGCTGCAGCTGTTCGAGGACGGGATCAGCCTCGTCGCCGACAACCGCATCTTCAAGCAGCGTAACGTCGACATCGGGATCGTCAGCAAGGAGGACGCGATCGCCTGGGGGTTCTCGGGCCCGATGATCCGCGCGTCCGGCATCCCGTGGGACATCCGCAAGTCGCAGCCATACGAGGTCTATGACCGCATGGACTTTGACATTCCCGTCGGGACACGCGGCGACTGCTACGACCGCTTCATGGTGCGAGTTGAGGAGGTGCGGCAATCGGCGCGGATCATGCGCCAATGCCTCAAGGAAATGCCCAAGGGACCGATCGGCGCCAATTCGAAGGTCTTCCCGCCGCGCAGGGCCGAGATGAAGACCTCGATGGAGGC
>DATLOY010000016.1:0-42516 GCA_035536015.1 Sphingomicrobium sp.
GCCCGCGCTCTCTACATTCTGCTCGCGATCGTGACCGGCTTCGTTGCCCTGGGAACGATGGACATGGCGTTGATCATTGTCGTGCTCGGCCTGATCGCCGGCCTTTCAATGGGCCAGGACAGGTTGATCCTGGCGGGCGTGTGCGCCCTCATTCTTCCGATCATTGGCGCTGCGCTCGGTCATATTCCGACGATCGGCGCGCAGCTGACCGCCGTAACCGCCAATCTTCAGATGGGCGTCGCCGGTGCATTGGCCAGCGCAATGGCGATCTTCCTGTACGGCCTCGTGATGGACGGCGTGACGGGACTTATGGGCAGCGGCAGCGGCGGAACGGCAGCTGCGGCAACCAGATAATCGTTCAATCAACCTTGATGGGCTCCGCTGCATTACGTGGCGGAGCCTTTTTCTTGGCCTAGGAAAGCGCCGCCTTCACCAGTCCGCTGGCGCGCGCCGGCTCGATGGAAGCGCCCAGGCGCTCCTTCACCAAAGCCATCACACGGCCCATGTCCTTCATCGAGCTTGCGCCCGTTTCCGCAATGATCGCCTTGATCGCGGATTCGGCTTCGGCATCGCTCATCTGAGCGGGGAGGAAGCCTTCGATCACGGCAATTTCCGCCTCTTCCGCCTGGGCCCGATCGTCGCGGCCGTTCTTGCGGTAGATGTCGGCCGATTCGCGGCGCTGCTTGACCATCTTCTGAAGCACTTCAGTGACGAGAGTGTCGTCGTCCTTGGGGGCGCCGCCGGTGCGCACCTCGATATCGCGGTTCTTGATCGCCGCCTGGACGAGCCGAAGGGTAGCCGTCGTCTCCTTGTCGCCGCCTTTCATTGCAGCGATCGTCGCGTTCTTGATGTCGTCCCTGATCATGTCCCGCGCAGTAACGTTGCATTTTCACGCTGACCAGCGTTGACCCGGTCATCCAAAGCGCATAGCGGCAATCCCTTAGCGACATCGCTGGAAAACCCTGACGGAAGGCTCTTCACGCCCATGGCCGATGCCCATCTCACGCGTGCTCCACAACCGGAGGGCGCGACGGGAGTCATCATGTTCGCGGACGGTCGTGTTGTGTGGGGCCAGGGCTTCGGAGCAGAGGGCAAAGCGGTTGGAGAACTGTGTTTCAACACCGCGATGACGGGCTATCAGGAGGTGATGACTGATCCTTCCTATGCGAAGCAGGTCATCAACTTCACCTTTCCGCACATCGGCAATGTCGGAGCGAATGACGAGGACGTCGAAGCGGCCGAAGCCCATGCGCTCGGCTGCCTCGTGCGCGAGGTCGTGACCGAGCCCAGCAATTATCGAGCCAACCAGGGCTTTGACGACTGGATGAAGAAATGGGGGCGGATCGGAATCGCTGGCGTTGATACGCGCGCGCTGACGCAATTGGTTCGCCGCGAAGGCCCGCCGACCGTTGCTGTCGCGCATAGCCCAAGCGGCAAGTTCGACCTTGATGCGCTTCACAAGGCGGCTGCGGACTGGCCCGGCCTCGAAGGGATGGATCTGGCGAGGGAGGTTAGCCGCCTGCAGGTCGAGCGCTGGACGGGCGGCAAGTGGAACTGGGGGCAAGGCTACGAACTTGGGGACAGTCCCCAGGGGGAGACGGTCCCCCATGTCGTCGCGGTCGATTACGGTTCGAAGCGCAACATCTTCCGCAACCTTGTGGAGGCCGGCGCCCGGGTGACCGTCGTTCCGGCAAGTGCGTCCTTCGAAGAAATCATGTCGCACAAGCCCGACGGATTCTTCCTCTCGAACGGTCCAGGAGATCCGGCTGCGACTGGCGAATATGCCGTGCCGGTCATCAAGCAGATGCTCGAGACCAGGAAGCCTCTGTTTGGCATCTGCCTGGGCCACCAGATGCTCGCGCTCGCGGTCGGCGGGCGGACGAGCAAGATGTTCCAGG
Source organism: Sphingomicrobium sp. (assembly GCA_035536015.1). Lineage (GTDB taxonomy): Bacteria > Pseudomonadota > Alphaproteobacteria > Sphingomonadales > Sphingomonadaceae > Sphingomicrobium. The sequence goes on from DATLOY010000016.1 coordinate 1,899, forward strand.
GCCATCGTGGTGCAAATCATCCGGTGAAGCGGCTTGCCGATGGCGCCGTCGAGATCACCAGCATGAACCACGGCTTCGCGGTCGAGCGCGAAGGCATGCCGGAAAATGTTCGCGAAACACATGTGTCGTTGTTCGATGGTTCCAACTGCGGCATCGAGCTGACCGACCGCCCGGCATTCAGCGTCCAATATCACCCCGAGGCAAGCCCGGGACCGCAGGACAGTTTCTATCTGTTCGAGAAGTTCGTGAGGGCGATGGCGTGAAGTGGTTTGCTCCAGTTCTCGCAATTCTGGCGCTCTCAGCTTGCGCCACGCCGGCGCGGCTGCACAGCGAGGATGAGCTCAACATTGTCGCCAAGGGCTGTGGGCTCGCACTGGGCGAACTGGTCCAGGACGAGAGCGAAAAAAAGCTCCTGCTCCTGATCCGCAGCCGACCAACTTTCGAGCAGCGGCTGTGCGTTGCGAAATGGGCGCGGCGCAATGGCCTCAAGACGGTTTTCCTGGCCATCGACTTTCCGCAGGAGCCCGCAACATGAGCGACAGACTTTCGATCAGCGGCGAAGAGGATGACTGGCAGGTCTTCGGCAAGACCCCTGCAGGCGCGAACGAGACGCTTTTCCGTTCGCGTACCGGAAATCCCGCGATTCAGGCTTACGCGCTCGCAAACCAGATGATGCGCGTCCGCTGCGTCCTTCGCGACGATCAGGTCGGGCCGAACGGCATGCCGATCTCGACCAAAGACCTCGACGATTATGAGGACAGGCTTCTGGCCGCTCTAACCGACGCCGACGCAGAGGTTTACCTCATCGCGGTCGTTACCGGCGACGGCAACCGCGACCTGTTCTTCATGGCGCGGGACCTCGATGACCTCCGCGCCGGTATCAAAGCGGCGCAGACGTCGGTCGATACGTTCAAGCTCCAGCTCGCGCCCGTGGGCGACAAAGAGCCATTTCTAAAGGGCCTCAGCCTGTCGCAGGATCAGATTCAGGCCGCGGCTGCAGCGGGGCGGGTGCATGAGGTGCCGGTGAGTTCGGGCGGATTGCTAGGAAAGCTTTTCGGACGCTGATGCCTAAACGTACCGACATCAAATCCATCCTGATCATCGGCGCTGGGCCGATCGTCATCGGACAGGCGGCGGAGTTCGACTATTCCGGAAGCCAGGCGGTCAAGGCGCTGAAAGCCGAGGGCTATCGCGTCATCGTGGTCAATTCGAACCCGGCGACGATCATGACCGACCCCGAGATCGCCGACGCGACCTACGTTGAGCCGATTACGCCGGGGATCGTCGCCAAGATCTGCGAGAAGGAGCGGCCCGACGCGCTTCTTCCGACCATGGGCGGGCAAACGGCACTCAACACCGCGCTCGACCTTTACAAGGATGGGACGCTCGAACGCCTCGGGATCGAACTGATCGGGGCCAATGCCGAGGCCATCGAGAAGGCCGAGGACAGGCTAAAGTTCCGGGAAGCGATGGACCGGATCGGCCTCGAAAGCCCGCGGTCGGCGATTGCTCACAGCGTTGATGAGGCACTTGCCGCGCTCGAGCTGGTCGGCTTGCCCGCGATTATCCGGCCAAGTTTCACGCTGGGTGGGACGGGCGGCGGCATAGCCTATAACCGTGACGAGTTCCTGCAGATCGTTATCGGCGGCCTGGAGGCCAGCCCGTCTAACGAGGTGTTGATCGAGGAATCGGTGCTCGGCTGGAAGGAATATGAGATGGAGGTCGTGCGCGACCGCGCCGACAACGCCATCATCATTTGCTCGATCGAGAATGTCGACCCGATGGGCGTGCACACCGGCGACAGCATCACCGTCGCCCCCGCTCTGACACTTACCGACAAGGAATATCAGCGCATGCGCTCGGCGAGCATCGCGGTTCTGCGCGAGATCGGCGTCGAAACCGGCGGATCGAACGTTCAGTTCGCGATCGATCCGAAGACCGGCCGCATGGTCGTCATCGAGATGAACCCTCGCGTGTCGCGATCTTCCGCGCTGGCGTCGAAAGCTACCGGGTTCCCAATCGCCAAGGTCGCGGCACGTTTGGCCGTTGGATACACACTCGACGAGATTGCGAACGACATAACCGGCGGCGCGACCCCGGCGAGTTTCGAGCCGACGATCGATTATGTCGTGACCAAGGTGCCCCGCTTCGCGTTCGAGAAGTTCAAGGGTGCCGACGCAATCCTCACAACATCAATGAAGTCCGTCGGCGAAGTCATGGCGATCGGGCGAAATTTTGCCGAAAGTCTGCAGAAGGCGCTGCGCGGGCTCGAGATTGGATTGTGCGGCCTTGACCGTGTGCGCGAACTGGAAAATGCCGATCCGGCGCTGATCGAAAGCCTGCTGGCTCGGCCCACGCCTGATCGTTTGCTGGTCGCCGCCGAGGCGCTCCGTCAGGGTTTCACGGTTGAGCGGATCAATGAGATTGCGGGTTTCGACCCCTGGTTCCTGCAACGGCTGCAGGAGATCGTCGACGCCGAGGCCGAAGTTCGCATGAACGGCTTGCCGAGCGATGCGGCTGGCATGCGGCGGCTCAAAGGCATGGGATTTTCGGACGCTCGCCTGGCCCAACTCTCGCTTCGTTCCGCGGGCATGGAACGCGGGATGAGCGAGGCTGTCGCCGCCGGCGGGTCCGGCGTTGTCCACAGCGCGATCCGAGCGATGACGGGCGGCGTTACGGAAGCCGAGGTTCGCGCGCACCGGCACAAACTCGGCGTGCGCCCGGTATTCAAGCGTATCGACAGCTGCGCGGCCGAGTTCGACGCGACCACGCCCTATCTTTACTCAACCTACGAAGCGCCTTTGTTCGGCGAGCCCGAGGATGAGGCGCAGATTTCCGACCGAAAGAAGGTCATGATCCTCGGCGGCGGACCGAACCGTATCGGCCAGGGGATCGAGTTCGACTATTGCTGCTGTCACGCCGCTTTCGCACTACGTGACGCGGGGTTCGAGACCATCATGGTGAACTGCAACCCGGAGACCGTCTCAACCGACCCGGACACCTCCGACCGCCTCTATTTCGAGCCGCTTACCGGAGAGGACGTCCTGGAGATCGTTCGCCGTGAGCAGCAAGAGGGCGAGTTGCTCGGAGTCATCGTGCAGCTCGGCGGACAAACGCCGCTCAAGCTGGCGGAAGAGCTGCAGGCGGCGGGCGTCCCGATCCTTGGGACATCGCCGGACAGCATCGATCTTGCCGAGGATCGCGAGCGGTTCGCGAAGCTCGTGTCGCGGCTGAACCTCAAGCAGCCGGCCAACGGAATTGCGCGCAGCCGAGATGAGGCGCTGATGGTGGCGGAGCGGATCGGCTATCCGGTGCTCCTGCGACCCTCCTACGTGCTTGGCGGGCGCGGAATGGAGGTCGTCGATGGGCCTCAACAGCTCGATCATTATATCGCGACTGCGGTGGCCGTTTCAGGTTCGAGCCCGGTGTTGATCGACCGTTATCTGCGCGATGCGATCGAGGTCGATGTCGACGCGATCTGCGATGGGACAAAGGTCGTCGTCTGCGGGGTTCTTCAGCACATCGAAGAAGCCGGCGTCCATTCGGGCGACAGCGCTTGTTCCATCCCGCCGTCCAGCCTTTCGAAAGAGATCGTGGAGGAGATTGAACGGCAGACGCGTGAGCTTGCACTGGCGCTCAAGGTCAAGGGCCTGATGAATGTCCAGTTCGCCGTAAAGGAGGACCAGGTTTATCTGATCGAGGTCAATCCGAGGGCAAGCCGGACCGTGCCCTTCGTCGCCAAGGCGATCGGACGACCGGTGGCGAAGATTGCAGCCCGAGTCATGGCGGGCGAAGATCTCGCCAGCTTCGGCGAATTCAGCCGCGATCTGGACTATATCGCCGTAAAGGAGTCCGTTTTTCCATTCGCGCGCTTCCCAGGCACCGATCCAGTGCTCGGACCGGAAATGAAGAGTACCGGCGAAGTCATGGGAATTGACAGAAATTTCGACATCGCCTTTGCCAAGGGCCTGCTCGGCGCGGGAATGCGCCTTCCTCAGGGTGGGACGGCGTTCGTTTCGGTCAAGGACTCAGACAAGGACAATATCATCGCCGCGGTCGAGAAACTGATCGAGCTCGGTTTTTCCATCATCGCAACGGGGGGCACCGCCGCGCACCTTCAATCGAAGGGCTTGCCGGTCGAGGTCGTGAACAAAGTGGCGCAGGGACGACCGCACATCGTCGACAGGCTTACGGATGGCGAAGTGGCCCTTGTATTCAACACTACCGAGGGCTGGCAGTCGCTGAAGGACAGCCATTCGATCCGTGCGACGGCACTGCACCGGAAAGTGCCCTATTTCACAACGGCAGCGGCGAGCCTTGCGGCCGCGCGCTCCATCGAGGCGGTAAGAGGGCACGCGCTTGAAGTCGCCTCGCTCCAGTCCTATTATTCCGCTCCTTAGAGACAGATCCCACCGACAACCTGCCTGACGATCGCGCGCCCCGACGGCGCGCCTGGGCAGGGTTTTGAAAAGGTTTGAAAGATGGCGAGTGCCGACAAGGTGCCGATGCTGGAGGAAGGCCACCGCAAGCTCACCGACGAGCTAAAGCGGCTCCAGCGCGAGGAGCGTCCCGCGATCGTCGAAGCGATCGAGGCAGCGCGCGCTCACGGCGATCTCTCCGAAAATGCCGAATATCATGCGGCGAAGGAGCGCCAGGGACAGATCGAGGCGATGATCGCCGATCTTGAGGATCGGCTCAGCCGCGCGATGGTGATCGATCCGACCACCTTGTCGGGCGACAAGATCGTGTTCGGAGCGACTGTCACCCTGATCGACGAAGACGACAAGAAGGTGAAGTACCAGATTGTCGGGCAGACAGAGGCGGACGCGAGGGTTGGCAGGATCAGTTATAATTCGCCGCTCGGCCGAGCGCTGATCGGGCGCCAAAAGGGTGAGGAAGTCGAAGTGTCGACCCCGTCCGGCGACCGCTATTACGAAATCAAGAAGATCGAGTTCGTCTGAGCCCTTTGATGGCTCGGATTCCCCGGACCGCGACGGTAGCCATTTCAGCGCTGACGGCGCTCGTATGGCTGGTCACCTTTGCGCTGAACCTGGACAGCCAGGCCGCGGCGGGGATGGGCTTCATACCGGCCCGCCTCGGCGGCGCCGTTCCGCCGTGGCCGACAGTGCCGGTAATCCTCACGCCGCTAACGGCGACGCTCGTTCACTCGGGGCTCCTGCATCTGGCGCTGAACCTCGTGATCTTTCTCTGGTGCGGTAACGCGGTTGAGCGAGTGCTCGGCAAGGGCAGCCTGATCGTCCTTTACGTCATCGGCGCATATGCCGCTGCCTTGGCGCAATGGTTCAGCGATCCGAGCGGCGTCGTCCCGATGGTCGGCGCGAGCGGAGCAATCAGCGCCATAATCGGAGCGTTCGCCTTGAGCTTCGGGCGAGCGAAGCAGTTCACAAGATCGCTCCGGCTCAATCGCTGGATCAACACCGTGTGGCTGCTTGTCGCCTGGATCGTACTCCAGCTGATGATGGGGTTCCTGGCGGGGTCGCAGGGTTATTTGCTGGCCACGCCGGCGCACGTCGGCGGCTTCCTGGCCGGACTGATCCTGCAGCGGCCCTTGCTGCTCTGGCGTTACCGCTCGGCCTGAGGCTCGGGCAGGGTTGGCCGCGAAATGCCCTCCATGTCGGGCTCCAGCAGCCGGTGGAGATGGACGACGACATATTTCATCTCGGCATCGTCGACGGAGCGCTGCGCCTTGCCGCGCCACGCTTCCTCGGCTGCGGCATAGCTATCGTAAATCCCGACAAGGTCGATCGAGTCCATGTCGAAGTCGAGCCCGCGCGGATCCTTGACCCGTCCGCCGAAGACCAGGTGAAGCTTGCTCATTCCGGCGACGCTAGTCCTTGTTTCGCGCCGCGTCGACCGCCGCCTGGGCAGAGGCTTTGGCGGCGTCGGTCACCCCTTGGAGCAGCGAGCGAATTGTCTCTTCACCCTTGTCACGGGTCAGGCCGAGCTCGCTGAACCGCTCGCTGCCGGTCTCTTTCGCGGCATTGTACGCAGCACGGGCCGTATTTTTCACGCGCCGAGCGGTCGGACGCACCAGTTTCGCCTCCGTATCCGTGCGGGGGAGCAGGGCGGCGATCAGCGCCCCGGCCGCGAGTCCGCCCGCGAGCGCGATCAGGGGCGCTTCGCCGATCGTATCTACTGCTCGGCGACCAGCACCGCTCACTCCGTCCCGGGCGTTTTCATAGGCCTCGATTGCACGCCGGCGAGCATTATCCGCGAACCCGGCTTCGGTTTCGTTCTCGTTCGAGTTGGTCCGTTCGTCGATCATTCGGAAACCTCCGTTGTCACTGGTGTCTTTCGCTTCGGGGTTCGGCGCTTCTTCTTGCTCGAAACCCCATCCATCAGCTTGCCGGCGAGATCCATCAATGGCTCGCGGGCGAGAAACATCGTGATTGCGGCAACGACGCCGGTGGCTGCGTAGGGTCGGGCGCGAACCGCATCGACCGCATCCTCGACGAGGTCGGCACCCTTGCTCTTCGCGCCTTCCCACGCCTCGCGGGTCAGAGTCTTCGGACTGAGGCGTTCCTGCAATTCCTGCGCCGTCGCCATCAGCTGGGCGCGGGAACGTTCCGCCTCGGCCTTTGCAGCAGCGATTTCAGGCGTGTCCTTCATAGGTCACGCTGCAGTCGCTTGGCAGCGTACCAGGCGAGACCGCCGGCGATCGCTCCGAAAGCCAAAAGTGCGACGAGACCCGCGAGGATCGGGTTCATCGCCAATGACAGCGTGAAGAAAACGGCGACGGCAAGGACGGTCACCGCCGCCTGAGCAAACAGCATTGCGCCGAAGAGCAAACCCCCGGGAACGGCCAATGCTTTGAGCTTGGCCGATGCGATGGCCTTGACCACCGCAATTTCGGACTGGGCATAAGCCTTGCCTTCCTCGACGAGCTGATGAACCAGCTGACCGACAGGCCGCTCTTCGTTCGGCGGTTGGTCCTGCTCAGGTGGCTTCAGCATCAATCCTCGTCGTCATCTTCGTCGCGAGCGAGTCCGGTCTTGACCAGGCGCGCAACGACGAAGCCGAGAATCGCGGCGCCGGCGATTGCCAGGCCCGGGCTGTTGCGAACAAACTCGCGCGTATCGTCGATCAACTCGTCCGGATCTTTTTCCGCGATGGTGTTGGCGGCATTCTCAATCGCCGAAGCGGCGCGCCGCGCGTAATCGCCATATTCGGGACCGAGCCGATCCTCGAGACCAGGCGCGGTATCGCCAACGAGCTTGGCGACGTTGCCAAGCGCTTCAGCCGAACGCTCCAGGCCCTGGCTTACGAGCCCGCGAGCTTTCTCACCCGCCTGACTGGAAAGGTTTTCGCGTCCTTCCCGAAACCGGTCGGCCAATCCACGCTCCGCATTTCTTGTCGGTGCCGCCAATTCGCGTTCCTCCGTCAAAGTCGTGTCCGCGGTTACTGTACCGCCTGACGCACCCTCGATCACCTTGTCGGTTCCGTCGGGCAGCTCAGCGGTCTTGTTGTCAGCCATGGCGAGTATCTCCTTCGGTCGTTCAACCGTGCCGCTTGCCCTTCGTTCCGGCTTCTCGGACCCGAAAGTTGCACGGTCGGACGCGGCGCCTATAGGCCGTGCCGTACACCCATATTGTTACGCCCCCACAAGAAGGAAAGCCATGACTGCGATCAGCCGTGTTCACGCCCGCCAAATCCTCGACAGCCGGGGCAATCCGACGGTGGAAGTGGATGTCGTGCTTGAGGACGGGAGCTTCGGGCGCGCCGCGGTTCCTTCAGGCGCATCGACCGGCGCGCATGAGGCGGTTGAGCTTCGTGACGGCGACAAGGTCCGCTGGGGCGGAAAAGGCGTCGACAGGGCGGTCGCCAACGTCAATGGCGAGATCGCGAAGGCGGTGACAGGGCGTGAGGCGAAGGATCAGCGCGGTTTGGATGAGGCGATGATCGCGCTCGACGGAACCGAGAACAAGGGCCTGCTCGGCGCGAATGCGATCCTCGGGGTGAGCCTGGCGACAGCCAAAGCCGCGGCAGCCTCTGAGGGGGTGCCGCTTTACCGCTACGTCGGAGGAGCCGAAGCGAACCTTCTCCCGGCGCCGATGATGAACATCCTCAATGGCGGGGTCCACGCCGACAATGGAATCGATTTCCAGGAGTTCATGGTGATGCCCGTCGGTGCTCCGACCTTCGCCGAGGCGTTGCGTTGCGGGGCCGAGATTTTCCATGCGTTGAAGAGCGCGCTCCACGCTGCCGGGCTTTCGACTTCGGTCGGCGATGAAGGTGGCTTCGCCCCGGCGATAACGAACAGCCGCGAAGCCATTGGTTATATTGAAAAAGCGGTCAGCGCCGCGGGTTACAAGCTTGGTGAGGACGTGCTTCTCGCTCTCGACTGCGCGGCAAGCGAATATTTCAAGGACGGGGCATATCGGATGGTAGGCGAGGGTAAGACTCTTTCCTCGGCCGAGAATGCGGAGTTCCTCGCAGGCCTCGCGGCCGATTATCCGATTGCTTCGATCGAGGACGGGATGAGCGAGGACGATTGGGACGGCTGGAGGCTACTGACCGAGAAGCTGGGCAATCGCGTGCAACTTGTCGGCGACGATCTGTTCGTCACCAACGTGAAGCGGCTGGAGAAAGGGATTTCGGATGGAATCGCCAATTCCATCCTGATCAAGGTCAACCAGATCGGGACGCTGAGCGAGACGATCGACGCTGTGCGCCTCGCGCAGAGCAATGGCTATACGGCGGTGATGTCGCATCGCTCGGGCGAGACCGAAGATTCGACGATAGCCGACCTCGCGGTTGCGCTGAGCTGCGGCCAGATCAAGACGGGCAGCCTTGCGCGTTCCGACCGGACCGCAAAATATAACCAGCTGCTGCGGATCGAGGAGCAACTCGGCAGTACGGCTCGATATGCCGGACGAGGGGCGCTTAAGGCTTTTAATCCCAGCTAATCCACAGCTTATCCGCGAAATATCCACCAAATCATTCGTTTATGCTTGCCTTCATGGCGTCTTCGTGATTCCTTCACGAGACATGCGTGGAAGTCACCGTCTTTTCGAGCTTATTCGCCGTTCAGCGGCGCCGGCGCTGGCCTTGATCGTGGTCGGTACATTTGCCGGCCATGCGATTGCAGGTCCAAACGGGCTGCTCGCCTGGGGCGGCTATCACCGTGCGCTCAACGAGCGCAAAGCCGAGCTGGTCCGGCTCGAAGAGGAAAAGGTCCAGCTGAGGCACCATTCAGCTTTGCTCGATCCGCGCAAGGCGGATCCCGACATGGCCGACGAGCTTGTGCGCAAGGACCTCGGGCTGGTGCGCCCCGATGAGGTCATTGTCCCGCTGGACCAATAGAGCCACGACTGTCGAAGGATTGCCGGGTTAGCCGCTGCCTCCTATAGCCCCGCTCCAATCATAGACAGATGAGGACGCCCGTGGCGCGAACCGCCAAGAAAGCTGCCGTTTCCACCGCGCCGCAGCCAGAAATAAAACGCCCACCTCAGCCGAAGCGCTACAAGGCTTCGAAGGACGAGTTGCTGCAGTTTTATCGTGAGATGCTGCTCATCCGCCGCTTCGAGGAGCGCGCGGGCCAGCTCTACGGGCTCGGGCTGATCGGCGGCTTCTGCCACCTCTACATCGGCCAGGAAGCCGTCGCAGTCGGCCTGCAGAGCGCGATGACGGTCGGCAAGGACAGCGTCATCACCGGCTATCGCGACCATGGCCATATGCTCGCCTACGGGATCGATCCGAAACTGATCATGGCCGAGCTCACCGGGCGCGCCGCCGGCATTTCCAAGGGCAAGGGCGGGTCGATGCACATGTTCAGCGTCGACCACGGCTTTTATGGCGGTCACGGTATCGTCGGAGCGCAGGTGCCGCTCGGCACGGGGCTGGGCTTCGCTCACAAATATCGTGAGGATGGCGGCGTCTGTCTCGCCTATCTCGGCGACGGAGCGGTCAATCAGGGCCAGGTCTACGAGGCCTTCAACATGGCGAAGCTCTGGAACCTGCCGGTCATCTACGCGATCGAGAACAACAAATATGCGATGGGCACGAGCATCTCGCGGTCGTCGGCAGAACCTTTGCTCTATCGTCGCGGCGAGAGCTTCCGGATCCCTGGCCTGCAGGTCGATGGAATGGACGTGCTCGCGGTCCGCGGCGCGGCCGAGGTGGCGCTTCAATGGACCCGCGGAGGCAAGGGCCCGATCATCATCGAGTTCATGACCTATCGCTACCGCGGGCACTCGATGTCCGATCCAGCGAAATATCGGACCCGCGAGGAAGTCCAGGATGTGCGCGAGCATAACGACCCGATCGATCATGTCTCGAAGGAGCTGGAGAAGCTCGGGGTGAAGGAAGAAGAGCTGAAGGCGATCGACAAGGAGATCAAAGACATCGTCGTCAATGCTGCGAAGTTCGCTGAAGACGCGCCCGAGCCCGAGCCGAAGGAACTCTACACCGACGTTCTGGTGGAGAATTACTGATGGCGACCGAGCTTAAAATGCCCGCCCTCTCGCCGACGATGGAGGAAGGCACGCTCGCCAAATGGCTGGTGAAGGAAGGCGACGACGTGAAGTCGGGCGATATCCTGGCCGAGATCGAGACCGACAAGGCGACGATGGAGTTCGAAGCAGTCGACGAAGGCAAGATCGCAAAGATCCTGGTTCCGGAAGGTACCGACGGAGTGAAGGTGGGTCAGCCGATCGCCTTGCTTGCGGCCGACGGCGAACAGCTGAGCGAGGCTGCGTCTGCCCCTGCCGAACCCGAGCCGGCGATGAAGGATGAGCCGAGCGTTCCCGTTCCGGAATCGCAGCAAGATGAAGCGACGCCGACGCCTCATGTCTTCGAGACGGCCGCGCGCGATCTCGTCGCCGACGTCGCTCACACTCATGACGACCCCGAAGTGCCTGAGGGTACACCCTTGGTCACGTCAACGGTCCGGGAAGCGCTGCGCGACGCGATGGCCGAGGAAATGCGCCGCGATGACCGCGTGTTCGTGATGGGCGAGGAGGTCGCCGAATATCAGGGTGCCTACAAGGTCACTCAGGACCTGCTGCAGGAGTTCGGGGCCAAGCGCGTCGTCGACACGCCGATCACCGAATATGGCTTTGCCGGCCTCGGCACGGGCGCCGCGATGGGAGGCCTTCGTCCGATTGTCGAATTCATGACCTTCAACTTCGCGATGCAGGCCATCGACCACATCATCAATTCCGCTGCGAAGACGAACTACATGTCGGGTGGGCAGATGCGCTGCCCAATCGTGTTCCGCGGTCCCAATGGCGCCGCGGCGCGCGTGGCGGCTCAGCACAGCCAGAATTACGGAAGCTGGTACGCGCACGTACCGGGCCTGGTCGTGATCTGCCCGTACAGCGCTGCCGACGCCAAGGGCTTGCTCAAGGCTGCGATCCGGAGCGACGATCCCGTTGTCTTCCTCGAAAACGAGCTGCTTTACGGCCAGCATTTCGACGTTCCGCAAATGGACGACTACGTCCTTCCGATCGGCAAGGCACGGATCGTCCGGCCCGGCAAGGACGTGACAATTGTAAGCTACTCGATCGGCGTGGGCGTCGCCCTCGAAGCCGCACAGGAGTTGATGGGGCAGGGGATCAATGCCGAGGTCATCGACCTCCGAACGCTGCGTCCGCTCGACAAGGCGACCGTACTCGAGAGCCTCAAGCGCACCAATCGCATGGTCGTGGTCGAAGAGGGATGGCCGGTCTGCTCGATCAGTTCGGAGATCATCGCGATCGCAATGACCGAAGGCTTCGACGATCTCGACGCGCCGGTCACGCGCGTGACCGATGCGGATGTTCCGCTACCTTATGCCGCCAACCTCGAGAAAATGGCGCTGATCAAGGCGTCGGACGTCGTCGAAGCGGTGAAGGCCGTCACCTATCGCTGAGCGAAGGCTCGACGCTGATCGCGAAACCGCGCTTCAAACACTGCCAGCGCGAGTTCGACCGGCATTTCTCGCGCTTTGGAGCCTCGACCTTGCCTTCGCGGACGTCGTAGCGACAAGCAGCGATCCCAACCTTGGCTTGGTTCGGCTCGCCTGGTGGCGGGAGCGCCTGGAATCGCTCGATTCCGCAGAGGATGCACCAGCGGAACCGCGTTTGCAGGCGGTTGAGGCCGAGCTTCTGCCGAGGGGCCTGACGGGCGGCGAATTGTCGACGCTCGAAGATGCCTGGCTTCCTCTGTTCGACCCGTTTCCGTGGAAGGCAGCCCAAGCTGAAGGGCTGAAGCTGCGCGGGCATATCCTGTTCGGAATTGGAGCGCGGTTGCTGGGTGGCGAAGCAGGCGACGCCGTATCGGCTGGAGCTCTGTGGTCGCTCCTCGACGGCGCAACCCACTGCAGCGACCCGCAATCACGCGAATATCTTATAACGGAGGCGCGATCGGCGATGGAAAGCCTGCCGCCGGGGTCGCCCACACAACTTCGGTCCATGACGGTCCTCGGCGCGCTGGCGGCGAGCGATCTCAAGGGCTCCAGCGGTCTCGCGCGAGCCGCAGCCGCTTTAACGCACCGCATCGTCGGGACTTTCCCTCGCTAGTTGACAGTTACGTATCCGGAACGGAAGGGTGCCACCGTGCCGAATCTCCCCGTTTTCGGAGATTCTCATGGTTCGTTTCATTGCCGGCGCCGCGGCTGCTTTCCTTCTCCTGACCGGCGCATTTCTCTTCTGGCAATCACATGCGGAGCAGGGGCCGTCGCTGCCCACTCCTCCCGAAGCTCGTTCCGCGGGTGCGCTGCCCTATATGGATAACCGCGGCCTGCACGCGCCCGAAGCGAGCCCCCAGAGCCGCGAAGAGAAGCGCTTCTCCCGCGCGGACAAGAACAAGGACGGAAAGATCGAATCCGACGAAGTATTTTCGTCAAGGCGAAAGGCGTTCGCCAAGCTCGACGCAAACGGCAACGGCTCGCTGTCTTTCGACGAGTGGGCCGCGAAGACCATCGCGAAATTCCAGGGTGCCGACCGTGATCACACCGGTTGGTTGACGCCCGCGGAATATGCGACGACGGCTCCGCCGTTGCCGAAGCACAAGACCTGCAGCTGCTCAGGCTAGCTCGGGGGTCCGCTGCTCTTCCAGCCAGCGCACGAACGCAGCCCTGGCGCGGTCGGTGTAGGCCTTTTTGCGGTCAGGGCGCTTATGGCGACCCAAGATCGGCGGCATCAGTCCGAAGTTGACGTTCATCGGCTGGAATGTCTCGGCATTGGCTCCTCCGGTAATATGGCCGAGAAGAGCTCCAAGCGCCGTTTCCGCGGGGGGTGGAGCGAAGGTTTCACCGCGCAGCTCGGCCGCGGCGAAGCGCGCCGCTAGGATTCCGACGGCAGCGCTCTCGACATAGCCCTCGCATCCCGTGATCTGGCCGGCGAAGCGGATGTTCGGCTTCGATTTCAGCCGCAGCTCGCAATCGAGCAGGCGGGGCGAGTTGATGAAGCTGTTGCGGTGAATGCCACCCAGCCGCGCGAACTCGGCATTTTCGAGGCCTGGAATAGCGCGGAAGATCCGCACCTGTTCGCCATGCTTCAGCTTCGTTTGGAAGCCGACCATGTTCCAAAGCGTGCCCAGCGCATTATCCTGGCGGAGTTGGACGACCGCATGGGGCCAGCGTCCGGTGCGTGGATTGTCGAGGCCGACGGGCTTCATCGGGCCATGGCGCAGGGTCTCGGCTCCGCGTTCAGCCATGACCTCGATTGGCATGCAGCCTTCGAAGTAAGGCGTGTCCGTCTCCCAATCCTTGAACGGCATTTTTTCGCCGTCGAGGAGGGCCTGGACGAAGGCTTCATACTGATCCTTGTCGAGCGGACAGTTGATATAGTCCTTCCCGCCCTTGTCCCACCGGGCGGCCATCCACGCGATGTCCATGTCGATGCTGTCGCGGTGGACGATCGGCGCAATGGCATCGAAGAAAGCGAGGGCGTCCTGCCCAGTCTCATTCGCAATAGCCTCGGCGAGCTTCGATCCCGTAAGCGGGCCGGTTGCGATGATCGTCGGATGATCTGGAAGTCTGTCCACCCGTTCGCGGGCGACATCGATGTTCGGGTGTTGCTCGATCGTTCGAGTGACGTCCGCGGCAAAACCTTCACGGTCCACTGCTAGCGCGGAGCCGGCGGGAACCCGGTGATCGTCGGCGGCGCTCATGATCAGCGAATCCAGTGCGCGCATCTCCTGGTGAAGGAGCCCGACGGCATTGTGCTCGGGATCATCGGAGCGGAAGCTATTCGAACAGACCATCTCGGCAAGGCTGTCGCTCTCATGCGCTGGTGTCGTATCGCCGGCGCCACGCATTTCGCTCAGCCGCACCCGCAGGCCCGCTTCCGCAAGTTGCCATGCGGCTTCACTTCCGGCCAGGCCGCCGCCAATGATCTGAACGTCGAAGGACATGCGGGGCTGTTAGTCCGATCTGCTTGCTCTATCTAGGAAAGATGCGCGTTTTCACGATCGGCTATGAGGGCTCGACGGTTAGTGAGTTCATCGCAGCTCTGGAGTCTGCGGGCGTCGAGCGGGTGATCGATGTTCGCGCGTTGCCTCTTTCCCGCCGTCCGGGATTCTCGAAATCGCTGCTGAAGGCCGCGTTGGAGGAAGCGGGTATCGAATATGTCCACCTGAAAGCGCTTGGCACGCCCGCCGAAGGCCGCGCCGCAGCCCGCGCCGGACGGCATGAGGATTTAAAGCGAATCTACGCCGGTCAGCTCGAACTCCCGGAAGCCATCGCTCAATCGGCGCAAATGCTCGATCTTGCGGCTGAAAGGCCAAGCGCATTGCTGTGCATGGAGCGCGAACCTGCACAATGTCACCGGACGTTACTCCTCGACGCCGTCGCGCCGGATGCCGACGTCGTGCACCTCTTTGCTTGATTAACTCTGCCGGCGCCGTAGGAACCGCGCCGAGCGTGACTAGTTACCACGCCGGAACGATAAGAAAGGGAGAATGTGATGAGGAAACTCGCGATCATGCTCGGGGGAGCGATCTTGCTCGCCGGTTGTCAGCCGGCTCCGCCGCCGGCACCGCCTCCGCCACCGCCTGTCGATATGAACAATCTGCTCGCGGCTCCCGGTTTCCTCGCTCACGCCACGAGCGCGAACCTGTTCGAAATCCAGTCGAGCCAGCTTGCCCTGCAGGCCTCGAGCAATCCGCAGGTCCGCAACTATGCCAACCTCATAATTTCGGATCACACGCGCCTCGGACAAGCGGTCGGCGCAGCAGCGCAATCGGCGGGCCTCGTGCCGCCGCCGCCGGGACTTCTCCCGGACGAGCAGGCTGCACTTGGCCAGTTGGCCGCGGCGGGGACGGGCCCCAATTTCGACATGGCCTACCGCCAGGCGCAGATCACGGCGCATCAGCAGGCAATCGGCCTGATGCAGAATTATGCGGCAAGCGGCGACGTGCCGGCGCTTCGCACTGCCGCGCAACAGGCAATCCCAATGATGCAGATGCATCTTCAGCAGGCGCAGCTGCTGAACGTTGCTCCGCCCCCTCCGCCGCCTCCGCCGATGCCGGCGCCGGGCGAGCGTGGCGAACGCGGCTAGCGTATGAAAAGGGACAGTCCCTCTTCAGGGACTGTCCCTCTGCACGGTCAGACTGCCGGAAGTTCTTCGGGCATCGTGTGACCGTTGAGCAATGCCTCGATGTCTGGGATGGGCCGCCCGCTCATCTCCTTGTTGACGATGCAGACGACGCGCCGCTCGACCTCCTTGTGAAGGCATTTCTTGAGGACTCCCAAGGCCTTCGGGGGTGCGACGATGGCTAGTGCCTCGAAATCGCCGCGCAAGACGCGGGCCTTGAGTTCTTCCGCCGCCTCCTTGACCCAGCGATCCTCTTCCTGCTGGTGGAAGTCGGGTTCCTCGTAGGACGATCGGCCAAATCCAAAACTCTGTCTTGTTATGCCGGGTGCGTCGGTCTTGATTTCGCGATCCCTTCGCTCCCTCCTGGCTTCGTGAGCTTCGGTGCGCAGGTCGATTTGATTTTCGTCCCCATGATTGCGGAAGAACAAGATCTTGCGGCCGTCGGCCACGAGCACGAGTGCATTATGGGGAAGGGGCATAGGGACACGTCTCCTTTCGCTCTTTGAGAGAACGCAGGTCTCGTCCCGGCGGCTCCGCCGCTCGTCGCAGCGGAAAGCCGCCCTAGACGAGCCTATTCCTGCTCCGGATCGGCCGGCTTCTCAAGTTCGCTTTCGCCGGTAATCGCATCTGGGACCGGAGCGATCTCGTCGTCAGTTTCGACGTCGACCTCCTCGTCGCTTTCCTCGATCTTTGCGACACTCACGACGTGCTCATTCTCGGCGACGCGGAAGATGGTGACGCCTTGAGTGTTGCGGCCCATGATCCGGATGTCGCCTACCGTCGTGCGGATCATCTTGCCCTGGTCGGTGATGAGCATCAGCGCTTCGCCCTGCCGCGCCGGGAACGAGGCGACGACCCGGCCGTTCCGCTCGGAAGTGTCGATGTTGGTGATGCCCTGGCCGCCGCGGTTCGTGCGCCGATATTCGTAGGACGACGAGCGCTTGCCGTAGCCGTTTTCGGTCACAGTCAAAATGAACTGCTCATTCTCCTGGAGCTCGGCATAACGATCGGGAGGAAGCGTACATTCGACGTCCTCCCGCTCACGCCACGGCGGGCACTTCAGATAGGCCTCACGTTCCTCCTGAGTCGTACCGACGCGGTGAAGGATCGACATTGAGATGACTTCATCGCCTGCCTGGAGCCTGACGCCGCGGACGCCGGTCGAAGTGCGCGACTGAAACTCGCGAACGTCTGACGCCATGAAGCGGATCGCCTTGCCGTTCCTTGTGGCGATCAGAACGTCATCGCCCTCGGTGAGCAGTTCGACGCCGATCAAACGGTCGCTTGGATCACCCTGATCCTCGCTCTCTTCGCCATCAGGACCACCAGTGCCGAAGCGCATCGCAATCTTGCCGGCGCTCGGAATATTGGTGAACGCTGCCATGCTATTGCGGCGGACAGTTCCGTGCGCGGTAGAAAACATGATGTGCAGGGAAGGCCATTCGGCCTCATCCTCAGGAAGCGATAGAACGGTCGAGATCACTTCGCCTTCAGCGAGCGGCAGAAGATTGACCATCGGTCGACCCCGTGTGTTGGGTCCACCTTCGGGCAATCGCCACACTTTCATTCGGTACACGCGCCCGAGGTTCGAGAAGAACAGTACAGGATTATGCGTCGAGGTGACGAAGAGGTTGGTGACGGCATCCTCTTCCTTCGTCGCCATTCCGGCGCGGCCCTTCCCGCCACGCTTCTGCTCGCGGAATACGGATAGCGGCGTGCGCTTGATGTAGCCGGTCATGGTCACGGTCACGACCATGTCCTCGCGCTCGATCAAATCCTCGTCTTCGATGCCGTCGGCAGCAGGGGCAAGTTCGCTCACTCGAGGCGTCGCGAATTCGGTTTCTACCTCGTCGAATTCCTGGCGCATCACCTCATAAAGCCGGGCTCGGTTCGCAAGAATTTCAAGCTTTTCGCCAATGCTTTTCGCAAGCTCTTCGAGTTCCGACGCGATCTCGTCGCGTCCCAAGGCCGTCAAACGATGCAGGCGCAGCTCCAGGATTGCCTTCACCTGAGCTTCCGAGAGCTTGTATTTCTCGCGCTTGCTCTGGGGTTCGACCGCCTCGACGAGCGCGATGTACGGGCGGATTTCT
This sequence comes from Sphingomicrobium sp., assembly GCA_035536015.1. Classification (GTDB taxonomy): domain Bacteria; phylum Pseudomonadota; class Alphaproteobacteria; order Sphingomonadales; family Sphingomonadaceae; genus Sphingomicrobium. The sequence continues at coordinate 19,528 of DATLOY010000016.1, forward strand.
TCGCCGGGCCATTCGCGCTCGATCAATTTTTCGCGCGCTTCGGCTGGACTTGCCGACCCGCGGATCAGTTTCACGACCTCATCGAGGTTTGTGACGGCCACGACGAGACCGAGCAGCAAATGAGCGCGCTCACGGGCCTTCAGCAGTTCAAACTTCGTCCTGCGGGTGATGACCTCCTCGCGGAAGCGAACGAAGCTCTCGATGATGTCGCGAAGCGTCAGGGTTTCCGGGCGGCCACTGCGGATGGCGAGCATGTTGGCGGGAAAGCTCGACTGGGCCGGAGTGTGCCGCCAGAGCTGATTGAGCACGACCTCCGGCGTCGCATCTCGCTTCAGGTCGATGACGATGCGCACACCTCGACGGTTCGATTCGTCGCGGATGTCGGCAACGCCTTCGATGCGCTTGTCTTTGGCAGCCTCGGCGATCTTTTCGACGAGTCCGGCCTTGCCGACCTGGTAGGGTATGGCGGTGAGCACGACCGAGCGCCGGTCGCCGCGACCCTCTTCGATCTTCGCACGAGCCCGCATCATGATCGAGCCGCGGCCCGTCGTGTAGGCGCTTCGAATGCCGGACTGACCGAGTATCAACGGGGCCGTCGGAAAATCCGGTCCCTTCACATGCTCCATCAACCCCTCGGACGTGATCGCCGGATCGTCCATGTAAGCGCGGCATGCGGCCAGGACTTCGCCGAGATTATGTGGCGGAATGTTCGTCGCCATCCCGACCGCGATTCCGCCCGCGCCATTGACGAGCAGATTGGGAAAGCGCGCCGGCAAGACCTGCGGCTCGCTCTGCTTTGCGTCATAGTTGGGCTGAAAGTTGACCGTGTCCTTGTCGAGGTCGTTCAGCAGGAAATTGGAGACGCGGGCGAGGCGCGCTTCGGTGTACCGCATTGCCGCCGGAGCATCCGGATCCATCGATCCGAAATTTCCCTGTCCGTCGATCAGCGGGACGCGCATCGACCAACTTTGGGTCATTCGAGCCAAAGCGTCGTAGATCGCGGAATCGCCGTGCGGGTGATACTTACCCATTACGTCACCGACGATGCGGGCCGACTTGTTGTATCCCCGGTTGTAGAAAAAGCCGTTTTCGTAAGCCGACCACAGAATTCGCCGATGGACCGGCTTCAGCCCGTCGCGCACATCGGGCAACGCGCGGCTGACGATCACGCTCATCGCGTAATCGAGGTAGCTGGTCTTCATCTCATCGACGATCGAGATGGGAACAATGTCGCTGTGCTCGTTAAGGTCGTCGATCGGCGGTTCGGTGGCCAAGAAAAAATCCTGTCTTTTGAGGGTGCACTGAAGGGCGCAGCGGATTTGCCGACCCCCGGGCTTCTATCTAGGGCATCGAGGTCCCTTGCGCCACCCCGCGCGCGTACGCGCGCACGCGCGAAAACGGTTCAATTCGAGTTCAGGCCGAAGGGTGCATTGCACTTGGCCTACAGCCCGCCCGGGACTAGAGGCGGCGCCAAATCAATCCAGCTTAACCATCCATGCTCCCGTACAGGAGGCCGAATCCATGAAGTTGATCACGACTACCGCGCTTGCCCTGGCACTGACCGTTACATCAGGCGCCGCAATCGCGCAGCGCGAAGGTGGCTATGGCGCGACTGCCCAACAGCCGCGGCCGATGCCGACGCAAACCGAGCAACAGCCGCAGGGTCCGTCCGATGCCGGTTTCAAAATCAAGCCGTCAGCAAAGGCGTTGAAGCCGATTATCGAGCTTCAGAAGGCGGTGAACGCGAACGATACGGCCAACATCCCCGCGAAGCTTGCTGAGGCGAATGCGGCCGCGACCACCAAAGAAGACAAATATATCATCGCCCAATTGCAGCTGAAGGCGGCGGCCACCAGCAATGATACGGCGTCGGCGGCTGCAGCCATCGATGCGATTGCCGCCTCGGGCTACCTCGACAACGCCAGCGTGGTCAGCCTGTACCGCGGTCTCGGGGGTTCATACTACAAGGCGAACCAGTTCGATAAGGCGGGCGCGGCCTATGAGCATGCCCTAGCGCTGCAGCCCGGCGATGAGCAGGCGCTGACGATGCTTGCGGAAACCCGCAATGCCCAAGGGCGCAAGGCGGATGCCGTTGCCGCTCTTCAGAAGGTCATCATGGCCAGCAAGGCCGCGGGCCAGAAGCCGTCCGAGGACATCTACAAGCGGGCTCTCGGCATTGCTTATGACGCAAAGCTGCCTGCGGCGGTGCCCCTGGGACGCGATTGGGTCGCTTCGTTTCCGAACGCCGTGAGCTGGCGGAATTCGGTTGCGATCTATCGCAACATCATGAACCCCGATGTCCAGGACACGCTGGACCTGCTGCGGCTATTGCAGGCTGCCGGCGCGCTTTCCGATGCCGAGGACTACCAGCTGTTCGCCACGGCAGCCGCCGAGCAGGGCAATTTCGTTGAAGCGCAGAATGTCATCGACGCGGGAGTCGCCGCCGGAAAGGTGAATCCGTCCACCTCGCCGTTCTCGGAAATCGTCATCGGTCTCAAATCGAAGCCGAAAGTGACCGAGGCGGATCTCGCGGCCGCCAGCAAGACTGCGACGAGCGCAAACGCGCTCGTTCGGATCGGCGATCGCTATTATGCGCTCGGCCAGTATTCGAAGGCCGTCGACACCTACCGGCTTGCGATGGCGAAGCCCGGCGCAGACGCCAATCTCGCCAACCTGCATCTTGGCATGGCGCTTGCCCGTTCCGGCGACAAGGCGGGAGCCGCGGCGGCCCTCAACAAGGTCAGCGGCCCACATGCGGAGATCGCCAAATATTGGCTGGTCTATACACAGACGCACGCCTGAGCCGGACTGGAAGCAAAATGAGGGGCGTCGGCGGGTTCGTCGGCGCCCTTTTTCTTGCCTGTTCGACCTGTCCCGTTTCGGGATGGTTAAGGGGTGCCGCCTTAGCGGCGCGCGCGCTCACGCATAGAGCCAATGGTCGGGACCCGCTGAAGGATGTAAATGAGCGTGCGGTTCGATGATCGCCTGCTGACAGTGCTGAACCAGCCGGCCGGCGACCGTCATGACACGGCGGTGCGCTGGCGGCAGCTGGTCGACCTCGTCGCGCGCGCCGGACCCAATAGCGCCAGCCCCGCGGTCGCCGAGGCTCTCGAGACCATTCGTTCGGAAACTTCCAAGGTTGATGAAAATCTGCGCGCGGCGGCGGCTCGGGCAGTCGCCGCACTTCCTCTTCCTTTGGGACTCCTGGAAACCTTCGCGGCAGATCGGTTGACCGTGTCCGCCCCCGTTCTTGCCGCCGCCAGCCTCGACCCAGCACAATGGCGGGCGTTGCTAGCCCATGCCGATGAAGAGACGCGGAACTTCGTCGAGGCCCTGCATCCGGAGCTTTCGGAGCCGGATGCAACGGAAGCCCTGGTTGAGCAAGCGCCGGCCGAAACTCCACCCGAGGCACCGACGAGGGCCCCGCCGTCGCCCGCGGCCGGTACGTCACTCAGCGACGTTGTCGCTCGGATCGAACGCAGGCGGCGGAGCCGGGAGCAACAGCAGGTCGCGGCAGGCGTCGCAATGCCGACTTCTGGTGCTCCTCCACTTTTCAGGTGGGAATGCGGACCAACTGGGGAAATCGCGTGGGTGGAGGGGGCTCCCCGGGGCGCACTGATCGGCCGTTCCATCGCCACCATGCGCAGCGAGAGCGGAGAGGGAGTGGACGAAGACGTTGCCCGCGCGTTCGCCATGCGCGCCCCGTTCAGGGATGCGGGACTCAGCCTGGCAGGGGAGGGATCAGTCTCCGGCGAGTGGAAGATCAGCGGAGTGCCGGCCTTCGAGCCTGCGGACGGGCGCTTTGCCGGCTATCGCGGGATCGCCATGCGGGACCTCCCGCCGCCTCCCGAGCGCACAATGACGACGGAGGTCTTTTCCGATCCGGATTCGCTCCGCGAGCTTGTTCACGAGATCAAGACGCCGCTCAACGCCATTATCGGCTTCGCGGAAATCATCGACGGTCAATTTTTGGGACCCGCCGATCGGCGCTATCGCGAACGGGCCGGCGAAATCGTTGCGCAGGCGCGCTTGCTTCTTGGCGGAATTGACGATCTCGATTTCGCGGCGAAGCTCCATTCCGCGACCGCCGCCGACGCGCGCCGGGCCGATCTCGGCGAGCAGATCGAAGCGTTGGTTCCGTCCCTTCGCGAACTCGCCGCCGAGCGGGGCGTCGAGCTCGAATTTGCGAGGCGGCCGCGAATGCCTTTGTGCGCAATCGAACCGGAACTCACCGATCGGCTCCTGTATCGGCTGTGCGCGATCGTCATCGAGCATGCAGCACGGGGAGAAAGGCTGCGCCTCTCGGTCGAAACCAATGGTGAGGCGTGCCGCTTTTCCATCGGTCGACCAACGACGCTAAAGGGTCTGACCGATGCGCAACTTTTCGATCCGTCGGGTGGTGGCGACGGGGCGCCGCTCGGGATCGGTTTCTCGCTCCGGCTTGTCCGCGGGCTTGCCAGGATCGCTGGCGGGGAGCTGGTCACTTCCGCGGCCGGGCTTACGCTGCTTCTTCCACGTGCCTGACTTGGCGCGGCGGATTCCCACGTCTATCTGAACCGAGCCGGGGAGGGCCTGTAGCTCAACGGTAGAGCCGGCCGCTCATAACGGCTAGGTTGGAGGTTCGAATCCTTCCGGGCCCACCAGGGTTTCGATCAAGGTGGTACTTTGATCGAGGAGGAAGAAAGAGGAGCATTTTCCCTTCTTTCTCTCCGGTTCCCCACGAAGTATCGCTTCGTGGGGCGCGGGTCATCGGGGAGTGGCGCAGTCTGGTAGCGCATCTGCTTTGGGAGCAGAGGGTCGCAGGTTCGAATCCTGTCTCCCCGACCAGCCTCGAGCCCGCTCAGTCAAGAGACTGGCGAGCATGAGGCTGACGGCTGAAACTATTGTTTGTTTTCAGCTGTGTTCTCAGTCTTGACGTCCCGATTGACCTTCACGCTGATGTCCGAATTGTTGACCTTGTCGGCGGTGGACTTCGCCTCATTGCCGATGTCCGAAGCGATGTTTTGCGCCGTGTTGGTCACATCCGCCGCGGTGTTGGCGGCGACTTCCTCATTGTAAGTCACGCTGACGGTATTGTTGGCTTCGTCCTTGCTGACGTTGCAGGCGCCCAGCATCAGGACGGGTAGTGCGATCATCAAGATGCGCATTGGATCTTCCTCCCTTTCGTGGGTCTAACGCCGTGACCGCCGTTTCGGCTCCGGCTCAATTCCGCCGGATAGTACGGCGAGCATCGCTGTCCAGGCCGCGACATTCTGCCGCAGCTGGTCGGGATCGATCTTGTCCAGGGTGTCGTCGGGTGTGTGATGCCAGTCGAAATACCGGATGCCGTCCTGGTTCAAGGAAATCCAGGGAGCCCCAGCCTGGATCGTCGGATCGACGTCGGTTCCGTCGGCTTCGCCTTTGTCGTTCTTGGTGATGCCGAGCGGCGCCAATGCGGCGGCCAGTTGAGCGTAAGCGGGCGGATCCGACTTCAGCAAATGAGAGCTGAAACGCCAGACGCGGTCGGCGCCAAAGTCGCTCTCGCCCGCTATGGCATAGCGGTCGGAAGCATGCGCCTTTGCAAGGGCAGCACCGCCGAAGCCACCCGGCTCCTCGGCCCCGAACCAGACCACGCGAATCGTTCGAAGCGGCCTGCCTGCATCCATGATGTGTTTCGCCGCAGCCGTCGTGATCGCGACGCCCGCGCCGTCGTCGATCGCTCCCGTGCCTTGGTCCCAACTGTCGAGATGGCCGCCGATGAGCAGGATGGGTGCCTTGGGATCGCGCCCGGGAATTTCCGCGACAACATTGCCGGAATGGCCGCCTTCGGTCTTCTGCGAGACCAGGGTCAGGCGCATCACGACCGGCTCCCCACGCTTGAGGATGCGGACCAATTGCTCGGCGTCGGGAACGGTGAGCGCGCCGGCGGGGATCGGTTTCGCTCCGTCGGTGAAATATTGGACGCCTGTGTGCGGATTGCGGTGGTGGTCCGTGCCGATCGACCGGATCACGATGGCCAAAGCGCCCTTCAGCGATGCGATCGTGGGACCCTGGCGGCGCGGCGCTCCGAACTGCCCGTAGCCCGACCCGTCCTGCGCCGGCATCATATGATGGTCGATGAAAACGATCTTGCCTTTGACCGCGCTATCCGGCGCGGCCCGCAGCGCGTCGACGCTGTCGAAGTAGGCGATCTCCCCGGTTACGCCTTCCGGACCGGTGGAGCCGCTGTAACCGAGAGCCGCAATCACGAGCTTTTGCGGGAAGGGCGACACGATCTCGGCGCTCTCGGCACCTCGCACCCACACGGGCATGTCGAACGGTTCGACGTGAACGTTCGAAAAACCCATGGCAGTCAGCTTCCTGACTGCCCAATCGCGAGCACGGGCCTCAGCCTCCGTGGCCGCGAGCCTCTGACCAACCTCCGTCGTAAGCCCTTCGACGATATCCCACGCGTAATGATCGTTGTGGAGCGCATCATCGCGGAGCGCCGCGACTTTCGGATCGGCAACCACCGGCGGCGGAAGCGTCGTGATCGACGTTTGCGCTACGGCTGGGGCGGCTGTTGCAAGCAATAGCAGAGCTGGGAGATGAGATTTCACGATCTTTGCCTAGGGCAGGGAAGGGAAGAGAGTCACGAGCGCCGGTCGATTAAATTTCGCCGCTCATCGATCAAAGAAGCCGCATCTGGTCGCCTTCGGGCGGTCGGAAGAGGTCGGTGCGCAGCGGGAACCTGGCCTGCGGAAGCCCATATTTCTTGGCTGCGATTTCGAAGCGCGTGCGCAAAAGATCGGCCCACGCGCCCTGTCCGCGCATGCGGCTGAAGAAGTTCGGGTCATTGTCACGGCCGCCGCGCAACGATCGGATCGTTGCCATCACCTTCGACGCCCGATCGGGGTAATGCTCCTCCAGCCACGCCCGAAACAATGGCGCGACTTCGTGCGGTAGGCGCACAGGCATGTAGAAACCGCCGGGAGCTCCCGCTTCGACTGCGGCTTCGACAATATGTTCGAGCTCATGGTCGGTGATTTGCGGAACGACCGGCGCGATCCCGACGTAACAGGGAACCCCGGCGTCGTTGAGCGCCTTGACCGCCGCCAGACGCTTCCTCGGCTGTGGAGCGCGAGGCTCAAGTGTCCGGGCCACCTTGGGGTCGAGCGAAGTTACCGAGATCGCGACTGAAGCAAGGCGCAGGTCCGCGGCCTGCTTGAGCAAGTCGAGGTCGCGGAGCACCCGATCTGATTTGGTGGTGATCGTGAAGGGATGGCGGGTTTCAACCAGCAGCTCGACGACGGAGCGCGTGATCCTCCAGCGCTCCTCGATCGGTTGATATGGGTCGGTGTTCGTTCCCATCGCGATCGGACGGCAATCGTAACCGGGGCGCGACAAAGCCGCGTGGAGCAATTGGGCCGCGTTCGGCTTTACGAAGAGCCTGGATTCGAAATCCACTCCTGGCGAGAGATCGTGATAGGCGTGCGTAGGGCGCGCGAAACAATAAATGCATCCATGCTCGCAGCCCCGATAGGCGTTTATCGAGCGATCAAAACCGATGTCCGGCGAGTTGTTGCGCGTCAGGATCGACTTTGGGTGCTCGATCGTAACGGTGGTTCGCCGTTTCGGAACTCCGTCCAGAGCCTCGACCTGGTCCAGCCATTCCCCCTCCGCGATCCTCTCCGTGAGATTGAAGCGCGTGGGTGTCGGATTGCGGGTGGCACCGCGCCCGTGACTCGACTCGACCGGCATGACGCCAAATTATGCCGACAGACAGAACATAACAAGAACAAATAACAAGGATGTGCGGACCATCGCGTCCAGCCGCCCGTCTGACGACAAGCCGACATTTGTAATGAAGCTTCCATCCTGCAGCCAACTCGGACGCCGCATCAGCACGCGCAACAGGGGCTCACGAAGCCAAAGGGAACAATATATGCGCAAATATCTACTGGCTGCGAGCGCGATCGCAGCTGTGAGTACGCCGGCCTTCGCCGGCGCGGACGGTCCCTACGTCGGGCTCGAAGGCGGGGTGACATTCCCGCGAAACATGGATCTCGACGTCATCCTCAACAACACGACGACGTACGACAACGGGTACAAGGTTGACTTCAAGGACGGCTACGACGTCGATGCCATCCTTGGTTACAAACTTGGCCCGGTCCGCATCGAAGGCGAGGCGGGCTACAAACGCGCCAAGGTCAAGAGTCTCGGCGTCAGCACGCCGCTCATCACCGCCGTTGGAACTGCGGCGGACACGACTGCGACACCAGCGGACTTTGACGTCGGAAATCACATCGGCATCAAGACCTTGATGGCCAACGCGCTGCTGGATGGCGATTTCGGTGGCGGGTTCGGCGGTTACATCGGCGGCGGCGCTGGACGCGCATGGGCCAATTTTTCAGGCGATAGCGACAATGCCTGGGCGTACCAGGGCATTGCGGGACTGCGCTATGCGGTAAGCCCGAACGTCGATGTCGGCCTGAAATACCGCTACTTTCACACAGCGAAGCTGAACTTCAATGACGCGTTCACGCTGGACGCGGTGCCTTTCACGACAAGCTCGAAAGGCAATTATGACTCGCACAGCCTTCTTGCGAGCCTCGTCTACAATTTCAATTCGCGGGGCGAAGCACCGCCGCCAGTTCCGGCCGCTGCTCCGCCACCGCCTCCGCCGCCGCCCGCTCCTCCGGCAACTCAGACCTGTCCGGACGGATCGGTAATCCTCGCCACCTCGGTGTGTCCGGCACCGCCGCCGCCTCCTCCTCCGCCGGCGCCGGTCGAACGTGGCGAGCGCGGTCAGTAGATCGTAAGCGCATCAACCCCAGCGCTTCGGCGCTCCTGACCTCCCGGGCGAGCTTTGGCTTGCCCGGGAGCTTTTTTCAGTGGGACAGGCGCGTCATGCTGGTTGGAAATGCCGGCCAGCGATGCTCGGCCATGGACTTCAACGTGGTCGTCGCTTCGTTGTTGAGCCCCTGGTAGACCCACATGTTCCGAAGCACCGCAGGAACATAGTAGCGCGTCTCCCAATAAGGGATGGACTCGATCCAAAGCAGCGGATCGCCCTTGTCGTTGATCGTCGACCAGCGAGCGACGGGAAGCGGGCCGGCATTATAGGATGCGATGACTCGTGGAAGCTGGCCGGCGGTGGCCGAAGAGCCGCGCATCATCTCGATGAAAGACTGACCGAACTCGAGGTTCGTGCTCGTGTCAGTCAGCGTCGAGCGTGAATAATTGAGTCCTCGCGACTGGGCGAGCATCTGGGCGGTGACGGGGAGAACCTGCATCAGGCCGACAGCGCCCGCCGTGCTGATCGCGGTGCGCCGGAAGGCCGATTCCTGGACGATGTGACCGTAAGCCAGGGCGGGATCGACCCTCCAGCCCATCAGCGGACTCCACCGCGGGTTGGGATATCGGTCCGCCGGATCCGAGCGCGCTCCCCACTGGCCATTGTTGGCCAGCCACAGCTGGGCAGCGGGAAGATCGAGCCTCTTTGCGACCTGAATCAGCGCGTGATGTTCACCCGGTTCGCCAATCTTGGCCTGATGCCGAAGCATTTCATCTGCAAGTGCCGTCTCGCCGATCCGGGCGAGCTCAGTCGCTCGCTGGACATTAGGCAAATTGTCCACCGGAGCGTCGAATCCAGCATAGGGATTGGTGGGGATTTTCGTGTCCATCCCCAGGGTTTCGCGCGCGAGAAGACCGTAGAAACTCTCGGTCGAGCTCGCGGCCTGGCGAAGCAGCGGTTCGACAGATGCTGGGCGGCGGCAAGCCTGCTCTGCACGAGCCTGCCAATAGAAGGCGCCGGCGCGAAGCTCACGCTGCTGCGCGGTTAGGAGAACCTGCTGAAAGGTACGGGAGGCGGATTCGCAATCGCCCATCCGCCACGATGCGAGGCCCGACGTCCAAGCCGCTTGCGCTGCCCATTCGCCGGTCGCACCAATGCGCCAGGTATCGGCGACGCGCCGGGCATCCATGTCGAGCCCGAGGACGTAATAGACGAATGCGACACGCGCGCCGGCTTCGGCCCGCGCCTCGACGGATAGCTGCGGTGCGTAAGTGAGAAGCTGAGCTTCGGCACCCGACGCGTCGTCAGCTTTGATCAGCGGATCGAGGACGGATCGCAGCGAGTCCGCGGCGGGCTCACCCTGAACCGGCTTGGTACGGTAACGGACGGGCGCGGAACCGAGGCTCGTTGTCGGCTTTTCCGGCCAGACCCGTATGGGGTCCGTCGCCCCTCGTTTGAACGCCATCGCAGCCAACTGATCGGCGTCCGGGAGTTCGGGGGCTTGCGCAATGAGTGCCTCTAGCGAAGCCAAGTCAACGGTCGGCGAACCCTTCGCCGTGTAGAGCTCAGCCTTTGCAACAGGCGTCAGAACACTTGGTGCGAGCGCCGAAATGCCCGCTTGAGCGGACGCCCATTGTCCCGCGTCGATCGCGTCGAACACGCCGCGCCAATCTCTGGGTACTGCCACAACCGGAGGGGGCGGGGGTGCCGGGCTCGTCGCTGCCGGCTGCTGCGTAATGGTCGTGTTCGTCGTTGCAGGTGAGCCCTTGGGCAAAGGGGCAAGCGGGTCCGGCGATTGCGCAAGCAGCGGAGCGGCCCAAACCAAAGCTCCGAAGCCAAGCAAACCGATCCTCAAGCCTCTTCCTCCATCAGCAACAGCAAATCCTTCCATGCATATGCTTTGTTTGCAGAATTCTGAATCAACTGGCGCGGATGGAAGGTCGCGACTGCGCGGACACCTTCCACGTGATGCACCTTTCCGCGAGCCTCGACGAGGCGCTTGCCGAGAAGCGCGACGCACGGTCCGTCGCCCAGCAGCACCAGCCGCTTGGGCTTGACGAGGGCGATGTGCCGCCGCGCGACCTCGGCGCAAGCTTCCCGATCCTTTTCGCCCATCCGGCTTCCGGGCGCATAGAATGACGAAAGCGAAGCGCTGTAGGCCTCGTTTGCCTTGATCCCGATCGCCGCAAGCATCCGGATCGCAAGAAGCCAGCTGTCTCCGCCGATGGGCTGTCCCGCCGACGCGTCTTCGAGCGTAGGCGCATCGGTGAGCAGCATCACCGCCGCATGTTCGGGGCCGTGGGGGAGCACTCGGCGGGCGGCCGTGCCGGCGAACGGCAAATCGACGCTGCTCGACAGCCATTGCTGAAGCTCGGCTAGAGTATCCTGGCTGGGTTGGACGACATTGGATGGTTCCGCGGGTGTTGTCGAAGCCGGGGCGCGGGGAGCCGGAGGCTTCAGCCAGTCGCGCGGATCGTCCTGGATGGCGACGTCCACACCGGACTCCAGCCACCAGGCAAGGGCGCTGCGCGCTTCGGCAAAGCCGATCGATTCCGTTTCCCCGCCCATTGGACTTTCCTCACCGGCATTGACGGCAGGGTCAAGGAATTGGCAGGGCAGACGAGTCGAATTGTGTTCCTGCCGCGACGAGAGGGCCATGAGCCAGCGCGAATCCATGCAATATGATGTCGTGATCGTCGGCGGCGGCCCCGCGGGCCTCACTGCCGGCATTCGCCTGAAACAGCTTGCCGCCGCGGCGCGCCGCGAGGTTTCGGTCTGCGTGCTCGAGAAGGGGAGCGAGATCGGCGCTCACATCCTGTCGGGCGCCGTGATCGACCCGATCGCCCTCAACGAATTGATTCCCGACTGGAAGGAGAAGGGCGCGCCGCTGACCGTGCCGGTGACCGAGAACCACCACTGGATCCTCGGAAAGAACAGCAAATGGGCGATGCCCCATTTCCTCATGCCGCCCTTCATGAACAACAAGGGGACCTACACTCTGAGCCTCGGCAATTTGTGCCGCTGGCTGGCAGGGCAGGCGGAAGAGTTGGGAGTCGAGATTTTCCCAGGGTTTCCAGCATCCGAAATCCTATTTAACGAAGACGGATCGGTGAAGGGCGTCGCGACGGGCGACATGGGCGTGGCCCGCGACGGGAGCCATCGCCCGGACTACCAGCCAGGCATCGAACTCCATGCCCGCTACACATTTTTCGCAGAAGGTGCGCGAGGCCATCTAACCAAGCGGCTGACCGACGTCTTCGGCCTGCGGAGTGATAGCGGACCGCAAGTTTTCGGACTTGGCGTCAAAGAGTTATGGGACGTTCCTGCCGAGAAACATAAGCCAGGACGCGTGATCCATACCCAGGGCTGGCCGCTCAGCGACGCCTGGGGTGGGGGATTCCTCTACCATCAGGAGAACAACCAGGTCGCCCTCGGATTTGTGACATCCCTCGACTATTCGAACCCATATCTGTCCCCGTTTGAGGAATTCCAGCGCTGGAAGACGCATCCGGCGATCCGCGCGGAGATCGAGGGCGGCCGCCGCGTGTCCTATGGCGCGCGAGCGATCAACGAGGGCGGTTATCAGGCGATTCCCAAACTCGTTTTCCCGGGCGGGGCACTCATCGGCTGCTCGGCAGGCTTCGTGAACGTGCCTCGGATCAAGGGCACGCACACCGCGATGAAGTCGGCGATGCTCGCTGCGGAAGCCGCGTTTGACGCAATTTCAAACGATCGTGGCGCCGACATTCTCGATGGCTACGAGACCGCGCTCCACAAGAGCTGGGTCGTGAAAGAGCTGAAGATGGTGCGGAACGCCCAGCCGGCAGTCGCACATTGGGGCGGCTTTGCGGGCACTCTCTATGCAGGGCTCGACCTCTGGCTCGGCTACCTCGGGATTGGTGTACCCTGGACGCTGAAGCTCAAGGCCGACCACACGACGCTCAGGCAAAAGGCCCAGGTCACGCCGATCGACTATCCCAAACCCGATGGCGTGCTGACTTTCGATCGGCTTTCATCGGTATTCGTTTCCAACACGAATCATGAAGAAGATCAGCCGGTTCATCTGACGCTCAAGGACCCTGACATACCTACGACCATCAACTTGCCGGTCTACGCAGGACCCGAGCAGAGATATTGCCCAGCTGGAGTTTATGAGTTTGTCGAGGAAGCAAACGGTGAGCCGCGCCTGCAGATCAACGCGCAGAATTGCGTCCACTGCAAGACTTGCGACATCAAGGACCCGACTCAAAACATCAACTGGGTCACTCCGGAGGGCGGTGGAGGGCCAAATTATCCGAACATGTAACTTGCTCGGCGGCGCGGCGGTAATCGCGCTGCTCACTTGTGGAACCGCTGCAGAAGCGAAGGTGCGGGTGGCTCCGAACGACCCGGGCCTCGCCTACATTCAGGCCCGAGCCGCTGCGATGGACGGTGACCATGCTCGTGCGGCCGAGTTGCTCGCGTCGCTTTCCCAGAGTCAGCCCACCGACAACGACCTCGCCCGGAAGGGCGTCAGCGAAGCGATCAACGCGGGCAATATGGACTTGGCGCTGGAGTTGGCGAAGGGTCTTCCTCCTGCGAAGCTCACGACCGACGCGAGGCTTCTGCTCGCAGCAACGGAACTTCGCCGAAATCGTCCGGAACGCGCCCTTCCCTGGCTGTCGGTCAATGGCGACAATGGCAGCCTGGATTTCCTGTCGCCGCTGGTGAATGCCTGGACTTTCACCTCCCGCGGCGACTTCAGCAAAGCCCTGGAGGCAGTCGACCAGGTCCCCGCTGCGGGGCTGCTCGGACCGCTCCGTTCCGAAGAGCGGGCGCTGATCCTGCTGAAGTTCGGCAAAACGGCCGAGGCCCAGCCGTACGCCGAGCGTGCCGCAGCAGCGGGAGGTAGCCGTGAGCTGCAGCTTCGCCTGGCTTTCGCGGACGGGTTCCTGGCTGCAAATGACCGTGCTCGGGCGACGGCAATCCTCGACGGGATTGGAAGCGATGCCGCAGCCGCTCGCGCCCTGATCCTGGCGGGAAAACCGAGCGGACAAGCGATTGATACGCCCATGAAGGCGTTCAGCGATGTCCTCACATCCTTTGCACGCGACGTCGCCCGGCTCGAGCGGGTCGCGCCGCCGATCGGCCTGATCCAGGTCGCTCGCTATGCCAATCCCCAAAACAGCGGGGCATCGCTGCTTCTTGCCGTGATCCTTGAAGGACAGGATCGCTCCGACGAAGCGCTTCGCGTCCTCGGATCGATTCCGGCCAATGATGCGCTGCAGTCGCAGGTGCGCGATGTCCAGATCCGCATTCTGACCGCCGACAAAAGATACGATGAGGCCTATGGGATCGCTGCGACGGCCGCAGCCGCTCCCACCGCGGGAATTTCGGACTTTTCAAGGCTCGGCGACGTCCTTGCGGCGATGAAGCGGCAAGATGCGGCCGCGGAGGCCTATGGAAAAGCCGCCGATCTCGCCAGGGCGCAGGGCCTGAAGGATGAGCTTTGGCCGCTGCTGCTGCTCAAGGCCAGTTCGCTCCAGGAGACCAAGCGTTGGCCCGAGACGCGACAGACCCTGCAGGAAGCGCTTGCGATCGCGCCAAACCAGCCTCTGATCCTCAACTTCCTCGGTTACTCGCAGCTCGAGCGAGGAGAGAATATGGATGCGGCCGAGGAAATGATCCGCAAGGCGAGCGAGCTGGCTCCCGACGATGCGTCGATCACGGATTCGCTGGGCTGGGCGCAGTTCAAGCGCGGAAAAGTCGCCGAGGCGATCGATACTCTGCAGCGCGCGGCGGAGAAGGACCCTGACCAGGCCGAGATTCAGGAACATCTCGGCGATGCCTTGTTCAAGTCGGGCCGGCGCTTCGAAGCGAGGTTCGCCTGGAGCGCGGCGCTTGTGACCGCGGAAGATGAGATCGCCGATCGGGTCAAGGCGAAACTCGCGTCTGGCCTGACCTCAACCAACGCCGCGCCTTGACCTATCCAGCCCGCGAGATCGCGCCGGCCAAGCTCAACCTGGCGCTCCATGTCCGCGGCAAGTTGCCTGATGGTCGGCATGCCATCGAGACGATCTTCGCCTTCTGCGTTGATGGGGATCGGCTAAGCGCCGAGCCAGCCGAAGACCTTTCGCTTCAAGCCTCCGGGCCTTTTGCCGCAGAGCTGCCTTCCCCCACGGAAAATCTCGTCTTGAAGGCGGCTTCTGCGTTACGCGAAGCGGCGGGGGTCGAGCGCGGCGCCGCAATCCAGCTCGACAAGCGTTTGCCGGTCGCTTCAGGCATTGGCGGAGGATCGGCCGATGCTGCCGCAGCGCTTAGGCTGCTGACGTCATTGTGGCAGATCGACCCGAAACATGCCGAGGTCGTGGCTCCGAATCTTGGAAGCGACGTTCCGGCCTGCTTGCTCAGCCTCCCGGCGAAGGGTGTGGGGGCAGGAGACATAACCACGCCGATTTCCCTGCCCGAAGTCTCCGGCAAACCCGTGTTGCTGATCAACCCGCGCGTGGCGCTTTCGACGACCGAAGTCTTTTCGCGCTGGAACGGCGAGGACCATGGATCGCTGGATGACTGGCGCTTTGGAAGCAACGACCTCGAGGCTCCCGCAATCGCTCTGGTTCCGCAAATCGAGACTGTCCTCGCCTTGCTGGCGGTACAGCCGGGGGCCGAGTTCGTGCGAATGTCCGGCAGCGGAGCGACCTGCTTCGCGACGTTTGAGAGCGAGGAGGCCTGCGAGGCAGCCAAGGACCGCGTCCCGCGCGAATGGTGGCATCTGGTGACGCGATTGCGTTAGACGCACGCGAATGCGCCCGATCCTTACGACAGAAGAGATGCGCGCTGCCGAGCAAGCGGCAATCGACGGCGGGGCGACCGTCGAGCAATTGATGGAATGTGCGGGCGCGGCGCTTGCAGAAGCTACCTATCGTTTCGCGGGGCCGCTCAACACCTTGATCCTTTGTGGACCGGGCAACAACGGCGGCGACGGCTATGTCGCTGCGCGGCACCTTGCCGAGCGCGGCGTCAACGTGCGGGTGGCCGCATTGTCGGAGCCGAAGAGCGAGGCGGCCAAATGGGCACGGTCGAAATGGGATGGCGAAGTCGAGCAGCTGTCTGAAAATACGGCTTCGAGGCCTTTGGTTATCGACGCCTTGTTCGGAACGGGACTGAAGCGCGGATTGGACGATCCGGCCGCCGGTCACCTTCGCCGGCTGGCCGCAGCTGCGGCTTTGAACGTGGCATGCGATCTTCCGAGTGGAATCGAGACAGATAGCGGCGCCGAGCTCAGCGACGTTCCGGAATTCCACATGACCGTGACCTTCGGCGCGCTGAAACCCGCGCACCGCCTGTTCCCGGCGATGCATAAATGCGGGCGGGTCGTGCTCGCCGACATCGGGATCAAGTCCGCGGCGTCATGGCACGAGATCGATCCACCCGAGCTTCCACCGCTCAAGGCGGGTGGTCACAAATATGATCGGGGCCTGGTCCATGCGCTTGCCGGGAAGATGCCGGGGGCAATTGCGCTGTCCGCGAAAGCGGCGGCTCTGGCGGGAGCGGGCTATGTCCGAGTGAGCACTTCGCGGGCCATCGACGGCGTGCCCTCGGCCATCGTCCAAACCGACTCGGCGACCATCGACGATGAGCGGATCGGCTGCCTGCTTGTCGGACCCGGGATGGGGGACATTCCACAGATCCTGACGCTCGCGCTGACCACCAAATCGCCCAAGGTCATCGATGCTGACGGAATTTCCCATCTTGGCGAGCCCGAGCGGCTTCGGGGACAAGACGCGATCATCACTCCGCATGACGGCGAATTCCGCAAGCTGTTCGGGGAGGTAGCCGGATCGAAGGCCGACCGCGCGGTCGAGGCGGCCCGGCGGTCGGGTGCGGTCCTCGTTTACAAGGGTCCCGACACTTTGGTCGCCTCGTCCGACGGACGCCTCGGCTTTGCGCCGCCTGCGCCCGCCTGGCTCGCAACGGCCGGAACGGGGGATGTGCTCGCGGGGATCGCTGCGGCGATGCGGGCAAGGGGCTTGCCGGCATTCGAAGCGGCTTGCGCGGCGGTCTGGCTCCATGGCCGTGCCGCCGAGATCGCAGGGCCGCAGATGATCGCCGACGATCTCGCGGCCGCGGTTCCCCAGGCACTCGCGCTCTTGTGAGTGAGCCGATCGTTCGAATAGCGGCGCGCGGCGACGGCGTGACGTCAAACGGTCGCCATGTCCCGTTCGGAGTTCCGGGCGATGCCCTGCTCGACGATGGGGCGCTGGAATTCGGCCCACATCACCAGGAGCCGCCTTGCCGTCACTTCCCCGAATGCGGTGGTTGCCAGCTCCAGCAGGCCGACGACCAAGCTTATCGCGACTATCTGGTCTCTCGCGTCGAGACAGCCCTCGCGCAGCATGAGCTGAAGACGGAAGTCCGCGAACCGCATCTTTCGCCGCCGAAAAGCCGCCGCAGAGCGACATTGCGAGCGCTGAAGATGGGGCAGGGCGCTATTGTCGGGTTCAACGCGGCGCAGTCGCACCGGATCGTCGATCTTCGCGAATGCCATATTTTGCGGCCCGAGCTATTTGCTCTGGTCGCGCCCTTGCGACATTTGGTCGGCGAGTTGCTTGATCCGAAGCGCGCCGCCGAAATTCAGCTGACGCTGGTGGATCAGGGGGCGGACGTCCTGCTCAAAGGTCTCGAGCCCAAGGGATTGCGGGCGATCGAGCTGCTGACGTCATTCGCGGCTGAGAACGCACTTGCCCGCCTGAGTATCGATCAGGGCCTGGGCGCCGAGACGATCTATGCGCCGATACCGCCGACGATTTCGCTTTCGGCCAAGCCCGTTACCTTCCCGGTCGGCGCGTTTCTGCAGGCGACGCAGGATGGCGAGGCAGCGTTGGTCGAGGCGGTTCGCGAAGCACTTGATGAGGGGCGATCTGCAGACCTTTTCGCAGGCCTCGGGACATTCGCGGTCGCGGCAGGCGCCTCCTATGCCGCCGAGGCTTCGCGTGATGCGGCGGTATCGCTCAAACAGGCGTTACCGAATGCACGGGTCGAGCATCGCGATCTTTATCGCCGTCCGCTGGACGAAACCGAGCTGGATCCGTTCGAGGGTGTCGTTCTTGATCCGCCAAGGGCAGGGGCGGCCGAGCAGGTGGCAACGCTGGCGCGTTCCTCAGTGAAGCGAATTGCATTCGTAAGCTGCAATCCCGCGACCTTTGCGCGAGATGCCAAGGTGCTCGTTGAAGGAGGCTATGCGATCGAGTGGGTCAAGCCGGTCGGACAGTTCCGCTGGTCGACCCACGTCGAGGTCGCGGCCTGCTTCAGCCGATGATTCCGCAATCGTGAAGGATCCGGAATCCGGCGTGGACGGTCAGGCCAATCAGGCATAGCGACGCCAGCGCGAATATCGTCAGGCGATAGCGCACCACATTGGTGGTGCATTGGATCAGGCTGTGGACCATGCGCAGGCCGACGTAACCCCACGCGAGCCAGTAGTTGATGCCTCCGCCAAAATCCATCAGCGCGAGTGTCAGCGCGATCGCGTAGAAAATCGTCGGCTGTTCCATCAAGTGATTGTAATTGTGCGACTTCCACTGCGCACTCGCGGCGGCCTTGCCCTCGAGGTCGACGCCTCGCGCGCCATCGGGGATGTTGGTGGCCGTAATGCCGAGCCGGCGAAACTCCGAACCCCGGCTGATCATCATCCAGATCATGACGATGAGCGTCCAGGCGACCAGCGCCACGACCGGCGCGAGAATTGGGCTGTAGGCGTGCATGAAAAACCCTCCCCTCGTTGGTGAGCGGAGGGTGCGTCAGTTCGTTGCGGGTTGCAATCTATTCGAAGAGTTTTGCGAACCGCCTTTTTTCGCGATTTTTCCACGCTCCGCGATGGTATGCGTCGCTGGCGAGGAGCGGCAGGACCGAGGTCGCCTCGGCGAAGACCATCTGCTCCATTGCGGTCGAGACCTTGCCCCAGCTCGCCGCCTCCTGGAGGGTAGAAGAGGAGCAGGCACCGTCGCGGACGTCGGCCACCGTGATCTGCACCGCATATTTGTGGACCTCGACATCGTCGTGGCCGAGGATCTCGGCGCAGACGACCGTGTCCTGCGTGAAGTTCTTCGGAACTCCGCCACCGATCATCAGCAGGCCGGTGGTGCCCGCCTTGATCTTGATGTCTGTGAGCTCGCGGAAATCCGCGATCGCATCGAGCACCATGTAATGACCGCCGCGCTTCATCGCGTCGACCTGGTGCTTGACGAGGCCGAACCCGGCCGATGAATCGACGAACGCCGGACAGAAGATCGGCACGTCATGCTCATAGGCGAGCTGGACCAGGCTGCCCTGCTTCCTGGCGTTGCCCTCGCTCAGCCACTTGCCCATCTCACGAATGAAGGCGCGCGAGCTGTACGGCCGCGGCTCCAGGCTGTCCGCGATCTTGCCGATCGTGTGGTCGCAATCCTGAAGCTGCTGCTCATCGATATAGGTGTCGTAGATCCGGTCGATGTAGAGTGATCGAAGCGTATCATCGTCAGGAATTTCATTGGCTTGGTAGTGTTTGTGCCCAAGCGCTTCGAAGAAATCCATGTCGACGATCGTGGCGCCGGTGGCGACGACCGCGTCGACCATGTTGGATCTCACCAGTTCGGCATAGACGTCCATGCAGCCGCCGGCCGAGGTTGAGCCCGCGATCACCAGGATGATCGAACAATCGCGGTCCTCGAGCATCATGTTGTAGATGTTGGTCGCGCGGGCGAGATCCCGGCTGGTGAAGCTCATCTTGCCCATCGAATCGATGATCGGACGGGCATCGAAGCTGGTGATGTCGATATGCTCGATCGGCGTCGCCAGGAGCTCTGCCTTCCGAGTGTCGTTGATCCTCTCGGCGTCCTGAACCTTGTTCAGCGTGTCGGTCGTCATGGCAATCAAACCTCGTCATTCCCGAGAAAGCGGGAATCCCGCTACTCGCGATGGTCAAGAAAACAAAGCGGGATCCCCGCGTGCACGGGGACGACGCTGGGCGAGGGGCCTAGCGGGTCACGACGTTCGAGCGGCGGGCCTTCGCCGGAGACGCGTAAAGGCTCGCCATCGGCTCATCATCGACGATTTCGGAGGCCGTAACACCAAAGCCGTTGAACTCGGTGCGCATGGCCGTGCCATAGGCGCCGAGCATGCCAATCTCGATATAATCGCCGACCTTGACGTCGCCGGGCAGCTCGAACGGTCCCGCCATGCGGTCGAGATCGTCGCAGGTCGGCCCGTAGAAGCTGAACTTCATTGGGCGGACGCGCGATTCCTTCTCGCGCAGCAGCCGAACAGGATAGCGCCAGCCGAGGTGGGCGGCATCGAAGAGGGCGCCATATGCGCCGTCGTTGATGTAGAGCTCGTCTCCACGACGCTTTTCGACGCGGACCAGCACACTGGCATATTCGGCGCACAGCGCACGGCCCGGCTCGCACCAAAGCTCGGCCGAATAGCTGATCGGAAGGGCTTCGAAGCCCGCATGGATCACGGCGAAATAGGTTTCGAGCGCCGGCGGCTCCATTCCCGGGTAGACCGAGGGGAAGCCACCGCCGACATCGACGATGTCCACCGTCACCGCTGCTTCGACAATCGCCTCGCGAACGCGGCCCAGAGCCTCCGCGTAAGCCGCCGAACTCATCGCCTGGCTGCCGACGTGGAAACAAATGCCGAGCGCATCGGCGGCCTGGCGAGCAGCCATCAGAAGCGACTTCATTTCAGAGGGTTCGGCACCGAACTTCGCGCCGAGGCTGAGCCTGGCGTGGCCGTTGTCGACCCGGATGCGGACGAGCAAATTGAGGTCGGTCGCGCCGCCTGTTGCCCGGACGATCTTCTCCAGCTCCTCGATGCTATCGAGGCTGAAGGTCCGCACGCCATGGTTGAAATAGGCGTCGGCGATGACCTCCTCGGCCTTCACCGGGTGCATGAAGCAGATCACCGCCTCAGGCAGAATGTCATGAACAAGGCGAACCTCACCGATCGAGGCCACGTCATAGTGCGTAACACCGGCGTCCCACAGGATCCGCAGGAGCTCGGGCGAAGGATTGGCCTTCACCGCATAGAGCGACCGGCCCGGAAACTTCTCGACGAAGAAGCGGGCAGCTCGGTGCGCGGAATGCGGGCGCAGCAAAGTGATCGGCTCTACCGGACGCTGCTTGGCGATTGCGGTAGCCCCCCGGCTACCGGACGGGGCGGCGGCTAGCCCCAGCGCGCGATGATGCTTGAACAACTCAAGGGACCTCCATGGGCGTAGTTCGACACAAGAGCTGCCTTGCGGATGGAAGTCCCATGGGGCAGCGGGGGCGCGATATATGTGCGGTGCTTACTTCTGTAAAGATTCTTTGAGAGCGGGATTAAGATTTGACTACCGTATGTCGCTGATCTGCAACGGCTAATCGAAAAGGTGAAATATCAACCACTTAGTCAAAACGGTCGAAGTTACCCGTGATGACGTCATCGATGCGGCGGGCCGTATCGTCGGTCTGGCGGACCGAACGCCCCTGATCGAAAGTGAGATCGGGGGCAGCCGGATCTGGCTTAAACTGGAGTGCCTCCAGACCGGCGGGAGCTTCAAATTGCGCGGGGCGAGCAATCGCCTGGCCCGGCTTTCGGAGGAGAAAAGGAGACGGGGTGTCGTGGCCTTCTCCTCCGGCAATCACGCGCGCGGTGTAGCGATCGCGGCGAAACGGCTCGGCATCAAGGCCATTATCGTCATGCCTTCCGATGCTCCGGCGGTGAAACTCGAGGGCACGCGCGCCGAAGGAGCCGAGATCATCCTATACGACCGGCGAAACGAGAGCCGCGAGGCCATTGCGGCCCAAATCTCCGAGGAGACCGGCGCGACGGTCGTGCCGAGTTTCGACGATCCTGACATCGTGGCTGGGCAGGGGACGGCGGGCCTGGAGATCATTGAGCAGCTTGGCCGCCAGCCTGGCCAGATCGTTATTCCCTGCGGTGGCGGCGGTCTCGCCTCGGGTATCGCGCTCGCCTGTCCGGAGGCGCAGATCGTCATCGTCGAACCCGAGGGTTGGGACGATATGGGCCGCTCCCTCGACCTGGGAGAAATCGTCCCGGTCGCTGCGGACGCCCCGAGCACGATCTGTGACGCGATCATGACCCCCCGGGTTTCCCCGATCACGTTTGGAATTCTGCAGGCGCGGCGCGCAGCCTCGCTCTCGGTCAGCGATGTGGAAGTCGAGGATGCGATCCGCTTCGCCTGGGACAAGCATCAGATCGTGGTCGAACCGGGGGCGGCCGTGGGTCTGGCGGCGCTTGTCGCAGGCAAGACGGCGCCATCGGACGCCACCGTCGTGATCCTGTCTGGCGGGAACATTGATCCGGCGCTGCACGCGCGGATCGTCGCCTAAGCGGCGGAGTTGCGCGCTTTATATTCGCCCGGCTCGACATGGACCGGGCTCGAGCGTTCGACGGCCCGGGTGAGCTCTTCGAGCTCGGCTGCGAGCGTTTTCAGTTCTCCGATGAGGAATCGCCGCTCGCCCTCTGCAACATGCTCGGATGCCTCAAGCAAGGTTTCGAGCATCATGGCGATGCACGGCAGGATTGTTTCTTCGATTCGCTCGAAGGCCTCATCAAGGCGGGATTGTTGGTCGACTGCGCGCATGAGGTCCGATTTGGACCCATTACGGTTAAACCTTAGTGAAGGCCGGCCGGCAATTAGCCGAATTCGCGTGGCGTTTCGGCGTTCGTCATCACGAACGCGAGGATCGGGACAATGTCGGCGGCTTGATCGGGTCGGTGGCCAGCCGCATGTCGAGATATTCGTCTGTCGATTTCATCAACAAATCGAGCTCGTTGGCGAAGAAATGGTTCGCGCCGGGGATCACATCATGGTGGATCGTGATGTGCCGCTGCGTCCGCAGCTTGTCGACCAGCTTCTGAACCGCGCTTGGAGTGACGACCTCGTCCGCCTCGCCCTGAATGATGATTCCTGACGAAGGGCAGGGCGCGAGGAAACTGAAATCGTACATGTTGGCGGGCGGCGCGATCGAGATGAATCCGCGAATTTCGGGACGCCGCATGAGAAGCTGCATGCCGATCCAGGCACCAAAGCTGACTCCGGCGACCCAGGTGGTCTCCGCCTCAGGATGAATCTGCTGCACCCAGTCGAGCGCCGAGGCGGCGTCGCTGAGCTCACCGATGCCATTGTCGAAGACGCCCTGGCTCTTTCCGACGCCCCGAAAATTGAAGCGGAGAGTCGCAAAGCCGCGGCGGACGAAGGTTTGATAGAG
>DATLOY010000017.1:0-50473 GCA_035536015.1 Sphingomicrobium sp.
AGGTCGAGCGAATGCCACTCGCTACCAACCGAATTCACCCGGATCGCGACCGGCATCGGCCATTCGTCCGCAACGGCCTCGACCGCCGCATCGCGCGCGGCCTTCTTGTCTTCCGGCTTCACCGCATCTTCGAGATCGAGCACCACCAAATCGGCGCCGAGAGTGCGGGCTTTGGCGATCGCTCTGTCGTTCGACGCGGGCAAGAACAGCACTGATCGAACGGCGAACAGGTCTTTGTCGCTTTTCTCTTCCGCTTGTCTCATCGCCGTCGCATCATGACGAGAAGACAATGAGCGGGGAAGTGTAATGCTGACGACTTTTATGACGGCGCTCGCGGTTCTGGCGCTGCTGTACGTGATGCTGGGCGTGAAGATCGTGCGCCAGGGTTATCGCTACACGATCGAGCATTTCGGGCGGTTCGTGCGCGTCGCCGAGCCTGGCTTCAACTACGTTATGCCCTTCTTCTACCGGGTCGGGCGACGCATCAACATGATGGAACAGGTCCTCGACATTCCCGGGCAGGAAATCATCACCAAGGACAATGCGATGGTCGCGGTCGACGGCGTCGTATTCTTCCAGGTGCTCGACCCCGCGAAGGCCGCTTATGAGGTGAGCGATCTTTACACCGCGATCATGGCTCTCTCGACCACGAACCTGCGCACCGTGATGGGATCGATGGACCTCGATGAAACTCTGTCCAAGCGCGACGAGATCAACACGCGGCTTCTCTCCGTCGTTGACAACGCCACCGAGAATTGGGGGGTAAAGATCACCCGCGTCGAGCTCCGCGACATTCGCCCGCCCCAGGACATCGTCAATGCGATGACCAGGCAGATGAAGGCGGAGCGCGAAAAGCGCGCGGTGATTCTCGAAGCCGAGGGCATGCGCCAGTCCGCAATCCTCAAGGCGGAAGGCGAGAAACAGTCGGCCATTCTCGAAGCCGAAGGCGGTCGCGAGGCAGCGTTCCGCGAGGCCGAGGCAAGGGAACGCTCGGCACAGGCGGAAGCTACGGCGACGAAGGCGGTCAGCGACGCGATCGAGGGCGGCAGCAGCCAGGCGATCAACTACTTCATCGCGCAAAAATATGTCGAAGCCCTCAGCAAATTCGCAACCTCACCCAATGCCAAGACGATCCTCTTCCCCGTCGAGGCCACCCAGCTCATGGGTACGCTCGGCGGCATTGGCGAACTCGCCAAGGAAGCGTTTGGCGAGGGCAGCGGCAAGCTGGTTCCGGGCGTCCGCGCCAAGGCCGTGCCAGGCGTTCCCGAAAGCAAGTCATGAGCGGAGTTGACCTCGATCCTGGCTGGCTGTGGTTAATAGGCGGCGTCCTGCTGCTGATCATGGAGATCATCGCGCCCGGTTTCTTTCTCGTCTTCCTTGGCGCCGCAGCCATCGCCACCGGTCTGTTCACCGTGCTGTTCGATCTCGGGACGGCGTCACAGCTCGCCCTCTTCGCCCTTTATGCCGTGATTTCGGTCATGCTCGGCCGTCGCTTCTACGCGAACCGGGCGACGGACAGTGCCGACCCGCTATTGAACGATCGTGCGGGACGGCTCGTCGGAAGAGTCGTGACAGTCGTGCAGCAGGTCGATGATCACGGCGGACGTGTCCGCGTCGGAGACAGTGAATGGAGCGCGCGAGGTGGCCCTGCGGCCGCAGGCGAACGCGTGCGCATCACCGGCATTGACGGCAATTGCCTCAAGGTCGAAGCGGAGCACCTGCTTCCCCCCGCCTGACGGAGATCTTCGTGCCAACATTTGAGCTCACCCGTCGCCAGACGGTTGCGGCACTTGCCGCTACCGCTGCGCTCCCGCTGCTTTCCGCCTGCAAGGTCCAACCCGGCAAGAGCGGCGCTGCCGCAGGCGATGCAGAAGCGTCGAAGCTCCTGGATTCCATTGGCGAGAATCTGCTTCGCCTCAATCCGGAGTCCGCGACCAGCCTCGGCATCGATACGGGAAATCGCGCGCCGATGCGCACACAGCTGGGCGATCGTTCGGCGGCCGGGCAGCGCAAGGTTGCCGATACGCTCAAGCTCGATCTCGCGCGCGCCGAGGCTGTCGACACCTCTGCCCTGTCCTTCCCCGTTCGAACGAGCGTCGAAGTGGTGAAAAGCGCCTACCGGACGGCGCTCGACGGCTTTGCGCTGCCTTACGGAGACGTCGCTGTCGGCGGATGGCGTAATACGCCCTATGTCGTGATCCAGAACGTCGGCGCCTATATCGACACTCCGAAGTTCCTCGACACGGATCATCCGGTCGAGAATTCTTCGGACGCCGAAGCCTATCTCACGCGGCTCGCCCAATATCCGGCCCAGCTCGACGGCGAGCTCGAACGGATGAAGTCGGCGCGCGCGCAAGGTCTCGTGCCGCCGGCTTTCCTGATCGACAAGGCGATCGCGCAACTCAGCCTCGCCGCGAAGAATGCCCACCAAGGCGACGGGATCGTCGATTCGCTGGTCAAGAGGACCAGGGCGAAGAACATTGCGGGCGACTGGGAAGCCCGGACTCGCAAGCTGGTGACGAACGAGGTTGCCCCTGCCCTCGACCGCCAGATTGAAGAGCTGAAGGCCGAACGGGCGACAGCCACGGACGACGCCGGCATGTGGTCACGCCCTCACGGTGATGAATATTATGCCTGGGCGCTCCGCGCTTCGACCACGACCAGGATGAGCCCGGACGAAGTCCATGCGATGGGCGTCGAACAGTTGAAAGAGCTGCAAGGCCGAATGGACCCGATCCTCAAGGGCCTCGGCTACACGCAAGGCAGCGTCGGTGAGCGGATGAAGGCGCTCGCAAAGGATCCTCGCTACAAATTCTCCGACGGCGACAAGGGTCGCGCCGAGATCATGGCCTACATCCAGGATCGCCTAAAGCTGATCCGCGCCCAGCTTCCCCGCGCGTTCAACACGATGGTTCGGGGCAATCTTGAAGTGAAGCGCATGCCGCCAGAGGAAGAGCCTGGCGCACCTGGCGCGTACGGCGGCGCCGGCTCGATCGACGGGAAGATCCCTGGCAAGTTCTGGATCAACCTCCGCACGACCGACCTGCACAGCAAGTACAGCCTGCCCGATCTCGCGGCGCACGAGGCCATCCCGGGCCACGTCTGGCAGGGCGAATATGCCAACAAGATGCCGCTCATCCGCAACATGCTGGCCTTCAATGCCTATTCTGAAGGCTGGGCGCTTTACGCGGAGCAACTGGTCGATGAGCTGGGGATTTACGACGACTTCCCGGCCGGCCGTGTCGGCTATCTTCAGTCGATCGCCTTTCGCGCCTGCCGGCTCGTGGTCGACACTGGCCTCCATGCCAAGCGCTGGACCCGTCAGCAGGGCGTCGATTTCTTCGTCAACGTCAACGGGTCGAACCCGCTCGAAGTGGCTTCGGAAGTCGACCGCTATTGCAGCTGGCCCGGCCAGGCCTGCGGCTACAAGGTCGGCCACAGCACGATCAATCGCCTCCGCGACAAGGCCAAGGCCGAACTCGGCAGCAAGTTTGACCTTCGTGCCTTCGACGATGCCGTCGTGCTCGGCGGCAACGTCCCGATGGATGTGCTCGCGATGAACGTCGGCGACTATATCGCTCGGACCAAGGGATAGCTGCGACAAGCCGCTCCAGGCGCAAGGCCGCTGCAATTCCCCTTCCCGACCGGTGAGCCTATTCTGCACGCCGGGCCAAAGGAGGAAGAATGAGCTGGTTCATTGGGCGTATGGAAGCGCTCTCCAATCCGGAGAGGGCGCGGCGGAAGGCCTTGGAGAAACTGCAGGGGCTGACCGAGCTGGACGATCCCGAAGGCCTCGTCGTGCCGATTCTCATCGACGCGATCGTCATGGCTGAATCCTACCGCGGAGCGCGGCATCAGATCAGTTTCCTTCCGGAGCTGACTCACAACGTCGATCGCCTGATCCGGGAGCTCAATATCATCGAAACGACGAAGGAATGGGCCGAGACCTAGGCCGCCCATTTTAACCACAGCGACTCGGTCGAGTCTCAAATTGATGGTATGTGGATAAGTCTGGGCCCGCGACTCGCGGGACAGCTGCCATCGGGGGGTGGCGAGTATGGAGAACGACCGGGTCTATTACAGCCGCCGGGCGACTGAGGAGCGCGAGGCCGCGCTCAAAGCGGTGCATCCGAAGGTCAGGCAAGCGCATGTCGAACTGGCCAAGAGCTATGACGAACGCCTTGCCAAGCTGGCTTCGTCGGCCTCTTCCGCGAACGTCGACCTAATTGGCGTCGCCTGATCAAGGCAAAGCGGCGACATCGGGCGGAACGAAGTTTCGCCGTGCCTCCACGGAAAACAGCCGCTCGCGCGAATAGAAGCGCAGCGGCCAATCGCGGCGTCCCATCGGAGAGAGCAGCAGCTCGTTCACGAGCTCATGAAGAGGTTCCGCAAGATCGGCTTCCGAAAGAAATAGCCGGACGCCATGCAGGAACAGGCGCGTAATCGTCTCATGATAGCCTTCGATGTCGCTGTTCGGCGTTCCGACACTTTCATTGTAGCGCCGGATGATGCCGGGAAGCTCCTTGTCCACGTCGATGTCGGGCCGGCGCGTCAACAGATAAGTCGTTGCGGCGAGGTGCGCTTCGTGGGTCCATTCGGCGCGCGGCAATATGCGCGCGAGCAGGCCTTCGCCGAGATGTTCGATCTCGGCGTCGGTTGCGAAGAAACGGGGTCGAAATTCAGTCATTGATCGGGTCCTTGCGTGGGCCCGATCGATGACCGGACCTAAACGATTGTGGCTTGCGTCGCTTGCGCCTGGCGTTGCGCTGGCTGCGGTCCCGATTGTCGCACTCCCTCGTCCACGTGCGGGGCGAACTCGGCGAAATTCTGTACGAACAGGTCGACAAGCTTTGCCGCCGTGGCGTCATATTCGGCCGGGTTCGACCAGGTCGCGCGAGGATCGAGGATCGAACTGTCGACTCCGGGAACCGCGACCGGCACTTCGAAGCCGAAGTTCGGATCCTTGCGGAATTCGACATTCTTCAGGCTGCCGTCGAGCGCGGCGTTGAGAAGAGCGCGCGTCTCCTTGATCGGCATTCGCTGGCCCACGCCATATTTGCCGCCGGTCCAGCCAGTGTTGACCAGCCAGCAATCGACCTCGCCCCTCGCGATCCGCTCCTTGAGCAAATTGCCGTAGACCGACGGATGGCGCGGCATGAATGGCGCTCCGAAACAGGTCGAGAAGGTTGCCTGCGGCTCGGTGACGCCAATCTCGGTACCTGCAACCTTTGCGGTGTAGCCCGAAAGGAAATGGTACATCGCCTGGTCGGGCGTGAGCTTCGAAATTGGCGGGAGAACGCCGAAAGCATCTGCCGTCAGCATCACGACATTCTTCGGCACTGGGCCAAGATTGTCTGCCGACGAGTTCGGAATGAAGTCGATAGGATATGCACCGCGGCTGTTCTCGGCGAGCGTCGCATCGTCCAGATCGAGCTCGCGCGTAACCAGATCGATGACGACATTCTCGAGCACTGTGCCGAAGCGCTTGGTGGTCGCGTAGATCTCCGGCTCTGACTCGGCGGACAGACGGATCATCTTGGCATAGCACCCGCCTTCGAAATTGAAGACGGCCGTGTCCGACCAGCCATGCTCGTCGTCGCCGATGAGCGTGCGGTTGGGATCAGCGGAAAGGGTCGTCTTGCCGGTGCCCGAAAGCCCGAAGAAGATCGCTGTGTCGCCTTCCGGCCCGATATTGGCTGAACAATGCATCGGCATGATGCCGCTCTGCGGCAGGATGAAGTTCAGCAAACCGAAGACGGACTTCTTCATTTCACCCGCGTAGGCCGTTCCGCCGATCAGGATCAGCTTCTTCGAGAAATTGACCGCGACCACCGTCTCGCTGCGGCCGCCGTGCCGTTCGGGATCCGCGCGGAAGCTCGGCAGGTCGATGATCGTATATTCGGGCTCGAAGCCGGCGAGCTCACCCGCTTCCGGACGAACGAGCAAGGTCCGGATGAAGAGATTATGCCAGGCGAGCTCATTGACGACGCGGACCCGGACACGATGCTCGGGCTGCGATCCGCCATAGAGATCAGCGACGTAAAGCTGATCCTTGTCGGCCAGTGCCAGGAGGAAATCCTCATGGAGGCGATCGAACGCGGCCGGGTCCATCGGCTTGTTGCCGTTGTTCCACCAGATCACATTCTCGGTCAG
This sequence comes from Sphingomicrobium sp., assembly GCA_035536015.1. Classification (GTDB taxonomy): domain Bacteria; phylum Pseudomonadota; class Alphaproteobacteria; order Sphingomonadales; family Sphingomonadaceae; genus Sphingomicrobium. The sequence goes on from DATLOY010000017.1 coordinate 6,154, forward strand.
CTCGTCCTTGACGGTGAATTTGTCCTGCGCACTCCGTCCGGTGTGCTTTCCGGTGCGAACGACGAGCGGGCCGTCCTTCGCCAACAGCCCCTCACCGCGACGCACGGCATGCTCCACAAGCGGTGCGGTGGTGAGATTCCAGAAAATCTCTGCGCCCGTTGCGATACCCTGCGTTTCAAGGCCGTAACTCGGGACCCGGTCGGTCACTTCGATCGAACTCCTTCTCAAAATAACAAAAAGCGGCGGCGGCCGGTTGAGGGCCTTGCCGCCGCCAAGCAATGCGCTTGAAGCGCCTATAACCGCGAAAAGGTTGCGTGGTCAAAACGGCCGGGCGCTAGCTTGTCTCTCACCGGCACGGTGGTTAAGCCCGTCTGCGTCAACCGGCAGAGGCACTGAACGAGCGGCATGAGCCATGTGATCGCGCTGGTCGACGACGACCGGAACATCCTGACCTCGGTGTCCATCGCGCTTCAGGCCGAGGGGTTCGTCACGCGCGTCTATTCCGACGGAGCGGCGGCACTGAAGGCGATCAACGACAATCCGCCCGATCTCGGCGTTTTCGACATCAAGATGCCGAACATGGACGGAATGGAATTGCTTCGGCGCTTGCGCGAGTTCAGCTCGATGCCGGTGATTTTCCTGACTTCGAAAGACGACGAGCTCGACGAGGCTCTGGGCCTCGCGATGGGCGCCGACGATTATATCTCGAAGCCATTCTCGCAGAGGCTTTTGATCGCGCGCATTCGCGCCATTCTCCGGCGACAGGAGCTCGCCAAGGGTGAAGCGACGGCGAGCAGTGATGAGCCCGAACAGCAATTGCTTGAACGCGGGCGCCTGGTCATGGATCCGGCGCGGCACAAGGTGCTTTGGGACGGCAAGGACGTCACTCTGACCGTGACGGAATTCCTGATCCTCGAAGCGCTTGCCCAGCGGCCGGGCGTAGTGAAGACTCGCAACCAGCTGCTCGACGCCGCCTACCAGGACGACGTTTATGTCGACGACCGGACGATCGACAGCCACATCAAGCGGATTCGCCGGAAGTTCCGGCAGCATGACCCCGAATTCGATGCAATCGAGACTCTTTATGGCGTCGGATACCGATTCGACGACTGACTTTGAGGAAGCCGATCTTCGGCTGAGCTGGTCCGGGCGCTGGACGCTGGGCCACCGCATCCTCGCGGTCAACATCCTGACGCTTGTGCTCCTGGCGCTCAGCGTCCTCTATCTCGACCAATATCGGAACCGCTTGAGCCGGGAACGGACCCGTCAGGCGCGGATAGAAGCCACCGCAACGGCCCAGGCCCTTCTCGCGGCCGGCCCCGAAGATCGTGAAGCGATCCTTGCCACGATCTCAAAATCCACGGGGAGCCGGATGCGGCTTTATGGCGCCAACGGCCAGCTCCTCGCCGACAGCTGGCACCTCACGGGCCCGACCTTTGAGTTGCGCGATCCAGATACGCAAAAATGGACAAAAGACGCCGCACGGGCGCTCGACCGGGGTTTCAACCTTTTGGTCGGAGCGCGTCCGCTCGACGATTATGTGGAACCGCAAGTGGATCGACTCCAGGCATGGCCTGAGGCCATGCAGGCGAAGCGGGAAAACAAAGCAGAGACCGAGGTTCGCAGCGCACCCGACCTGACGCCGGTGATCTCGGCCGCTGTGCCGGTCCGCGACAACGTGCTGCTGGTCATGGACAATGATCGCGCATTCACCCGCACGATCCGCACCCAGCGCGCGAATCTGGCCGCGATCATGGGGGCGGTGATCGTGATTTCGCTCCTGCTCTCGATCTTCCTTGCTCGGACGATCGTCCGCCCCCTGCGCCGCCTGGCGCTCGCTGCTCACCGGGTCCGGCTTGGCCGCTCACGCGAGGTGCGGGTGCCTCGCCTGCCCTCACGCACGGACGAGATCGGACTTCTCGCCCGGGCGGTGTCCGACATGAGCCAGTCGCTCCGGCAACGGATCGACAATATCGAAGCCTTCGCGGCCGACGTGACTCATGAGCTCAAGAACCCCCTGGCGTCGCTGCGCTCGGCGATGGACGGCCTCGACCGCGTTGACGACCCTGAACTCAAGCACAAGCTGATCCAGATTGCGCGCGAGGACGTCATGCGCCTCGATCGACTGATCAATGACATTGGTGAGGCGGCTCGGACGGATGCCGAACTGGCCCGCGCCACCTTTGAACCCGTCGATCTCGGACCGCTCATCGAGCAGTTGATCTCGAGCTGGGAAGACCGGCGCGACAAGGGTGACGCGCAAATCGCCTTCGCTCGTCCGCGCAGGGACAGTGCCGTGGTCATGGGCAAGCCTGACCGGCTTGCTCGTGCGATCAACGCAATCATCGACAATGCGGTGAGCTTTTCTCCACCGGGCGGCCTGGTCGAGATCGCCGCCTCCCACGTCGGCGACCAGATTCGCATCCGCATCGACGACGAGGGGCCGGGAGTTCCGCACGAGGCCCGGGAAGCAATCTTTAACCGGTTTCACTCAGTAAGGCCTGAGGGGGAGAATTTCGGCCGGCATTCCGGCCTCGGCCTTGCGATCGCGGAGGCTATCGTCAAAGGCCATGACGGGGAGATTGACGTGCAAGACCGCGACGATGCGCCCTCCGGGGCCCGTTTCACGATCTGCCTTCCAGCGGCGGACCGGCCATGAACCAGCATAGTTCCATCAGCGGACCTCGCCTTTCGGCCGAGACTGTCCATGCCAGCACCGTCGCGAGCGAGGGCCGGGCCGTGCTGATCACCGGACCGTCGGGATCGGGCAAGTCCGACCTGACGCTGCGCCTGCTTGATCGCGGTTTCACTTTGGTCAGCGACGACCAGACCATCGTCAAGAAAGACGGCGACAAGCTGGTCGCCTCGGCTCCTCCCAACATCGCGGGCAAGCTCGAAATCCGGGGCATCGGCATTGTCGAGATGGAAACGGTCACCAACATGCCGGTCGCTTTGCTCGTCGAGCTTACGAGCGACATCCAGCGCCTGCCCGATGACAGCCGCGAACGGCCCATCCTCGGTGTGTCGCTGCCCTTGGTCAGCGTCGATGCGATGGCCGCCTCCGCTCCGTCCAAGGTCGCGCTCGCGCTCGATCGAATGGGCCTGAAGTTCTGATGGCCACGGCGCGGCGTCAGCCGCGCTTGCTGCTCGTCACCGGAATGTCCGGGGCGGGCAAGTCGATGGTCCTCGACGCGCTCGAGGACATGGGCTGGGACACCGTCGACAATCTTCCCACCGACCTGCTCGAGCCGTTCATTCGGGGCGAAGGAACCTGCCGCCTCGCTCCCGCGGCGGTGGCGATGGACGTCAGGAGCCGCGGTTTCGATGCCGAAAGCCTGCCCCGGCTAATTCGCTCGATCGAAGGCGTTGAGCCCGAAATCCTCTTCCTCGAATGCGCTGAGGGCGAGCTCATTCGCCGTTACGACGAGACCCGGCGGCGGCATCCGCTCGCCCCCGACCGGCCGCCGGAAGACGGCATCGCCAGGGAGCGCGCGATGACCGCGCCGCTGCGCTCGGCGGCCGACAGCGTGCTCGACACGACCGACCTCTCCCCGGTCGAGCTCCGCGATGAGCTTCGCCGCCGATACGGCGATGATTCGGACCAGCCCGTCCTGACGATCGCCTCCTTCGCCTTCGCGCGGGGCATCTCGCGCACCGCCGACCTGGTTTTCGACATGAGGTTCCTCCCCAACCCGCACTGGCTGGAAGAGCTTCGGCCACTGACCGGCGAGGATTCGGGGGTCCGCGACTATCTCGCGGCGGACCCGTCCTGGGCCGAGACCATGGGGCAAATCGAATCGCTTCTCATCGACTGGATTCCCCGCTACTGGGCCGCGGGCAAAAGTTACGTGACCGTTGCGTTTGGCTGCACTGGAGGGCGTCACCGTTCGGTGGCCGCGGCCGTCGAGATGGCGGAACGGTTGCGAACACGCGGCTTTTCCCCGAATGTGCGCCATCGAGACCTGGCCTCGCCGCCGAGCGATACGATCGAGGCCGATCCGCGGCGAAGTGCTTGAGGCAGGCGAGTTGAACGAATGATCGGATTAGTGCTGGTGACCCACGGCCGCCTTGCGGCTGAATTCGTCACCGCAATGGAACATGTTGTCGGGCCGCAGGAAGCGATCGAAGCCATTTGCATCGGTCCTGATGACGACATGGAATCGCGCCGCGGCGACATCGCCAAGGCCATTGCGAAAGTCGACCGCGGCCAGGGTGTGATCATCCTCACCGACCTGTTCGGCGGAACGCCCTCCAACCTCGCCATTTCCTTGATGAAGGGCGAGAATGTGGAAGTGATCGCCGGCGTGAACCTGCCGATGCTGATCCGGCTTGAGGGTGCGCGCAAAGTGATGGGCGTTCACGCGGCCGTAGCTGCCGCACGCGAGGCCGGACGCAAATATATTTCCGTAGCGAGCGAGATCCTGGGCGAGGCTGCGGCTTGAGCGCCGTCAGCCGCGAGGTCCAGATCACCAACAAGCGCGGTCTCCATGCGAGGGCCTCGGCTAAATTCGTCAACATGGCCAGCGAACTCGACGCCCAGATCGAAGTCGAGAAGGACGGCAACCGAGTCTGCGGCACGTCGATCATGGGCTTGATGATGCTCGGTGCCGCGATGGGCGATACGGTGATCATCCATGTCAGTGGAATTGAGGCGGAAGCTGCGCTCGAAAAGCTGGTTGCACTGGTGGAAGACAGATTTGGGGAAGATTGAACTCTTGCTCCTCCCCTCCCTTCGATCAACCCGGCCCTGCCCCTCCCTTCAAGGGAGGGAATAATGCCCCGCCAGGTCACCGCCTTCTCCAACACGACCGTCAAGCGGCTACGCTCCCTGCGGGACAAGAAGGCGCGGCGCACCGAAGGGCTTTTCCTCGCCGAAGGCCTGAGGATCATCGCGGAAGCACGCGACAGCGGCCGGCTCCCCGAGATCATCGCTTTCTCACCCGAAGGCGCGAAGCATCCGCTCGCGGCTGAGATCATCGCTGCGACCGAAGCGAATGGCGGCGAGGCGATCGAAACGACGCCCGAAATCCTCTCCAAGATGTCGGGCAAGGACAATCCGCAGATGCTGCTCGGCGCCTATCGCCAGCCCGACGTGTCCATCGAAATGATCGACCGGTCGAAATCGCCGCTGTGGATCGTCGCTCAGGCGCTCAGGGATCCGGGGAATATCGGGACCATCCTCAGGACTGGAGATGCCGCCGGCGCGGGAGGTCTGATCCTGGTCGACGACAGCGCGGATCCCTTCTCGGTGGAGGCAGTGCGCGCTTCAATGGGCGCTCTCTTCACCCAGGACCTCGCGACCGCCCGCTGGCCGGAATTCCTCTCCTGGCTGCGGGCCGGCGAAGGCCAGCTCGTCGGAACGAGCCTCAAGGCAACGCAGGATTATCTTGAGGCCGATTACGAGAAGCCCTGTTTCCTTCTGATCGGAAATGAGCAGCAGGGCCTCCCCGCCGATTATGAGGCGGAATGCGACCTGCTCGTCAAAATCCCCATGGCGGGCCGTGCGGACAGCCTCAATGCGGCGATCGCGGCGGCGGTCATGGCTTTCCAGGTCCGCGCAAGCTGGCGCTGACGGAACTCCCCTCGACGGTTACGGTTGTTCCGCCCATGAAGAGATTTATCGCCCTGCCGCTGATTGCTTCCATCGCCGCGTGCGTGGCGGCACCTCCTCCGCCGCCAATCACCCCGAACCCTCCAGGCGGCGTCTATCATGCGGTTGGAACCGAGCCTTTCTGGGACCTCACCATCGACCAAAGGCAAATGGTCTTCACCGATCACGGCAACAACGTCGCGGTCGCTCAGCCGACGCCCAAGGTAATCATCGGATTCGCGGGCGAAATCTACCAGACGCCGCGGCTCAACGTGAACATCGTCCACGGCACGTGCAGCGATGGAATGAGTGACCGCACCTATCCGGACAAGGTCCAGGTCACGGCCGACGGCCACCGATATGAAGGCTGCGGGGGGCTCTAAGCGCGGCTTACGTTCACTAAAGTCACGCGGTGCGGCGCCATTTTTCGCGACTTTAAGGGTCCGCCGGCCGCCTACATCACGCTGTGATTGACCGATCAAAGAACCGCGTGAACGGCAGCACGCGAAATCCTATTTTGCAAGGAAGGACTATTCGGCCGCGATCTGGGGCGGCTCATCCTCGCTGAGTTCGAGCTCGTCGTCAGCATAACGGGGCAATGCCTCCACCGGCGACAACACGTCGATGTCCCGCCGGCCAGGCTCAATATTGAGCTCCCGAAACTTGCGCGCCGTTACAAGAGAACGCGTCTCAAAACTCGCAACGAAGCTGTTGTAATTATTGACGGCGGTGGCGAGGCCGCTCCCGACTTTTCGAAGATCGTCAGCGGCCTTGGCGAGCCGCTCGTAAAGCTCCTTGCCAAGCTCGCCGATCTGTCGGGCTTCCTTGGCGAGCCTTTCCTGCCGCCAGACGGCCGCGACGGTCCGGGCAATGGCGATCAGGTTTGTGGGCGTCGCAAGAAGCACCTTCTTGTCGAATGCATAATCCCAGAGGGTCGGATCCTGTTCGAGCGCGGCAGTGAGGAAATGCTCGCCCGGGATGAACATCACGACATAGTCGGGCGCATCGTCGAACTGCGACCAATAAGCCTTCGCGCCCAAGGTGTTGACGTGGGCGCGAATAGCCAAGGCATGGGCGGTCAGGTGGGAATCTCGGTCAGCCTCGTCGATCGCCCCGAACGCGTCCTGATATTCGTTGAGCGAAACCTTGGCATCGATGACCAGGGACTGCCCGCCGGGGACGCGGACCACAACGTCGGGCCGCAGCTTGCCGCCTTCGCCGTCCGTGACACTGACTTCGGTCGCGAAATCGCAATGTTCCGAAAGGCCGCAGGATTCGAGGACGTTGCGAAGCTGCTGCTCTCCCCAACGGCCGCGCGCCTTGGGCGCATTTCTCAGCGCGTTCACGAGCTTGGCCGCCTCGGCCGAGACGCGCTCGGTACCGGTGCGCATCGCCTCGATCTGGCCTGACAGCATGCCGAACGCATCGCGGCGCTCGGCTTCGACCTTCTGGACGGTCGTTTCATAGCGTTCCAGGCGCTCGTGGACGGGCTGGAGCAATGCCTTCAGATTCTGGCCGGCATTCTCCTCGGATTGCCGGAATCTCTGGTCGGCGCGCTTCAGGAAGGTCTCCTGCGCCTCGGCGAGCAACTTGTTGCTGATGTCGGCAAACTGCGCCGAAAGCGCCTCCTTGGCCTCGACAAGCTCCTTGATCCGGGCTTCGAACCCTTTCTCTCGCTCGATTTGTGACGCTTCGATTGCCGCGAGCCTCGTCGCTGCTTCACGATTGACGTCACGCTCTTTCACGACCTCGTCGAGTTGAAGGCGAAGATTCTCCACTGTCTGACGCGCACCGGCGGCCTCACGGCCGGCGAACAGCCAGCCGATTAGCGCTCCCAACGCCAGCGCAACCAGCCCGATCATGATTTCCAAGTTCGCCGCCTCCCCGGAACAGAAAGAGAACTTTACGGCGATTTCCGTTCAACGACAATAGGAACCGCGCTACAGGGCGATGGTTCTCCACAGGAATCTCGGGGAGTTTCCATGTCCATTCGCAAGATGATCAGCCTGCACCCTGACGTTCAGGGTCACGTCAACCAGCCGCTCGGCGATGCCGTTCATCACGCCATGTACTGTGCGAAAATGTGCCTGAGCTGCGCGGATGCCTGCGCGGCTGAGAAAATGGACATGCGTCAGTGCATTCGCGTGTGCCTGGATTGCTCCGACGTTTGCGAGGCAACGGCGCGCCTGGGCCTCAGGCGAACCGGACGCAACGAAGAGGTTCTTCGCGAAATGCTCGAGTTTTGCGCCCGCACCTGCGATGCCTGCGCCGTCGAATGCGAGAAGCACGACCACGAACATTGCAAGCTCTGTGCGCAAATGTGCCGTGAATGCGCCGAGGACTGCCGCAACGCGGCCCTGTCGGTGATGGAGCCGGCCTAAGCGGCCCTTAAGCCCCGCTCTTTCCGGAGCTTTGCCAGCTTCTTCAGCACCATGTCGCGCTTCAGCCGCGAGAGATGGTCGATGAACAAAATCCCCTCGAGATGGTCCATCTCATGCTGGAGGCAGACCGCCATCAGCCCTTCGAGCTCTTCCTCGTAAGTCTTGCCGTCAGCATCCTGCCAGCGCGCGCGGATGCGATCGGGCCGCAGCACCTCGGCATATTGGTCCGGCACCGACAGGCAGCCTTCGGTGTAAGGCACCTCGACGTCTGAGTGCCAGAGGATCTCGGGATTGATGAATACGCGCGGGTCCTTGATGATCGCGCTCTCGGGGTCGTCTTCGTTCTCCGGTTCCTGCAAGTCCATGACGAGGAGGCGGATGGGAACCCCGACCTGAACCGCGGCCAGGCCGATTCCCGGCGCGTGGTACATGGTTTCGAACAGGTCCGCGATCAGCCCCTTCAGGTCGTCGTCGAACGTCTCCACCGGCTTGGATATCTGCCGGAGGACGGGGTCGGGTGTCTCGAAGATCGGGCGAATGGCCATAGGCTGGATTTAGTCTTTCGGAGCAACGGCTTCAAGCAATGGGGCGGCGCGCGCGAAGGGCCTGCGCAAGCGTGCCCTCGTCGAGATAGTCGAGCTCACCTCCAACGGGAAGTCCGTGCGCCAATTGGCTGAGACGTATCGGAAATCCTTCCAGGCGCTCGGCAAGATAATGGGCGGTCGTCTGTCCTTCGAGCGTGGCGTTCATGGCCAGAACGACCTCGTCGATCCCGCCCTTCGAGACGCGGCTGACCAGCGCATCGATGCTGAGGTCCTCCGGTCGGACGCCTTCGAGCGCCGAGAGGCGGCCGCCGAGCACATGGTAGCGGCCCGGGAAGAGGCGCGAGCGATCGAGCGCCCAGAGGTCCGCAACCTCTTCGACCACGCAGAGCGATTTCTCGTCCCGCCGCGGATCGCGGCAGATCGAACAGGGATCCGAGGTATCGACATTGCCGCATGTCGAGCAGGTCGTCAGGTCCTCCGAAACCTTCTGGAGCGCTGTCAGGAGCGGCTGAAGCGCGGTCTCGCGCTTCTTCATCAGGTGCAGCACCGCACGCCTCGCGGAGCGCGGGCCCAGGCCCGGGAGTCGGGCGAGGGCCTGGCTCAATGCTTCGATCTCCTGACTTGCCATATCTCCCCATAACGTTCGGGCCGAGCTTGTCGAAGCCCCGCCCTTTCTTCAAAGCGCAGCAGGACAGCCCCTCGACAGCCATCGGGGCGAACGGAGATTGGTCAACTGCGCATCGTCTTCATGGGATCGCCGGACTTCGCGGTGCCGAGCCTCAACGCCCTTGTCGAGGCGGGACATGAGGTCGTGGCGGCTTACGCCCAGCCGCCGCGTCCTGCCGGCCGGGGCAAGTCCGATCGCAAGACGGCGGTGAATGAGCGCGCCGAGGAGCTGGGGATCGAGGTGCGCACGCCGAAGTCGCTTCGCGACGCGGAGGAGCAGGCGTGCTTTGCGGCGCTGGAAGCCGACCTGGCGGTCGTGGCGGCCTATGGGCTCATCCTGCCGAAGCCGGTCCTCGAAGCTCCCAGGCTCGGTTGCATCAATGTCCACGCTTCGCTCCTGCCGCGGTGGCGCGGAGCGGCGCCGATCCAGCGAGCAATCCTCGCCGGGGACGAGACCAGCGGCGTCACCATCATGCAGATGGACGAAGGGCTCGACACGGGGCCGATGCTGTCCCGCCAGACTCTCGACATCCGCGACAGGAATGCCGGCCAGGTCACGGAGGAAATGGCGAAACTCGGAGCGCGCCTGCTGGTCGAGTGGCTGAACGATCCGGTACCGGGCGAACCGCAGCCGATCGCCGGCGCGACTTATGCGAAGAAGATCGACAAGGCCGAGACGCGGATCGACTGGACGCGATCGTCGCGGGAGGTCGAACGGCAGGTTCGCGCCTTCGCGCCCTCACCCGCCGCCTGGTTCGACGCGAACGGCGAGCGGATCAAGCTGTTGGAGGCCGAGGCCACCGACGGCTCCGGCGCGTCCGGAGAGGTTCTCGATGACCATCTGACGATCGCCTGCGGATCGGGAGCAATTCGTCCGATCAAGGTCCAGCGTGCCGGCCGTGCGCCGATGAGCGCGGAGGAGCTCCTCCGCGGCTTCGCGATTGCGAAAGGCACGATCCTGCCGTGACCCGCTGGCGGCTGACGATCGAATATGACGGCGGCCCGTTCATGGGCTGGCAGCGACAGGACCATGGTCCTTCGGTCCAGCAGGCGCTCGAGGAAGCGCTTCACGGGATGACTGGGGAACAGGCACAGTTCAGTGCGGCTGGACGCACTGATGCCGGTGTCCATGCCCTCGCCATGGCAGCGCATGTTGACGTCATGAAGTCACTGACTCCGCATCGCCTGCGAGAAGGTTTGAATGCGCTCGTGCGCCCCCAGCCGATCTCGGTTCTCGACGTGGAAGAGGTGGCGGACGACTGGCACGCGCGCTTTTCCTGCATCGGGCGACGTTATCTGTATCGGATCCTCAACCGCCGCGCGCCTCCGGCGCTGGACGCGGGCAAGGTCTGGCATGTCGCCGTGCCGCTGGAGTTGGATGCGATGCAGGACGGCGCTGTGCCCCTGGTCGGGCGTCACGACTTCACGACCTTCCGTTCGGCGCAATGCCAGTCAGAGAGTCCAGTCAAGACGCTGGACCGGCTGGAAGTGAGCCGCGTCGGCGAGGAGATCCATATCACCGCGGCCGCGCGAAGCTTCCTCCACCATCAGGTGCGCTCGATGGTGGGCTGCCTCGCGATGGTGGGACGCGGACAATGGACGCCCGACGATATGCTGAAGGCGCTGGAGGCGCGGGATCGCTCCGCACTGGGGCTGAACGCTCCGCCGCACGGCCTCTATTTCGTCGAGGCGGTTTACCCCTAGACCAGCAATTCGCGGGCGATTGGGCGGCTTTCCCAGGACTGCGGGCTGGCGCTGAGGCCGTAGGCGCCGGCGCAGAAGATCGCGATGAGGTCGCCAGGCTCGGCGCGAGGCAGCATGACTTCGTCGCCGAACACGTCATGCGGCGTCGCAAGGCAACCGGTTACGGTAACTTCCTCCTCGGCGGGCACGTCGAAGCGCGTCGCGACAGCCATTGGGAAGTTCCCGTGCCCCTGCTCATGCAGGCAGCCGGTCGCGCGGAGGAAATGGTGACCCCCGCCATCGATCGTCAGGAAGGTCTTTCCGCAGCTCGTCGTACGGTCGATGACCCGCGCGAGGTAAACTCCCGCCTCGCCCACCAGCCACCGGCCGAGCTCCAGAGAAATCCGCGTCGTTGCAAGCAGCTCCGGTCCGTTCCTCAGGGTTTCGTGAAGCGCTTCCGCCATGCGGAAGATGTCGAGCGGCTGTTCGCCGGCGTAGCAGGGCACGTCGAAGCCGCCGCCGAGGTTCAGTTCCGGCAGCGGCAGGCCGATTCCCTCCGAAATCCGGCCGGCGCATTCGACGATCGCCTTGTGGGCGTCCATGAGGTCCTGGGCGTCGAGGCATTGCACACCGCCGAACATGTGCAGTCCGCGCCAGTCGACGCCTGCTTCAAGAAGCCCCTGGACGATGGCGGGCGCCCGCTCGGCATCGACTCCGAAGGGGCTGGGTTTCGCGCCCATCGTGATTCGCCCGCCCTCCAGGGCGAAAGGCGGATTCACCCGAACCGCGATCCTGGGCTGGATCCCGACGCGCTCCGCGGCAAGGATCGCGCGGCCTGCCTCGCCTTCGCTCTCAACGCTGATCGTCGCGCCGGCCTCAATTCCCGCTTCAAGCTCGTCCTCTCGCTTGCCGGGGCCGGCGAAGGTCATTGGAATACCCGCGAGCTGAGCGCGCTTCAGATGTTCGAGCTCCCCACGCGAAACGACGCGAAAGCCCTCGACGTACCTGCCAAGGAAATTCAACAGCTCAATGTAAGGATTTGCGCTGACTGAATAATAAATCGCCAAGCCATCCGGCATCGCCGCCCTCAGCCGGGCGATCTGGGTGCCCACGATATTATTGTCGTAAACGAAGAGCGGGGTTCCGCCTGCCTCCTCGACAAGCTCCTCGGCCGGACTACCGCCGATCGCGAGCTGACCCGACGCATCGGCCGCAAAATACGGCGGAATGGCCCCCATTGGCTTCACCCGGGCAAGCTAGCGGCCTGCGCAGCGAGGCGCCAGTGGCGTCGTTTCACTGCCGTTCAGTTCGCTTTTGCTATTTTGCAGTGCAGCATTTAAAGACGCCGCGCCCATCCCCATGTCACTCATTGCGGGGCAGTCCCGCGGCCAACAGGAGCCTCTTCGCCGTGATGAGAATCATGCTGAAGTCGAAGATCCATCGTGCGACGGTCACCCAGGCCGACCTGCACTATGTGGGGTCGATCGCAATCGATACGGAGCTCATGGAAGCTGCAGACCTTCTCGAGGGCGAGAGGGTGGTCATCGCCGACATCACCAATGGCGCTCGGCTGGAGACCTATGTGATCCCCGCGCCGCGCGGCAGCGGAATCATCGGTATCAACGGTGCCGCAGCGCACCTGGTCAACGCGGGCGATCTCGTGATCATCATGAACTACGGCATGTTCGAAGATGCCGAGGCGCGGTCGCTGAAGCCGCGCGTGGTTCACGTCGATGACCGCAACAGGATCGTGAGCCTGGGTGCGGATGCAGGAGAGCCCGTTCCGGGCGCTGTCGATCAGAAAAGGGCCGTCGAACCGGTCTGATTACTCGGCCGCCAGCGCTTCATATTCCTGCGCGGCGAGATATTTTTCCGCATCCAGAGCGGCCATGCAGCCCGTTCCCGCGGCGGTCACCGCCTGACGGTAGATCTTGTCCATGACGTCACCGCAGGCGAACACGCCCGGCACGCTGGTCTTGGTCGTGCCGACCTCCACCTTGATGTAGCCGTCCTCGTCGAGCTCCACCTGCCCGGCGAACAACTCGGTCGCGGGCTTGTGGCCGATCGCGACGAAGGCGCCTTCGACCTCGATGCGGCTGATCTCGCCCGTGCGCTTGTTCCTGACATCAAGTCCGACGAGGGCCTCGGGCTCGCCGCCGGCGACGAACTCGGCGATTTCGGAATCCCAGACCACCTGGATGTGCGGGTTGGCGAACAGACGATCCTGCAGGATCTTCTCGGCGCGCAGCGAATCGCGACGGTGGATCAGCGTGACGTCATGGCTGTGGCTGGTCATGTAGAGCGCTTCTTCGACCGCGGTGTTGCCGCCGCCGACCACCGCGACCTTCGTGCCGCGCTAGAAGAAGCCGTCGCAGGTCGCGCAGGCGGACACACCCCTGCCCTTCATATGCTCTTCGGACGGGAGTCCGAGATATTTCGCCTGCGCTCCGGTCGCGATCACCAATGCGTCCGCAAAATAATGAACTCCGGCATCGCCCGTCAGCCGAAAGGGGCGGCTGGACAGGTCGATCGAGCTGATATGGTCCCAGACGACCTTCGTCCCGACATGCTCGGCTTGCGCCTGCATCTCCTCCATCAGCCAGGGTCCCTGGATGACGTCACGAAAACCAGGATAATTCTCGACGTCCGTCGTGGTCGTGAGCTGACCGCCAGGCTGGATTCCCTGGATCAGGATCGGGTTGAGACCCGCGCGCGCGGCGTAGATTGCGGCGGTCAGGCCGGCCGGGCCGGAGCCCAGGACCGCAAGCCGCGTCGACATGCTGTTCGTCATCGACAAATATCTAGGCGGGGCAATGCCGCCCCGCAATGTTCAGCCGTGACTTATTGGCGTCAAACCGCTCGTCGGCCGGCGACGAAGTTCCAGATGAGCACGATGAGGCCGATGACCAGGAGAATGTGGATCAGCGATCCGCCGACATGGAATGCAAAGGCTCCCAGGAGCCACAGGACGAGCAGGATGATTGCGATCGTGATAAGCATGATGCGTTCCTCCTTGTAGGCAGCCGAAACTGACGGAAGTCCGCGTTCGTTCCGCGCCTAAAAGGGTCGCGAAATTATGAGTGCCCGTGCCCGGCGGATCGGGCCGCTGTCGCTGCAGGAAGGACCCGGCCTTACGGACAGATAAAGCGCGTGATCCTGCTTCCCGTCTTCAGCTCACAATATTGCTGATTGTTGAAATCCGTGCACATTCGCCACCGGGTTCCATTTGTCTGGGAGACCCAAGGACCGCAACTTCCGGGTGCAGGAGCCAGGCCGCTCAAGCTAACCGCCGCCAAGCCAAGCAAGAATAACCTACGCATGGTCGTTCTCCTCGTGAGAACGACCTACGTTCTAGCAGAAATTCCGATGTTTCGCGAGATGCTTAGCGGTGCAAATGAGTTACACGAGCCGCGACTGGTTGAGCGCCGCTCCGATGAAGCCGGCGAACAGTGGATGAGGCTCGAACGGGCGGCTCTTGAGCTCCGGATGGAATTGGACGCCGATGAACCAGGGGTGGTCCGGGCGCTCCACGATCTCCGGCAGCTGGTCGTCGGGGGACATTCCGGAAAAGACCAGACCCGTCTTCTCCAGCGCATCGCGATAATGGATGTTCACTTCGTAGCGATGGCGGTGCCGCTCGCTGATCAAATCCTCCCCATAAATTGAGCGAACGACGCTGTTGCCGTCGAGCTTGGCCGGATAGGCTCCCAGACGCATCGTCCCGCCCATGTCGCCATCGGCGGCGCGCTTTTGCAGGCCTTCCTCGCTCATCCATTCGGTAATCATCCCGACGACCGGTTCGGAGGTTTCGCCAAACTCCGTGGTCGAGGCCTGTTCGATTCCCGCGAGATTCCGCGCGCCTTCGATGCAGGCCATCTGCATTCCCAGGCAGATTCCGAAGAATGGGATCTCGCGTTCGCGGGCGAATTTGACGCTGGCGATCTTGCCCTCGCTTCCGCGTTCGCCGAACCCTCCGGGAACGAGGATTCCGTGGAGCGGCTCAAGTTCCGCCGCAATCTCCGCATCGGGATGCTCGAACAATTCCGCGTCTATCCACTGGATGTTGACCTTCGCCCGATTTGCGATCCCGCCGTGGACCAGCGCTTCGCGCAGGCTTTTGTAGGCGTCCGGAAGACCGACATATTTGCCAACGACGCCGATCGTCACCTCGCTCTCATAATGATCGATCCGGTCCATGATGTCCTTCCAGACCGCGAGCTCCGGTTCGGGCGCATCATGGATGCGGAAAGCGCGCAGGACCTCGTCGTCGAGGCCGCCGGCATGATATTGCAGCGGGACGTCGTAGATGTTCCTTGCGTCCAGCGCCTCGATCACCGCCGATTTCGGGACGTTGCAGAACAAGGCGATCTTCTCGCGATCGCTCTCCGGGATTTCTTTCTCCGTCCGGCAGAGGAGTACGTCGGGCTGGACTCCAAGGCTCGAAAGCTCGCGAACGCTGTGCTGGGTGGGCTTGGTCTTCAACTCGCCCGCCGCCTTGATCCACGGCACGAGCGTCGTGTGCACGCTCACCGTATTGTCTCTGCCGAGGTCGTTCCTCAACTGCCGGATCGATTCGATGAAGGGCAGGCTCTCGATGTCGCCGACGGTGCCACCGACCTCGCAGATCACGAAATCGAGGCCCTCGGTCTCCGCCAAAGCGAATTCCTTGATCGCGTTGGTGACGTGCGGGATGACCTGTACGGTTGCGCCGAGATAGTCGCCGCGCCGCTCCTTGGTGATGATGTCCCGGTAGATGCGGCCAGTCGTCACATTGTCCGACTGTTTCGATGAAACGCCAGTGAATCGCTCATAATGACCAAGGTCGAGATCGGTCTCGGCCCCGTCGTCGGTCACATAGACTTCGCCGTGCTGATACGGGCTCATCGTCCCCGGATCGACGTTGAGGTAAGGGTCGAATTTTCGAATGCGGACCTTGTAGCCACGCGCCTGAAGGAGCGCCCCTAACGAGGCGGAGAGAAGACCCTTACCAAGCGATGAAACCACGCCGCCGGTGACAAATATGAACCGCGCCATGGGATTCGAGGCTTAAGTCGATGCACGCCTCCGGCGCAAGCCGAATAGCGAAAAAATCTTCGGGTGACGCCTTATTGCGCCAGCGGAACCGAAGGCTGCTGCTGGTTCGTCGGCGCGCTTTGCTGCGTTGCAGGCTGCGGCTGCGCCGGTGCGGGAGCGGTCTTCGGCAGGACCGTATTGGCGAGAGATGTGTCGATCTTCGCCGGCCCGCGAGAAACACCGGCAATCGCCGCCATCACAATCGAGAGCACGATGAAGAGCCCGCCAAGGACGGCCGTCGAGCGAGTCAGGAAATCCGCTGCCCCCCGCGCGGTCATGAAGCCCGACGAGCTCCCGCCCACGCCGAGTCCACCGCCTTCGGAGCGCTGCATGAGGATCACGCCAATGAGCGCGCTCGCGATGAGGATTTGGACGATCAGCAGGAATGCGAACATGACGGGCTTTCGTGAAAAAGTGTGGCGGCGGACTTAGCGACGCGCCGCCACGCATTCAACCAAGGGAGATCCTAATTCCCCGTCGTCGGCGCTGTCGCTGCAGCGGCTCCGAGCTGGGACTGAAGCTGTTCGGCGGTCAGGCCAGTGGTGACGGTCCCGTCTGCATTGCCCCGGACGCTCGTCCGGCTGAGCTTGACCAGCTGGCCCGAGGCCACCTTCATGGTGACAGATTCCGCATCGACCGAATCGATGGTGCCCAGGACTGCGCCGTCGGAGCCCTTGACCGAAGCTCCCGCGATCACCGACGCATCGGCCGCGGCGGCGCTCTTCTCGATCTCCGCGTTGAGTTGCGCCTGGGTCATGCCGAACAGAAGCTTCCCGTCGGCGGGCGTGAAGCTGGCCTTGCCGAGCATCACTTCATGCTTGTCGGTCTTCACGACGAGGTTGTCGCCCTGAATCGAAGTGACGGTGCCGACCGGGCCCCCGTTCGCGTCCGTCACCTGCATGCCGACAGTGATTGCCGGCGAGGCTTGAGCGAGAGCCGGAGCAACTGGCGCGGCCAGAATCAGCGAACCGGCAAGCACAATAGCGAGAGTTTTCATGCGTTCCTTTCCTTTGGGCATATGATGTTTGGTTATGGATTGGCGGATGATCCGCCGATGAATGACGCTAGGGCGTCGACGTCGCAGCTGCGGCGACGATCGGGATGAAGTCGGCGGCCTTGAGACTGGCTCCGCCAACCAGGGCGCCGTCGACATCCGCGATGGAAAAGATCTCGTTGGCGTTCGACGGTTTTACCGACCCTCCGTAGAGGATCCGAACACTCTCGCCGGCCGAACCGTATCGATCGACCAGGCGCTTGCGGATTGCCGAATGCATTTCAGCGATTTCCCGATTTGCCGGAACCTTGCCGGTGCCGATCGCCCAGATGGGTTCATAGGCGATGGCGAGCTGGGCTTGTTCGGGGCATTCGCCAGGGATCGACGCGTCGACCTGGCCAACGACCGTTTGAACAGCGCCCCCCTGTTCGCGCACATCCAGGTTCTCGCCGACGCAAAGGATGACATTGAGGCCGGACGCAAGGGCCGTTTCGGCCTTCGCTTTGACGTCCCGGTCATTTTCGCGCTGGGCGTCGCGGCGCTCGCTATGACCCACGATGGTCAGGCTCGCCCCGGCATCGAGGAGCATCTGAGCGGAGATGCAGCCCGTGTGCGCGCCCTTTTCGGCTTCGTGCACGTCCTGTCCACCAATGGCAAAACCAGGCGCGGCGCGAGCCGCCCGCTCGATCAGGATTGCCGGCACGCAGAGCGCGACATCGACCGTTGGATAGTCGCGGGATTCCTTGGCGATTTCCCGGACCTCGGCGAGATCCGAGGACAGCCCGTGCATCTTCCAGTTTCCGGCAACCAGCTTCTTCAATGGCATCGATTCCCCACCCGCTTTCGCCGCCCCTAGCGGCGGCGCTTGATGCGCGCCAGCCTGCCCCGTAAAGCAGCGCTTCCTTTCCCCTCAAGCACCGGACAGCGATGCTCTCTTTCTTTCGCCGCGTATCCAAATCCAAGATCGGCACCTGGCTCATGGCGGCGGTCCTCATCGCCATCCTTGGGGGCTTTGCGCTCAGCGATATTTCGAACTTCGGGACCGGGAAGCTCGGTTTCGGCCTGGGTAGCGACACGCTGGCACGGGTTGGCGGCGAACAGGTCACCGACCGTGAAATGAGCGATGCGATGCAGAAGCGGCTTCAGCAGGTTCGCCAGCAGAATCCATCGGCCGATTATGCGACCATGGCGGGTGATTTCGAACCTTTGCTCTCGTCGCTGATCGACCAACATGCGCTGACGGCGTTTGCGGACAAATATGGCTTCAACCTGTCGAAGCGGCTGGTTGACGCCGAGATCTCGAGCATTCCGGGCACGAAGGGATTGAACGGCCAGTTCAGCGAACAGGCCTATCTGGCGTTTCTGGCCCAGCAGCGCATGACGGACGCGCAGGTGCGCGACATTATCCGCGGCGGGTTGCTGCAGCGGCTGCTTCTGACTCCGGTCGCGGCGAATGGCCATGTCTCCGTTGGCGTTGCGACTCCC
Source organism: Sphingomicrobium sp. (assembly GCA_035536015.1). GTDB lineage: Bacteria > Pseudomonadota > Alphaproteobacteria > Sphingomonadales > Sphingomonadaceae > Sphingomicrobium. The sequence goes on from DATLOY010000017.1 coordinate 24,571, forward strand.
TATGCGGCGATGCTGCTCGAGGCGCGCCAGGGCGAAGCCGCCGTGGTTCCGGTCGCGGCGTTCACCGGGGCTTTGAAGCCGACCGACGCGGACATCCAGAATTATTATGCGGCGAATCGGGCCCGTTACATGGTTCCCGAGCGAAGGGTGATCCGCATCGCGAGGATCGGCCCGGAGCAGGTCGCGAACGTCACTGCGTCCGATCAGGAGATCGCCGCTTATTACAACGCGAACCAGGCGACCTATGGCGCAAGGGAGACGCGGGTTCTTACCCAGGCCGTCGTCCCCAACCAGAACATGGCGAACGCCATCGCCTCCAGGGCGAAAGGCGGGGCTGCCCTTGCGGCGGCCGCTGCCCCCGCCGGGGCCAATGCGGCGGTTTCGACGGTGAAGGATCAGACTCGGCAAGCCTATGCCTCCGTGGCGGGCGACAAGGTCGCTGCCGCGGCATTCGCAGCGGGCGCCGGAGCCGTTGTCGGGCCGATCCAGTCGGACTTCGGCTGGACCGTCGTGAAGGTCGAATCGGTCAAGAAGGAAGGCGGGAAGACGCTCGCCCAAGCCAGGAGCGAGATCGCCGCGAAGCTTTCGGCCGACAAGCGCAAGCAGGCGCTCGACGACCTGTACAACCATGTCCAGGACCTCATCGACAACGGCAGCAATTTCACCGAGGTGGCGCAGCAGGCGAAGCTCCCGGTCACGACAACACCGCTGATCACGGCCGCGGGGACCTCCCGAACGGACCCGGCGTACAAATTCCCTGCCGACCTTGCCCCGGCCCTGAAGACCGGATTCGAAATCTTGCCCAACGATCCGCCGGAGATTCCGGCCGTCGCCGACGGTTTCGCCCTCGTTTCTCCCGCGCAGGTTGTCGTCGCCGCACCCGCCCCCCTGGCGAGCATCAAGGACAAGGTGGCGGCCGACTGGGTCAACGCGCAGGCGCTGCAGCGCGCCAAAGCGGTTGCCGATTCCATCGCGGCCAAATCCAACATTCCGCTCGCCGAAGCGGTGAAGCAGGCTGGAATACCTCTTCCGGCGCCTCAACCCATCGGCGGCCGGCGTATCCAGATCGCTCAGGCCAACGGCCAGATCCCCGCCGCGCTGCGCATGCTGTTCACGCTCGGCCAGGGCAAGAGCCGGGCCGTCGCCGACGTGTCCGGACGCGGCTTCATCGTCGTCAAGGTGGACAAGATCATCCCCGGCAATGCGCTCATCCAGCCCGCGCTCATCGGCCAGATGCAGGGGGAGCTGCGCCAGGCCTTGTCGCAGGACTATGCCGAGCAATTCCTCAACGCCATCAAGGCTGACATCAAGGTCCGCCGCAACGAAGGCGCGATCGAGGCGACGAAGAAGCGGATCACGTCCGGCGGAGGCTGACGGGATTCGCCACCGCTTGACGGCGGATGGAATGTTGCCTACACGTTCCCTATTCGTTCCCGCATGGAACAAGGGGAGTGCAGGTCATGCTCACCGCCAAGCAGCGCGAGTTGCTCCTGTTCATCCAGGCGCGCCTTGGACAAAACGGCATTTCGCCGAGCTTCGATGAAATGCGTGAGGCGCTCGACCTGAAATCAAAGTCGGGTGTTCACCGGCTGATTTCGGCGCTCGAGGAACGCGGCTTCATTCGCAGATTGCCGAATCGGGCCCGGGCGCTGGAGGTCCTGAAGCTGCCGGACGTCTCTGCCCCCGCTCCGTCAGGAACGGTCGTTCCGCTTCGCCCGGCCGCTCCTGCCGCCGCCAACGATACTCTCGAATTGCCACTGCACGGACGAATCGCGGCCGGTACTCCGATCGAGGCGCTCCAGGGCACCGAGACCTTCCCGGTTCCGGCGGCCCTCCTTGGTCCGGGCGAGCATTATGCGCTCGAAGTTTCGGGCGATTCCATGGTCGACGAGGGCATCTTCGACGGCGATTTCGCCCTCATCCGGAAAGTCGATACAGCCCGCGACGGTGAGATTGTCGTGGCGCTCGTCAACAACGAGGAGGCGACGCTCAAGACCTTCCGCCGCGAAGGCAATATGATCAGGCTCGATCCGGCGAACCGGCATTACGAGCCGCAGCGCTACCGGCCGGACCAGGTTCAAATCCAGGGGCGCCTGGCCGGGCTCATTCGGCGGTATTAAGCGCGTGGCCCGAATCGATTATGTCGAGCTTCCCAGCGCGACCGCGCATGAGCTGACCCGGGCTTTCTATTCGAAGGCATTCGGTTGGGATTTCACCGATTACGGCCCAACCTATTCTGCGACCTCGAACGGTATTGCCGACGTCGGACTACAAGGCGATCCGTCCGATTCGCTTGCGGCGCCACTGCCGGTCGTCAAAGTCGACGATCTCGAAGCGGCCTTCGATGCGGTAGTGAAGGCAGGCGGGACCATCGCCAAGGCGATTTTCAGCTTCCCGGGCGGCCGTCGATTCCATTTTATCGATCCGTCGGGTTCCGAGCTCGCTGTCTGGGCAACCGCGCCCGAATGATCCTTGCGTTTTGCGTCGGATTGATTTGCGCAGGATCGCTTTTCTGGACGGGTTGCATCACCCACGGGTGAGCGCCGGTTCGATCCGCCACCGTGTCCACCCGCGGATGATCGCCAAGGTAGATCGCGAGACCCCCCGTCTTCGATAGAGCGATACGATCGAGCCTGAGCCAGCGAGGATTGCACCCGCGCGGCAATCGCCGATCCGAAACGACGATGTCAGCGTTCGAACAAGCGGCGGCGATCTCCGCCCAATCGATCCGGTACGACGATTTGGTCGCGAGCAGGCGCCATTCCTTCGCCCCTTTTCGGATTACGGCCACGCAGCTGTCGTACGAACAGACATTGTCCGGCCCGGCTCCGAGGTTGGGCGGATCGCCTTCATAGCCGGAAGCCTCGGCGAACAACTGGCGGACATAGTCGCCCGCTCGATCCCGCAACAGCAGAGGGGCGCCGTCGCTGCCGAGGACGACAAGGTGACGTCCGTCGCCTGTGACTAGCAGATCCGGCGTTGGCGACATCCACGCACCGAACCCGCCCAACACGATGGGAACGAAGCCCAACAGCCGAATCCGCGTGCTCCACAGGCAGAGCCACAGTCCGCCCGCGACCATCAGACCGAAGGCCCAGGGCGGCATGGAAGGCATGAGTGCGACGGCCCCCGGCGCCGAAGCGACCGCATGGGCGAGGCGCAGCAATCCTTCGATCGCGAAGCCGGTGAGCATCCATAACGGCTGGCCCAGCCCCACTGAGTCGAGAAGCAAGGCTCCCGCTTCGAGCGGCATGATGACGAACGTCGTGAGTGGGATCGCGATGATGTTTGCGCCAACGCCATAGAGTCCCGCCCGATGAAAATGAAACAAGGCGAAGGGGATGAGCGCGAACTCGACCGCGAGCCCGGTCAGGACGATTCCCGCCACCGATCGGCCGAGGCGCATGAAAATGCCCTCCTCGCGCCGCTGGAGATGCTTGCGAGACCAGGCCGTCGAATGAAACGCGATGATCGCCGTCACGGCGGCAAAGCTCATCTGGAAGCTCGGTCCGGCGAGAGCTTCAGGACGGAACAGCAAGACGACCAAAGCCCCGACCGCAACGAGCCGGACGCTGATGGCATCGCGTCCCAATGCAATTCCGAGAAGAATGAGAACCGCGGCGACGCAACTGCGCACGGTCGGCACCTGGGCGCCGGTGAGCAGTGTGTAGCCAATCCCTGCAATCGCAGCGACGCCGGCCGATACCAGCACCAGGTTGAAACGCAGCGCGAGCCTTTCGCTCAGAGCGAGCAGCTTGAGGCTAAGCAACATCGCCGCCGCGACGACCGCAGCGATGTGCAGCCCGCTGACCGAGAGAAGGTGCGTAAGCCCGCTCGCCCGCATCGCGTCGGCATCGTCCTGGCCCACCGAATTCTGGTCGCCGGTGACCAGGGCCATCGCAATCCCTGACTGATTGGCAGCAAGCTGCTTCTGGATATGTTCGCCGAGTGCCTTTCGAACCGCGTCCAGTCCACCGGGATGCCCTGGCCGAACCACTTCGATCGGGCCTAGTGCCTTGCCGACCGCGCCGATCTGCCGGAACCAGGCGTCGCGCGCGAAATCATAGGTTCCGGGAAGTGCCATGGGCGGAGGCGGAGCCAGTCGTGCACGGAGTTGGACAAGCGCGCCGGCCGCCAGGTTCGGCGGCACCGAATCATTGTCCAACGACACGCGAATGCGCGGCGGCAATTGCCGATCGTCAGGTAGGATCGACAGGCGCGTCACGTCCCTTGCAGCCAGATTTTCGACTTGCTCGACGCGGCCCGAGACGCTCGCGACCATCGGCCGTTGGAGGCCCGGCGAAGCGACCCACTCCGCGCGCGCCCAGATCAATGCGCAGCCCAAAGCGGTCGCGAGAGCGAACCAGCCGAGCGCAGCGCCGCTCCGTCCCCTGCCCAACCCGAAACCGGCCAGGCTCAGGCTGACGGCAAGACACAAGGCCGCGACCCACTGCCGCGGGTCGACAAGCGCGAACCAGGCCGCAATCCCGAGGCCAAACCCGACGACCAACCAGGGCGGAAGCTGGGCACGCTCCGCCTCGAGCAGCTTTTCCAGCCGCCCGTGAATCGCGGAAAACCGCGTCTTCCAATAGCCCCGAGCATGCTGTGGAAGAGGCGCTTCCCCTATGTTAGGGGCGCTCGTCCGTTGCATTGCAGCATAGTTTTGAGAGGAAAGCGCGCTTGAGCGCAAGTGATACGCCTGTCGTTACCCGTTTCGCCCCGTCCCCGACGGGATTCCTCCACATCGGCGGGGCGCGCACGGCGCTGTTCAACTGGCTCTTCGCCCGCCATCACGGCGGCAAATTTCTGCTGCGTATCGAGGACACGGACAAGGCTCGCTCAACCAAGGAGGCGATCGACGCGATCCTCGACGGGATGCGCTGGCTCGGCCTCGATTGGGACGGGCACGAATATTATCAATCGCAATTCTGGGCGCGGCACGCCGAGGTCGCGAACCGCATGCTCGAGCGCGGATCCGCCTATCGCTGCTGGATGAGCCAGGAGGAACTGGCCGCGCAGCGAGAGCTGGCCGCGAAGGAGCGGCGCCCCTTCCGCATCAACAGCCCGTGGCGTGAGCGCGATGAACAAGGCGAAGGGCCATTCGTCATCCGACTTAAAGCGCCCACTGAAGGCGAAACGGTCATCGAGGACCGGGTCCAGGGCCGCGTAACCGTCCAAAACAGCGAAATCGACGACTTCATCCTCCTGCGGTCGGATGGAACCCCGACCTACATGCTGGCCGTTGTCGTCGATGATCATGACATGGGGGTCACTCACGTTATTCGCGGCGACGACCATTTGAACAATGCCTTCAGGCAGTTAGCGATCATCCGTGCGATGGGATGGCCGGAACCCGTCTACGCCCACGTTCCGCTGATCCATGGTCCCGATGGGGCGAAACTATCGAAGCGGCATGGCGCGCTCGGCGTGGACGCCTATCGCGATGAACTCGGATTCCTGCCCGAAGCCGTGTCCAATTACCTGCTGCGCCTGGGCTGGGGCCACGGCGACGATGAAATCATCAGCCGCGAACAGGCGATCGGGTGGTTCGACCTCGATCACGTTGGCAAGTCGCCGTCGCGTTTCGACTTCAAGAAACTCGAAAATCTCAACGGCCATTACATACGTGAGGCCGACGATGATCGGCTCGCCGATTTGATCGCACCGAGGCTTGGAATTTCCGAAGACCAAAAGGTCTTGCTCGTTCGCGCAATGCCCGAGCTCAAGGCCAGGGCGCATACGGTGCTTCAACTTGCGGAAGGCGCTCGCTTCCTTTTCGAAGAGCGGCCCCTTCAGCTGGACGAAGCGGCTTCGGCGCTACTGACGCCGGACTCGCGTCCCCTGCTCGCGGCCGCACATGAAGCGCTGAGCGGCGTAGACGATTGGACTCATGACAACACCGATCAGGCCATAAGGTCGGTTGCGGATGCCGAGGGCGTGAAGCTCGGAAAGCTCGCCCAACCGCTCCGCGCCGCGCTTACCGGGCGAACGACCTCGCCCGGAATTTTTGACGTCCTAGTTTTGCTGGGTAAGGGCGAAAGCCTGAGCCGCATCGCCGACCAGATCGTGGAGCCGAAATAATGACCGACAAGACCGCGACCCTCGGGATTGAGGGTACGAACCACAATTATGCGATTCTGGAAGGGTCGGTCGGGCCCGAGGTGGTCGACATCCGGAAGCTCTACGCCGAGACAGGGATGTTCACATACGATCCCGGCTTTACGTCGACCGCAAGCTGCCAGAGCGCGATCACCTATATCGACGGCGAACAGGGTATCCTGCTCCACCGCGGTTATCCGATCGATCAGCTGGCGGAGAATTCGACTTTCATGGAGGTCGCGTACCTGCTTCTTCACGGCGAGCTCCCGACCGCCGGCGAGCTCCATGACTTCACCTACACGATCAGTCGCCACACGATGCTGCATGAACAGCTCGCGACTTTCTATCGCGGTTTCCGGCGCGACGCCCATCCGATGGCCATCATGTGCGGCGTGGTTGGGGCCCTGTCGGCCTTCTATCACGACAGCACCGACATCACCGATCCTGAGCAGCGGATGATCGCCTCGCACCGGCTGATCGCGAAGATGCCGACGATAGCGGCGATGGCCTTTAAATATTCGATCGGCCAGCCGTTCCTCTATCCCCAGAACGACCTGACCTACACCGGCAATTTCCTCCGTATGACGTTCGGCGTGCCGGCCGAGCCCTATGTCGTCAATCCCGTGATCGAGCGCGCGATGCGTCGGATCTTCATCCTTCACGCCGACCATGAGCAGAACGCGTCGACGTCGACCGTGCGCCTGGCCGGCTCTTCGGGAGCAAACCCCTTCGCATGTATCGCTGCCGGAATCGCATGTCTTTGGGGCCCGGCCCACGGCGGTGCCAATGAAGCAGCGCTCAACATGTTGCGCGAGATCGGCAGCGTGAAGCGCATTCCAGAATATATCGCGCGAGCCAAGGACAAGGACGACCCCTTCCGGCTGATGGGCTTCGGCCACCGGGTCTACAAAAACTTCGACCCCCGGGCGAAGGTGATGAAGGCGACCGCGGACGAAGTGCTGAAGGAGCTCAACATCTCCGACCCGGTGCTCGATGTCGCCAAGGAGTTGGAGCATATCGCGCTCAACGATGATTATTTCATCGAGAAGAAGCTCTATCCGAACGTCGATTTCTATTCAGGCGTGATCCTCAACGCGATCGGCTTCCCGACCGACATGTTCACCGCCTTGTTCGCCCTTGCTCGGACCGTTGGCTGGGTCGCGCAATGGAATGAGATGATCGCCGACCCCGATCAGAAGATCGGCCGGCCACGCCAGCTCTACACCGGAGCGACGCAGCGCAATTACGTCCCTGTCGACAAACGCTGAAGCTGGGGGATCCCCTCAGGGACTGGGCAAAGTCAAAGTGAAGCGAGCGCCCGCGCCAGGCGCACTTTCGAGCGACACGTCACCGCCCATCGACCGCGCAAGCCGGCGCGAGATCGCGAGCCCGAGACCTGCGCCCCCGCTCTTCGAATCCGCGCGCTCGAAACGCTCGAAGATTCGCTGCTGATCGGCTGGATCGATGCCGGTGCCCTCGTCAGATACTGTGACCGATGCGGTTCCGGGCGTGCGCGCGAAGTCGAGCTGCACCGTTCCGCCGGGTGGCGAATGACGCACCGCATTGCCGAGAAGATTGACGAGGATCTGAATGACCGCCCGCTCCTCGCCACTTGCGCGGAGCGGCTCGCTCGGCTCGAACCGGATCGTGACCTGGCGGTCCTCCGCAGAAGCTTCGAGCATCACGACCGCCTCGCCAGCGAGCCCGGCGAGATCAATCGTCCGCTGGCCGTGCGTCGGATCCTCGCTCATCGAGCGAATCACCGACAGCAAGTGTCGGGCCGCAGCAGCGATGTCGTTGCCGTAACTCGCATAATCGCTGCGCAAGGGGCCGTCCGCGCGGTCGACGATGCGTTCAGCGCTTTCGATGATGCGATCGAGCGGCGAACGGAGTGCTTCGTCGAGTGCCGCGTCGAAAGCCGCGCTCCTTGCGCTGCCGACGCCAAGTGATGGGACAGCCTCCGTTTCGGCCGTCCCGCGGAAGCCGGCGAAACTTCCGTCCGCAGCGGAGACGACATCGCCGCGGAGCGTGACGACCCGGCTGTCGTCCAATCGGCTGCGCGCTTTCTGGCCGGTGAAGGTTCGCCTGGCGGCAAGCGCGCTGATCAGTGGCATCTCGCCAGCCTCATCCTCTTCGAGTTTGAAGATGCGGGTCAGCGGCTGGCCGGCCGCTTCGGCAAGGTCAACGCCGAGATGTTCGGCCAAATCGCTGGAGAGCGAGATGAGGCGCAATTCCTCGTCCGCGGCCCATTCATGACGAGTGGCGGAAGCTTCGGCTTCACCGGTCCGTCCAAGGATCGAAGCGAGGCGTGGAGCGGCCGGAGCGCGAGTGGTCCAGCCCTCGAGAGAGAGCGCGATCTCCTCACCCTCCGGAATGGCCCGGACCCACAATTCGATGTCATGTTCGAGTGACGCCGCAATTGCAGGCCGCGCAACCGGGATCCCGAGCTTGCGTGCAAGCTCGGCGACGGCAGCGATCTGCGGCAAGGCCAGCATCTTGCCGATATCCGAGCCCGCTTCGCGCTGAAGTGCCTCGAGCTCCGGGTCGGCACTGATCAGCCGCCCGGCCTTGTCGATCCTGCCGAGGACCGCTCGCGGTTCGGAGGGGGCACTCGCCATCAGCGGTCCCCGAGCGTTCCGACCGCCGCCCGGTAGGCGGGATCGGCGTTAAGCCAGCGGCGAGCGCTTTCGACCTCGGCATCACCGAGCTTGTCGAAGGTCGTGATTGCCCGGCCAGGGTCTCCAATGGAAAGAAGGTCACCGATTCCAGCGAGAAGGCTCGCGACGCTCTCGCGACGCAGGTCCGCGATGCGAAGCACCGCCATGACTCGCGAATCATTGCCGGAAAGCAGCTCGTCCATGGCGATGTCGGCACGCAGGCCCGACTTCCGCGCGATCGCCTGGGCGACGAAGGTCATCTCGCCCTCCATCGCGGCGGCGACGATCAATTCATCGCTGAGTTCGCCCTGATCGAAGAGAAGATCGACCAGCCGGCCCGTCAGCGCTTCAATGCCGTTGGCGGAATCATGCTGGCCAAGGACCTGCGCCACCGCTGCCGCAAGCAATTGGTCCGCGCGCGCCGCTCCGTGAACCGCGACGAGTTCGCGGCGGAGCACCGCGGCTACGGAATAAGCGAGCGGTCCTGCTTCCTCGATCTGCAAGTCGTCGAAATCGAGGAGGCACTGGCCGAAGCGATCGCGGCGGCGCCCGCGAGCGAGGATCAGAGCCATTGCGGCTGCCGAAACGAAACCGTTCTCATGGCTGACAAGGCCCTGCAGCACGCGCGCTTCGCGGCGTCCGCTGCGCGCCTTTGCCGCGGTCGAAATGCGTTCCTCATCCGCCCGGCGCAGCAGCAGGCGGACGAGCGCGGCACGATTGAGAAGCCCCGCGGACCCCAGCGTCTCGATGAGGTTCAGGTTGCTCTCGTCGTTGGCCGCAGTCGTGTTTGCAGGAAGCGCAGCGCCGATTTCATCGGCTAGGTCGCCGACGAGGCAATGGAGCATTGCGGTCATCAATGCCCGCTCCTGCTCCGTCAGGCGTTCCGCGGGATTGAGGAAGAAATCCGCCCGGACGGTGGGCATGCGGTCTCGTCCAGCGCCGCGCGCGGGCGCAGGCGCTGAACCCGCCGGAGCGGCAGCGATTGGCCATTCCTCTGCCATCATCGAGGATGGCTTATCCGATTTCGGTTAACTTCGCGTCAACTTGAGCGGCCACCCGCCGTGCGTGCTGGAGGTAGAAGAAGCTCCCCGCCGCATAGAGGAACAACCCGATGAGATAGGTCGTCCAGGCTCCGCCAATCGCGAACGGGATACCGAGAATGATCGCGTTGCGGCGGGAGAAGAGCCAGATTCCTCCGGGCACGCTTGCCCTCGTGCCTTCGGTGCGGGCGGCCTGTGCGAATGCGGCCGCGGAGAGCGCCGCCATGATCGCTCCCCACCCCGACCCATGGCCGGACTGCCAATAAGCCAGCGCAAGCAAGGCAATCCCCACAGCCGGCCAAAGCAGGGTCCGGCTCACCATCTTCGCAGGCAGTGGACGTAGCCGCAAAGTCGCGAGACGGCTCGCGATCGTATCGAGGGGCGTCGAAAGCACCAGCAGGAGCAGGCCGACCCATAGCCAGCCGCGAAGGAAAGCGCTTGCCGCCGCAAGGCTTAGCCCAAGCGCGCCCCAGATCAGCCAGGCCGGCTTGATCCTTGTCTCCATCAATTGCTCGGTCGCGAACTCCTCGACGAGCGGAAGCGCGTAGCGGCTCGCCCAATCGGTCCGAGCCTGGCGCGATCCGGCGATGAGACCACGCTGGAACTGCTCGAGTTGCTCAGGCCTCTCGGCGATCAGAGGCTCGGTTGATCCCTGGGCGACCGGCAACCGCTGCGCGCCATCCTGAAGCGATCGGCGAAGCAAGGTCGATTGAAGGTCCCAATCGCCCAGCATTGCGGCGGTGGACCCGAGCGTCCGGGAATTGACTAGCGCCACTCCAGCCCAGCGAGCGTGGCCGTCGATCCGCTCGAACGCTTCGTAATGTTCGTTGTCCGGCACTGTCGCGACCGCCGGTTCGGGCTCCTCGGCCAGCGCCAGAACGAGTTCGGCGGGTACAACGACACCGTCGCCAAGGAGCAGGAGCATCGACCCGGCCTCGAAGCGGCTGACCGCTTCATGCACGTCACTGACCGGAAAAACGCCGACGCCATCGAGGCGGAGCCGTTCGAACACGTCCTGCAGGGCCTGCGGCACGCGCTCGACGATGACGACGATCGGGGCGGCTCCGGCGGCGGCAACGCTGCGCACCTGATATTCAAGCAACGTGCGGCCAGCGAGCGGGAGAAGCGCGCGCAAACCGCCGGAATCGTCTTCCTGATAGGCCCCGATCAGCGCTCCAAGCGCCATCGCCCTCCCCTTCACAGATCCGTTCGAAAGACCCTTTCTAATCGCTTTCTTGATCGAACAAAGGTGGTAAACTGCCGATTGCCATGAACCCGCTCCTGAACCGCGCCGAACCCCTCCCGCACAGCCCGGAGGAACCCGAAACGCTTGAGCTCACGACCGACCAGATCGCGATGCAGCCATCGTTCGACGAAGGTCAATGGGCGGAAAGCCGGGCAGAGGAACGCGGATCGGGCGGACGCCAAGTCCTTGGAACTGCACTGATCATTCTTGCGGCGTTGTGGCTTGCTTATACGGCTTGGCTGGCGGGCCGCTCGCTCGTCGGGCAGCCGCTAAGCTCGCCGGCCGCGGCACAATGGGTCGCGATCGCCACCGGACCGCTCGCGCTGCTCGGCCTCGCCTGGCTGATGTTTGGGCGTACCCGGCGCAAGGAAGCGGAAAAGTTCACTCGCTCCGTCGTCGCCATGCGCGGCGAAGCCCAATCGCTCGAAGCGCTTCTCGAAGTCTTGTCCCAGCGAATCACGGACAGCCGCACCGAGCTGACGATGATTTCGCAGCATTTGATGCAGCTTGGCGATGAAGCCACCGGCAAGCTGGGCGGGATCACTCGCGAGTTCGATTCAAGCACCGAGCGGCTGGCGCGTCACGGCGAGGCCCTCGACCGTGCCGCTGAAGCCGCGCGCACGGACATCGCGGTATTGCTCGACGACCTGCCGCGCGCCGAAGCGGCCGCGCGGTCGATCGCCGAGCAACTGCGCAGCAGCGGCGCCGAAACCGCGACAAGGACGAGCCAGTTCGGCGAACAGGTCACTGCATTGGCCAACCGCGCCCGAGAGGCCGACCAGTCAGTGAGCGAGGCGTCCGAGCGTCTGGCTTCAAGGCTTACCGAAATCGAAAGCGCGGGAGCCGCCGCCGCCGCGCGTGTCGGCGAGGCCGAAGCGAGCTTTTCCGGAGCATTGTCGTCGCTTCTCGAGGCGACGTCGACGACACTCGACGAAATCCGTTCGGGAATCGATGCGCAGTCCGCGGCTGTGGGAGCCCTTGTCCAGCAGGCCTCGGCGGGCATCGGTACCGCCGGAATCGAGGCCGCCGGAGCGCTTGGCACCCATATCGATCGGGCGAGTTCGACGCTCGATGGGCTTTCCAGCCGCGTCGCGGAGCAGGAGCGCGCTTCGCAATCCATGCTCGCCGAAATCGAACGGGGGCTGGCGCTCATCGACCAGCGCTTCACCGAGCTGGCAAGCCACGGCGACGAGCGCGCCCACCATTTCCTTGACTCGCTGACGCGCGCCCGTTCCGAATTGGATGCGCTGGCATCGCAGGCAACGTCGCAGGACGATGCGATCGGAACGATCGCCGAACGCACGGCTGCGCTGCGCGAGAGCATTGAACGGCTCGCCGGCGACATTCGCGAAGGCGTTGGCGCTGCCATCGGGGAGGCTCACGGCCACGCGGATCGTCTCACGGAAGTGGCCCAATCGGCCAAGCCGGAGATAGGCTGGATCCGGGACGCCGCAGTGGAGGCTAGTGAACGCCTCAGTGGAACCGGATCGCAAATCGCGGAGCAGCAGGATCGCTTCACCGCGCTTCTCGCTACCGTCGATGACGGGGTCGGCGAGGCACAGTCGAAGATCGCGGAGCTTGCATCCGTCCTCGCTCAAGCGGAGCGCGAAGCTGCAAGCCTCAGCGGCGAGACCGGACCGGCGCTGGTTGCTGCGCTTGTCCAGGTCAAGGACGCGGCATCGCATGCTGCGGAACGCGCCCGCGAGGCCATTGAGAGCGTGATTCCGGAAAGCGCCGGCAAGCTTTCAGACGCGGCCCGGAACGCGCTCGAAAAGGTCATTCGCGAGAGCATCGAAGAGCGGCTGCGGGAGGTGGAGAATGTCGCCGCCCGTGCCGTCGATTCCGCTCGCGCGGCTTCAGACCGGCTCACCCAGCAGATGTTGACGCTCGGCCAAAGCGCGGCAGCGCTTGAGCAGCATATCGAGCAGACGAACAAGGACCAGCGGGAGAAGGACAGCGAAGCCTTCGCGCGTCGCGTCTCCCTGCTGATCGATTCCATGCACTCCGCGGCGATCGACGTTGGCAAGATCCTGTCGGACGAGATCGACGATCGTGCCTGGGATTCCTACCTCAAAGGCAATCGCGGGGTGTTCACGCGGCGTGCCGTCAAGCTGCTCGACGGCGGCGAGACCAAGGCGATCCGCGCTTACTATGAGGAAGACATCGAGTTTCAGAGATCGGCCAATCGCTACGTGCATGATTTCGAGGCCATGCTTCGACGCGTGCTCGCGGAGCGTGACGGCGGGATGATCGCGGTGACCCTGATGTCGTCCGACATGGGCAAGCTCTACGCAGCTGTCGCCCAGGCGATCGAGCGCAGGCGCTGATTCAGCGGGGGTTGTAGAAGTCGAGGTCTTCCGGTTTGATCCAGCCGAACGTCCAATTCGCGTAGTAGATCGCGAACAGAACCGCTCCGACGATCGCCGCCTTGATGAGGTGACGCTTAAGATCGAACCTGTGTGGCGCGCTGTCAGCCTGTCCGGGAACTCTTTCTCCGCCGACCTCCTCTGTCGTCTTCACGCCGAACGGAAGCAGCGCGAACGCGCTGAACGCGAAGAAAAGGAAATAGATGGCGACGATCGACGACAGCTGCATGGCTGAAGCTACGGAACGACCTGAAGCAGCATCACTTCGACCAGTGGCTTCTTGCCGGTCCAGAGTGTCGCGCAACGCCTGACCGCGAGACGAACGGATTCGCGGAGCTTTTCCTCGTCTACCCCAGGGCTGAAGGCCTTGGTTGCGGCATCGGTCGCGTCGGCGATGAAGTCGTCGCGGTCCTCTTCGACGGGTACACCGAACGGACGGATCAGCGGTGTTCCCGCCAGCTTCCCGTCCTCACGCACCGGCACCGCGACGGTGATCAGCCCACCGTAGCCGATCTTGCGGCGCTCGTTGATCGTCGCACCATTCGCCGGCAGGATGACGTCACCGTCCAGGATCAGTTGGCCGACCCGGACCTCATCGACCTTCTTGGGATCGCCGGGAGCAAGTCGGATCACGTCGCCATTTTTCTGCACGACCGCGTGCGGAACGCCGTGCGAGAGAGCGAGGCGTGCTTGCTCCGCCATGTGCCGAGCTTCGCCATGAACCGGAACGACGATCTGGGGCCGTACCCAATCGTACATCTGGAGAAGCTCGGGACGGCCCGGATGGCCGGATACGTGAACATGCGCCTGGCGCTCGGTCACGATCAGCACCCCGAGGTCGGACAATTGGTTCATGATCCGGCCGATTGCGATCTCGTTACCCGGAATGATCCGCGACGAGAAAATGACGGTGTCGCCGGCTGTGAGCTTGAGCTCATGAGTACCGAACGCGACCCGTCCCAGCGCCGCTCGCGGCTCGCCCTGCCCGCCCGTCGCGATGATCAGGACCTCGTTTTTCGGAAGCTGCATCGCCTCGTCGAAGCGAATTGGCGTTGGGAAATCGAGCAGGTAGCCGGTCGCCTGGGCGACGCGTAGGATCCGTTCGAGCGACCGTCCGGCAATGCAGACCTTGCGTCCGCTTTCGGTCGCCACGCGTCCAATGGTCTGCAGCCGCGCGGCATTCGAAGCGAAGGTCGTGACAAGCACCCGGCCCTTCGCCTCTTGCACCTGGGCGAGCAGTCCCGCGTGAACGCTTTCTTCCGAACCTGAGGGCTTGTCCTGGAACACGTTGGTGGAATCGCAGACGAGTGCCAGCACGCCTTCGTCGCCGATCCTGGTCAGCGCTTCGGTGCTCGGAGCCTCGCCGATCACCGGAGTGTCATCGATCTTCCAGTCGCCGGTGTGAAACACATTGCCGAACGGCGTTTCGATGAGCACTCCATTCCCCTCGGGGATCGAGTGTGAAAGCGCGACAAAGCTCACCTTGAACGGGCCGAGTTGGATACTTCCGCCGCGCTCGACGATGTTGAGCTTCACCGCGCCTGTCAGCCCCTCTTCTTCGAGCTTCCCGGCGATGAGTCCCGCTGTGAACGGAGTGGCATAGAGCGGGCTTTTCAGCTCCTCGGCCAGATAGGGCAGAGCGCCGATATGGTCTTCATGGCCGTGAGTCAGGACAATCGCGGCGAGGCGGTCCTGATGCTCTTCGATGAATTCCAGGTCGGGCAGCACCAGCTCGATCCCCGGATAGTCCGGGTTGGCGAATGTCAGGCCGAGATCGACCATGATCCACTGACCGCGGCAGCCGTAGAGATTGACGTTCATGCCGATCTCGCCCGATCCGCCGAGCGCGCAGAAAATTAGCTCTTCGCCTGGAATCATTGCGAGCCGCTGGTCGCCTTCTCGTACAAGAGACTCAACCCCTGGATGGTGAGATCGGGTTCAATCGCATCGAACACTTCGGTGTGTTTGTCGAACAGGACCGCAAGGCCGCCGGTAGCAATGACGGTCTCGGCGCCTTCGATCTCACGCCGCATGCGCTCGGTCAGACCCTCGATCATCGCGACATAGCCCCAGTAAATGCCGATGAGCATCTGGCTTTGGGTCGTGCGGCCCACGACGCTCGAGTTCTCGGGCTCCTCGATGGCAATGCGCGGAAGTTTCGCTGCCGCATTGACGAGAGCGTCGAGCGACAGGTTGATGCCCGGGGCGATGATCCCTCCGCGATAGGCTCCGGACGGACCGATCAAGTCGAAGGTCGTTGCTGTCCCGAAGTCGATGACGATGAGGTTGCCTTCATATTTGGCATGCGCGGCGATCGCATTCAGCGCGCGGTCCGCCCCGACATTCTGGGGTTCGTCGACGTCGAGCTGCAAGGGCCAGGCCGCCTCGCCATGCCCGGCAACGACGGCGGTCTTGTGGAAATATTTCTCGGACAGCACCTCAAGATTGTGCAGCGCGCGCGGAACGACGGTTCCGATGATCACGGCATCGACATCGGATTTCGAATAACCTTCGAGCTCGAGAAGCTGGTGGAGCCACACCGCATATTCATCGGCGGTGCGCCGGGGATCAGTAGCGATCCGCCAACGCGTCTTGATCTCGCCCGCATCCACGAGGGCGAAGACCATGTTCGTATTGCCGGCGTCGATGGCGAGCAGCATGGGCGGGCCTTAGGGCAACAGCCGGTAGTCGGAAAGTATCAGGCCGTGAGAACCGGAGTCGCGGCGAGCAATGGCTCGGCGGGCTGCTGCGCATTTGCCAGATAGGAATGGATCGCCGCAACGACCTGGGCTCCATCGCCGACTGCGGCTGCGACGCGCTTGACGGAGCAGGCCCGAACGTCGCCCACCGCGAAAACGCCGCGACGGCTGGTTTCGAGCGGAAGTCGATCGTCGCCAACATCATCCCCGGTGAGGACGAAGCCGCGCTCATCGAGCTTGAGCCCGGAATTTTGCAGCCAGTCGGTGTTGGGCTCGGCCCCGATGAACGAGAAAAGGTAACGGACCGATCGCCGCGTTTCGCCGCCCGTGGCACGGTTACGGCAGCTGATTGCTCGAAGCTCGCCGCCCGATCCCTCAAGTGCGGAAACCTCACAGCCGATCACGACCTCGATATTCGGCTGCGCCTCGATCCGCTCGATCAGATATTGCGACATGGTTTCGCTGAGCGGGCGACGCGCGATCAAAGTCACGTGCCGAGCGCGGCTGGCGAGGAACACGGTCGCCTGCCCAGCGGAATTGCCGCCGCCGACCAGCGCGATCTCGGCATCCTGGCAGAGGTCGGCCTCCAACGGAGAGGCCCAATAGTGCACCGACGACCCCTCGAATTCCTCGAGCCGCTCCACGCCGAGGCGACGGTAGCGCGCGCCCATGGCGAGCACGACCGAGCGCGCCTGGAGCCGCTCCCCGGTCGCCAGCAGGATGTGGCAGGGGTCGTGGCCGCATTCGAGCTTCACCGCTTCGTCGGGGATGGCGACCTCGACCCCGAACTTTTGCGCCTGGCTGAATGCCCTGCCCATCAGCGCCATGCCGGAAATGCCGGTCGGGAAGCCCAGGTAGTTCTCGATGCGAGCCGACGCGCCGGCCTGCCCGCCGAACGAGCGGCAATCGATCGCGAGCACGGATAGCCCTTCAGAACTGGCGTAGACCGCACTTGCCAGGCCGGCGGGTCCGGCGCCGACAATGACCACGTCGTAAAGCCGGTCCGGATCGATCGGTCCGACGAGGCCGACGCAGCGCGCGAGCTGGCTTTCGCTCGGGTTGCGAAGCAGCTGGCCACCTGGGCACAGCACGATCGGAAGCTCCTCGGGAGTGACTTCGAACCGCTCGACAAGGGTCTGCCCGCAGCTGTCACTTGCCGGATCGAGATTGCGATACGGATGGCCGTTGCGTCGCAGGAAGTTGACCAGCCGCAACACATCGGCATTGCCTTCCGATCCGACGATGATCGGCCCTGCGCCTGTCTCGATCAGGCCCATCCGGCGAAGGATCAGCGCGCGCATGATCCGCTCGCCAAGGTCAGCTTCCGCGATCAACAACGCACGCAGGCGGTCGGCGGGAATCGCCACCGCCTCGACATCCGTCAGCGCTTTCTCATCGACGAGGAAAGGACGGCCCGACAGCTGGGCGAGTTCGCCGATGAAATTGCCGCGTTCGTGCGTGACGATATGTGATGGCTGGCCGTTGTCGCTGCTCGTGACCTCGACTTGCCCCGACAGGATGAGCATCAAGCCAGGACCGACCTCGCCGACCCGCGCGAGCATGTCGCCCGTGCGATAGCTGCGCGGCTCGCCGAACCTAGCAAGCCGCGTCAGCTCTTCGTCCGACAGGCGCGGGAACATCTGCGCTCCGCGCGTGTCGATTATGGTCTGCCGGACGTCACTCATCATGCGGGCAGCGGTTCCGCCACCAACGCCGGCGCTTCCGCGGCGCCTTCGCCGACCGCCTGGCCTTCGATGAAAGCCAGCAGATCCTTGTTGATCTCGTCGGCGTGCGTCGTTGCCATGCCGTGCGGATAACCTGGATAGACCTTCAGCCTTCCGTGCTTGAGCAGCTTGATCCCGATCAGGGCGGAATCAGCGATCGGAACGACCTGGTCGTCATCGCCATGCAGCAGAAGCACCGGCACATCGATCGACTTCAGGTCTTCGGTGAAGTCGGTCTCCGAAAAGGCCTTGATGCAGTCGTAGTGAGCCTTGATCCCGCCTTGCATCCCCTGGCGCCACCAGTTCCGGACAACGCCCTCGATCGGCTGAACACCCGTTCGGTTGAAGCCGTAGAACGGACCCTCAGCGATATCGAGATAAAGCTGGGCACGGTTGGCGGCGAGGCCAGCGCGATATTGGTCGAACACCTCGATCGGCAGGCCGCCGGGATTGCTTTCGCTCTTGAGCATGACCGGCGGGACGGCGCCGATCAGCACCGCCTTGGAGACTCGGCCCGGGTCGGCGCGAGCGACATAATGCGCCACCTCGCCCCCGCCGGTCGAATGGCCGACGTGGACGGCATTGCGAAGGTCCAGCTTCGCGGCCAGCTGCTTCATGTCCTCGGCATAGGTATCCATGTCGTTGCCGGTGTCGGTCTGGCTGGAGCGGCCATGACCGCGACGATCATGCGCGATCACCCTGAAACCATGGTTCAGGAAGAACATGAGCTGATTGTCCCAATCGTCCGCGCTCAGCGGCCAGCCGTGATGGAAGACAATCGGCTGGGCATCCCTTGGACCCCAATCCTTGTAGAATATCTCGGTGCCGTCCGTGGTGGTAATGTAAGGCATTGCCTACCTCCGGGGAGAGGTTTGCCGGCCGGCAGGACCGGCGCTGAGTCCCGCGGATAAGGCGCTTCGACTCGGCCGCGAAACGATGCCGCCCTAGCCCGCCTTCCAGCGCTAGGCGAGAGCGCGACTCGCCAGCTTAGTTCAGGTCGACGTCGCCGGCGCGAACGACCTCGGTCGAACCGTCGTCCAGGGTGAGGCGGAGCGCGCCGTCAGGCTCCAATCCCGCGAAGCGGCCGCTGACCGTCTCCTCAGGGCCTGTGTGGACGGTCAGCCGCGTGCCCGTCGGATGCGCCCGTTGCTGCCATGCTCGAGCCAGCGCGACGGTTTCACTCGATCGCCAGATATCGAGCAGGTTGGAAAAACTGCCCGCGAGCAAGGGAGCGAAGGCCTGAGAACTGATTTGCCCGCCCAGCGTCGCGGCGTGCCGATCGGTCAGCACCGGCGCGGTCGCGAGATTGACCCCGAAGCCGACAGCCACTCGGTCGCCGCTTCTCTCCAGGAGGATTCCGGCGAGCTTGCGCCCGAGGAGCATGACGTCATTGGGCCATTTGAGCGTGACCGCCTGAGCAGGCATTGCGATGTCGATCGCCTCGATCAACGCCAGGCCGGCGGCCAGCGACAGGGTCTGGGCGGGCGGATCTTCGGCGCGCAATTGCACCAGCGTGCTCCCGAAGAAATTGCCGCTCCCCGACACCCATTGACGGCCCTGCCGGCCCTTTCCGGAATCCTGGTTCAGCGCGACGAGCCAATCGCCTTCAACGGCGTCGTTATCGGCTGCAATGTCGGCGTTGGTCGAGCCGGTCCGCTCAACGATCCGGATACGGCTCAGAAAATCGACCCCGCGGCCATGTCGCTGAGCGTACCAAGCGGCCCGATCAGCAGATAGCCAAGCGGCGAAACGGCTATCGCCGCGATCAGAATGAGGACGCCCTGCACCGGCTCGCGAACGCGGCTGTAAGGCGCGCCCGGCTCGTCCATGTACATGACCTTCACGATCTTGAGGTAATAATAGGCCCCGACGACGGTGCCGAGGATTCCGGCCACGGCGAGCGGGAGTAAGCCGGCTTTGACCGCCGCGTTGAACACCACCAGCTTGGCCCAGAAGCCGAAGAAGGGCGGAATTCCGGCTAGGCTGAACATGAAGACCGCAAGCGCAGCGGCAAAGCCCGGCCGCGATTGCGAGAGTCCCGAGAGGCTCGAGATTTCCTCGATCGGTTCGCCGTCCGCGCCGCGCATCCAGAGGACGCAGAGGAAGGCGCCGAGAGTCATGGTCACATAGACGGCCATGTAGAAGAGGACGGAAGACGCGCCCGCGACTCCCGCGCCTGCAAGGCCAATCAAGACGAAGCCGACATTGTTGATCGACGAATAAGCCAGCAGTCGCTTGATGTTGTTCTGCCCGTAGGCCGCGACCGCGCCGAGGAAGATCGACGCCAGCGCGGCGAAGATCACGATCTGCCGCCACGCTTCGGTCGCGGGCGCGAGCGCGTCGAGGCAGACGCGGGTCGAGAGGAGGACCGCTGCGACCTTGGGCGCCGAAGCGAAGAATGCCGTCACCGGCGTTGGCGCGCCTTCGTAAACATCGGGCGTCCACATGTGGAACGGAACCGCGCTGATCTTGAAGGCCAGGCCCGCCAGCAGGAAGACGAGGCCGAACAGCAGGCCGAGCGACGGCGCTCCGCGCGCGAATGCTGACGCGAGACCGGTGAAATTGGTCGTGCCGGTGAAGCCGTAAAGCAGCGAGATGCCGTAGAGCAGGATGCCGCTCGCGAGCGCTCCGAGGACGAAATATTTGAGGCCCGCTTCGGCGGATCGCTCGTCGGTCCGTCGGTAGGACGCGAGCACGTAGGACGCGAGGCTGTTGAGCTCGAGACCGACGTAGAGCGAGATGAGGCTGGTTGCCGAGACCATCACGCTCATGCCCGCCGCGGCGAAGAGGATCAGGACGGAATATTCGCTGCTGTGCTCATGCTCTTTGCCGAACCAGCCTTGCGCCGCGATGATCGCGACGGCTGCCGCAGGGAACATGATCGCCTTGCCGAAGGATGCGAAGAGATCGGCCGAGATCAATCCGTCGAAGATCGGGCCAGCGTGAGACGGGGCGCCCACCAGCGCGGCCGTCGCCGCGATCAGGAGCAGGATCGCCAGCCAGCTGACGAGGCTCGATCCGCGACGTCCCGTAAAGGCCGCGATCATCATCAGCACGGTCGCTCCGACGCTGAGGATCAGTTCGGGAAGGATTGGCGCGAACCGGCCCATCAATGCGCCTCCACCTTCGCTTTGCCGGGCACGACGCTCGCATCATAGTGCGGCGCGACATGCTGTACCCGCTCGAGCACGCGGCCGACGTCGTTGCGAAACGGCCGGATGAAGCTTTCCGGATAAATGCCCATCCAGAAGACGCCGAGCGCGATCGGTGCGAGCAGCCACCATTCGCGCGCCGACAGTTCCGGCATGGCCCCAGCATCCTTGTGACGCTGCGTTCCGAAGCAGATCCGCCAGTAAAGCAGCAGCATGTAGGCCGCGCCCAGGATGATGCCGGTCGTTCCCGCAATCGCCGCCCAGGTCGAGGCGCGATAGGTCCCGACCAGGCTCAGGAACTCACCGACGAAGTTGCTCGTACCCGGCAAGCCGACACTGGCCATGGTGAAAACCATGAACAGGAGCGCGTAACCCGGCATGTTGTCGCTGAGCCCGCCATAACGAGCGATCTCGCGCGTGTGCAGCCGGTCGTAGACCACGCCGACGCAAAGGAAGAGGGCGCCCGATACCAGGCCGTGACCGAGCATGACCATCATGGCGCCTTCGATCCCCTGGCGGTTCATCGCGAACAGGCCGAAGGTCACGAAGCCCATGTGCGCGACCGACGAATAAGCGATGAGCTTCTTCATGTCGGTCTGCACGAGCGCGACAAGGCTGGTGTAAACCACCGCGAGTCCTGACAGGACGAAGACGAACGGCACGAACATCGCCGAGCCTTCGGGGAACATCGGCAGCGAGAAGCGGATGAAGCCGTAGCCGCCCATCTTCAGCAGGACGCCGGCAAGGATCACCGAGCCCGCCGTCGGCGCCTGGACGTGCGCATCGGGCAACCAGGTGTGGACCGGCCACATCGGCATCTTCACCGCGAAGCTCGCGAAGAAGGCCAACCACAGCCATTTCTGCGCATCGACCGGGAAGTCGGTGACCATCAGCGCCGGGATCGATGTCGTTCCGGCCTCCTGCACCATGTAGATCATGGCGATCAGCATCAGCACCGAGCCGAGCAGGGTGTAGAGGAAAAATTTGTAGCTGGCCTTGATGCGCTCGGCGCCGCCCCAGATGCCGATGATCAGGTACATCGGGATGAGGCCGCCCTCGAAGAAGATATAGAAAAGGAACAGGTCCTGCGCGGCGAAGACGCCGAGCATGAGCGCCTCCATCAGCAGGAAGGCCGCCATATATTCGGGGACTCGTTTCTCGATCGATCGCCAGCTTGCGCCGATGCAGATCGGCATAAGGAATGCAGTCAGCTCGATAAGGACGAGGGCGATTCCGTCGATGCCGAGCCAGGGCTTGCCGTTGCCCAGCGGATTGAGCTCCGTGAACTGCCACTGCGCTCCGTTCGGATCGAACTGGACCCAAAGATACACGCTGAGCGCCAGATCGAGCAGGGTTGCGATCAGCGCCAGCCAGCGCGCCGCGTTCGCCTTGACGAACAGGGCGGCCACGCCCGCGATCAGTGGGACGGCGATGAGGATGGTGAGGAGCGGCAGACTGCCCATCAAATCCTCCCCTTCAGGGGAGGGGGACCGCCGGCGGCGGTGGAAGGGTGAACAACAGTCCTGGCGGATGGGAGTCGCACCCTTCCGCCGCGCTTCGCGCGCCACCTCCCCTCAAAGGGAAGGATCCCACGAATTCCGGTCACTTCGCCCACCAGATCGCCCAACTCGCTGCGCCGATCAGGCCGAGCAGCATCACCAATGCGTAGGAGTAGAGATAGCCCGACTGAAGCCGCGTCGTGATCCGGTTGCCGACACCAACAGCATAAGCCGCACCGTGCGGGCCGAAGCGGTCGATCGTCCCCTCGTCACCGCCCTTCCAGAACAGGCGCCCGAGCCATAACGCAGGACGGACGAAGATCACGTCGTACAGCTCGTCGAAATACCATTTGTTGCTGACAAACCGGTACACGGCCGGGAATTGCTTGACGAAATTGCCCGCGGCTTCCGGTTTCTGGATATAATTCCGCCAGGCGATGTAGAGCCCGATCAGCATCACGATCGTCGGAGTCAACTTCACCCAGAAAGGCGCTTCGTGCGCGGCGTGAGCGAGATGCTCGCTGAAGGCGACGCTCCCGCGCCAGAATTCCGGCGCGCGCGCCGCGTCGGTGAAGATGCCGTGCCAGATCTGACCGGAAAACACCGCGCCGAGCGCAAGCAGCCCGATCGGGACGAGCATCGTCCACGGGCTCTCATGCGGGTGATATCCGCCGCTGCCTTCCGGTGGCAGGCCGGCCTCGTGCGCACTATCCCCATGCTCCTCGTCCGGCGATTCATGCACATGATGGATCGCGTGCTGAATGTGTTCGGACGCAGCCCAGCGAGGCTTGCCGAAGAATGTCAGGAAGATCAGCCGCCAGCTATAGAAGCTGGTCAGCAGTGCGGCGATCGATCCGAGCCAGAAGGCAACCGTGCCCGGGACAGAGCCGCTGGCGAATGAGGATTCGAGGATCGCATCCTTCGACCAGAAGCCCGCGAAGCCGATGCCGGCGACCCCTACCCCGGTGATTGCCAGCGTTCCCGCGACCATCACCCAGAAGGTGAACGGGATCTCCTTACGGAGCGCGCCATAGTAACGCATGTCCTGTTCGTGGTGCATCGCATGGATCACGCTGCCGGCACCGAGGAACAGAAGCGCCTTGAAGAAGGCGTGGGTGAAGAGATGGAACATCGCCGCGCCATAGGCACCGACGCCCGCCGCGAAGAACATGTAGCCGAGTTGCGAGCAGGTCGAATAAGCGATCACCCGTTTGATGTCGTTCTGCGCGGTCCCGACCGTCGCCGCGAAGAAGCAGGTGGCTGCGCCGACATAAGTGACGACGTGCATCGCCGTCGTCGATGTCTCGAACATGGGCGACAGGCGACAGACCATGAACACGCCGGCGGTGACCATCGTCGCGGCGTGGATCAGGGCGCTGACGGGCGTCGGGCCTTCCATAGCGTCCGGAAGCCAGGTGTGGAGACCGAGCTGCGCGGACTTGCCGCACGCTCCGACGAACAAAAGCAGGCAGAGCAAGGTCATCACATCGACCCGCATCCCTGCGAAACCGATGGTCGATCCGGCCATGTGCGGCGCAGCGGCGAGGATCGCCGGGATCGAAACGGTGCCGAACAGCCAGAATGTACCAAAGATGCCGAGTGAAAAGCCGAAATCGCCGACCCGGTTGACGACGAAGGCCTTGAGCGCCGCCGCGTTCGCGCTCGGTTTGTGATACCAGAAGCCGATCAAAAGGTAGGAGGCGAGACCGACACCTTCCCATCCGAAGAACATCTGAACCAGGCTGTCAGCCGTCACCAGCATCAGCATCGCGAAGCTGAACAGGGAGAGATAGGCGAAGAACCGCGGCTGGCCCGGGTCCTCCTCCATATAGCCCCAGCTGTAGAGGTGGACGAGCGATGAGACGGTCGTCACGACGACCAGCATTACCGCCGTCAACGCATCGAGCCGCAGCGCCCATGCGACGTTGAGATCGCCGGATCGGATCCAGTCGAGCACTGGCACGACCGTCGGCTGCACCGAGCCCCCGATATATTGGAAGAAGATCGGCCAGCTCAGCACCGCACCGATCATCAGCGCGCCGGTCGTGACGACCTTCGACGCCGTCTTGCCGATCCACGGTCCGCCCAGGCCCGCGACAATCGCCGCGACGAGCGGCAGGAAGACGATCAGTTCAAGGGCCATCAGCCGCGCATCCGGTTGACGTCGTCGACCGCGATCGAGCCGCGGCGGCGGAAGAAGATGACGAGGATGGCAAGGCCGATGGCGGCCTCGGCGGCGGCGACGGTGAGCACGAACATCGCAAGGACCTGGCCGGTCAAATCGCCGAGATAGGCCGAGAAAGCGACCAGGTTGACGTTCACCGCGAGCAGAATGAGCTCGATCGCCATCAGCATCAGGATGACATTGCGGCGGTTGAGGAAGATCCCGAGCACGCCGATCGTAAACAGGATCGCGGCGACGGTGAGGTAATGGGTGAGGCCGATCACAGCTTCATCCCCTCACCCACGCCCGGCTGGGTCAGCTTGATCGCGTCCTCGGGCCGGCGGCGCAGCTGGCGCGACGCCTTCGGAGTGCGCAGGTCGCCCCGGCGGCGGTGCGTGAGGACGATCGCGCCGATCATCGCGACCAGCAGGATCAGGCCCGCGATCTCGAACGGGAAAAGGTAGCGGCTGTAGAGCAACTGCCCGAGTGCAACGATGTTGGACTGGTTCGCCGCGGGGATATGTCCGCCATTCATTGCCGGTCCGGCCTTCCAGGCCATCACCGCGACGATGATTTCGGCGAGCAGGACCAGTGCGATGATGATCCCGAACGGCAGGTTCCGGGTGAAACCCGTCCGCAGGCTGGCGAAATCGATGTCGAGCATCATCACCACGAACAGGAACAGCACCGCGACCGCGCCGACGTAGACGATCACCAGGAGCATCGCGATGAACTCGGCGCCCATCAGCAGCATGAGGCCGGCCGCGTTAAAGAACGCGACGATCAGCCACAGCACGCTGTGCACCGGATTGCGCGCGAAAATGACCGCGATCGCCGAAGCGATCGTAAGCGTCGCGAACAGGTAGAAGGCGATTGTGGCGATCACCTAAATCCTCCCCCAGCTTGCCTGGGGGAGGGGGACCACGCGCAGCGTGGTGGAGGGGTTGGCGCCGGCCCCTCCGTCAGCCCTTCGGGCTGCCACCTCCCCGAGACAAGCTCGGAGAGGATTTGCACGTCCTGCTTCCGCATGCGCCGCGCCCCTACCGATATGGCGCATCGGCGGCAAGGTTGGCGGCGATGGCCTGCTCCCACTTGTCGCCATTCGCGAGCAGTTTTGCCTTGTCGTAGAGCAGTTCCTCCCGCGTCTCGGTCGCAAATTCGAGGTTCGGTCCCTCGACGATCGCATCGACCGGGCAGGCCTCGGCACACAGGCCGCAATAGATGCATTTGACCATGTCGATGTCGTAGCGGGTGGTT